>QHBN01000167.1 GCA_003176995.1 Candidatus Nitrosopolaris wilkensis
ACTCTCGATGACGATATTTCAATAGCGAAATTTCTTAATTCACGTATTGTATCTCTTTCATCACGTGCAAATCCGCATCTTATTAGCAGCATCTGCTTTTTGTTCTGAATTTCATCTTGTTCCTGCAGAGTCATCATGTGGCTTTTAAGACCGGCAGAATTCAGAACGTCATTTACATTCGAATCATTAACAGATATATAATCAAAACGGGAAAGCGCCTCAATAATCTCTTCAAGTTCTGTCGGAATCGTTCCTGACTTTATCGAACGGAATGATTGGGCAGGATTTGTGAATCTTTTCGAGACGATTACATTGTTGTTCTCATCCAACGCGGCCAGACCCAATTCTAGCAGCAAAAGTGCACACTGATTTGTCATTCGTATAATACATTTCTGTATCGGGGTATTAAAAAATGTAGCATCCAATTTTTTTAATACATTTTGGAATGCACGCGTCAGAGAAGGCTAAGCTAAATCTACTACAGTCCGCGTTTCGAAGTTATTCAGGCGCCAATGTTAAAATAAAGATGCAAATAAAATCAGAATTATTGTTCCTGTCTAGAAAAAAAGAAAGGTCTGACGCGGGTACGCGGAAGGTTACGATGACCAAACAGGTTGCAGATGGGATTATTACGTATTCGAAGACTTGGCATCCAAACGAAGGAATTTTAATTTTGAAAGGTAGAAGCAAGAAACAACAAACCATAATTGAAGGATTAGTCGTTCCGCCGTTTTCCACACATGGACCATATTATTCCGGTTTTCCGACGTATGATTTGCCTTTTGATCTCTCTTATGTAGGGACAGCGCACTCCCATCCCGGCGGTTCTAATAGACCCTCACTTGAGGATCTGAATAATTATTATGGTGTCGTGTCCGTTATCATAAATTATCCCTATGAATATAGTACGATCGGCGCATTCGATAGAAATGGTGCAGCTATGGACCTAGAATTCGTTGACATGATATGACGGGAGAGCAGTAAGAGCAGCGATATATATTGTTCTACGTCGCTGCTATCTGCGCTTGATATTTACCGTTGATTCAACTGCATTGCCCATAAATGCAAACGCAAGTCCTGTGAGTGCAATCATCAAACCAGGCGGAATTATCCACCACCATAGACCCCTAGCTGCTGCCTGTCCAGAATTAGCTTCATGAAGAATTTGTCCCCATGTGGGAATTGACGGGTCACCTAACCCTAAGAAACTTAATGCTGCTTCCGCTAGTATAGCGCTTGGGACTGCTATTGCAATGCTAGCAAAGGTTAGCGGAAGCAATTGGGGTATAACATGTTTAAATATAGTCTTTATATCTGATTGCCCCATTAATTTTGCAGCCTCTACATACTGCATATTCTTAAGCTGTAATGCGAGGCTTCTGGTGATTTTTGCTGTGCCTACCCACCCAAAAATTATAAGGAAACCTGTGATCAAAAAAATGCTCCTGCCAAAAATTACTGACAAAATAACTAGGAGTGGTAATATAGGTAACGAGTAAAATATGTCATTTATTCGCATCAATCCCTCATCTATTCTTTTTCCTTTATATCCAGCAACAACCCCGTAAATTAATCCAATGAAAATTGAAGCTATGGAGACTGTTAGTCCTATAAAGAGGGCAACAGGGGTTCCCCATAGAATGCCGATTGTGAGGTCTCTGCGTAGCTCATCGGTTCCCATCAAGCCGTATACTCTTCCACCGAGAACCAGATCAGACCTTTCGACAGAGTCTGAACTACCAAAGAGATAGAAGGTTTCCTTCACTTGATATTTCCCTTTTAGAACCTTTTCCTGATCGGTTTGAGAAAATAGCATGACCTGGGGCAGCGATTCATCTTGGTTATACTTGAAGAGACCCTTATCAAGACGAAGGTTTTCCGTTATCAAGCTGTCAGTAGAGAAAACTCTTCCGCTGAATTCGTTTTGAGTCGATGTCCGAATAAGCGAAGGCGGTAATGCAGAACTATAAATCCGAAAATCTCTAAGATCTGGTCTAATTATATCTATCTGCAAGACTGGCGGTATTTGCCCGTATTTCACAGCATATGGTACCATGAAATCAGTTGGGTAAGAATCGTAATTGAAGTGAATAGTATAAGTGTGTGTCACTATACGTATTCCATTTTCTTTTGTACTCGACACTACAGCCTGGTCAGATCTAAGAATAATATGTTCAGGCAATTTCAGCCCAATATTTGTCCACGCCGGCGCAGCGGCCTTGGGATAGTCAATCCAATAATCTGGATTGTTCCATTGCTTGAAAGAACCCAGCGGTATATAAAATACAGCATACAATGTAATTGAAATCAAGAATATTAAGATAATTGCTCCAGCTATTCCGCCTCTAGAATGCGAAAACTTTCGTAAAACAGTCGCTCGTGATACTAGTTGAATTGTCATCCTACTTTCACTCGTGGGTCTAGAAAGGCGTAAACGATATCTGTCACAAAAATCGTGATAACAAAAATTAGTGTAAAAATGTAAGTGAGCCCAATGATAATAGGAACATCCATTACTGATATTGCATCATAATATAATTTCCCCATTCCTGGCCAATCAAATACCGCTTCGATTATTATAGATCCTCCAAATGAACCTGCCAAACTTAATGCAATTGCAGTTATTATAGGGGGGCCAGCATTTTTCAGGGCATGTGAATAAACTATCCTTTTTTTAGGAAGTCCAATCGCCATTTTAGAAGCTATAAAATCTTCGCGTAAAACGCCACCTATAAAATATTTGACGATATACGACCATGCACTAAAACTCACTAAAACAAGAGTAATGAGGGGTAATGTCATATGATAGAGCAAGTCTAGAATATAGAACGGATTTGAAGGCGGAATTAATGGTGTAGAACGTGCAGGAAAGATAGGGTAAAGAAATGCAAACGCAAATATCATTATCATTCCAACCCACCACGAGGGAAAACTACTGCTTAACACTGCAAAAAATGAATTGATTTTGTCCCATACAGAACCTGACTTGTCTGCTACAAATGCACCTATATAGACACCTATAAAAGATACAATTATAGTTGAGGATGTAAACAACAAAACAGTGTTCGGCAGTTTCTCCATTATTATGTCCCTGACGCTAGAAGAACCGGAACTGCTGGTAAAAAAATGCGATTTTCCTAAATCCAACGTCAGCAGTTCTAATAGTGTATTGGCGAATCGCTTTGGAGAATACCAAGGTTCGTCCAAGCCAAGAGTTTTGATATGAAGTAGGGTTTGTGTATCAATATACTTTTGACGTTGGTCTGGGCTTTGAAACTGAAATTTTCCTGCATTAACGCTGTTCACTTCATCAAATCTGACTGCATCAATTAGTATCTTATCCATTGTAGAGCCAAGGAGAGCAAGGGTGAGCACCATAGTCGAAAACACAACAAGCAGCATATGTATTGATCTTCTAATTAAGAAAAAATAAAACGTCAAGTGCCATCAACCTTTGAAGCGAGAAAAATTCTCTAATAATACTGTACTATAAATATCCGGCTTAAATGCCTCCCTGCTATTTGTAAGTATTTTCAAAGTGTTAGGGCCAACAGATAGTTTTGAAGTATCGTTTTCCCGTAGTACGATGTTGTAAGTACCTAGTTTGTTAGCCGCAGCGGCAGGCTTAGCTGCTCCTTGAACAACTACCCTGTCATCTTTATTCGATATGAAGTAGTTAACGACTGCATCGTTGCTAGGCCTTCCGCCCACGTTCACAGTTAGGTTGACAATAACAGGTTGTTGCCCAATTGATATAAACTGTGGAGCGTTAATACTTTGAAGTGTTGCAAGTTTCGGATTTTCAAACGAAGACCAATACCCTTGGGGAAAGGGATAGGATGGATCTCTAAATGCCTTTATGATAATTATTCCTCCTGCAGGATTATAGCTATCTAGGTAGAACGGGCCATTTCCGATAACTGCGTTCTTGTGATTTGCAATCCAGTTTATGCTGGCATCATATCTATTCGATGCATTGCCCACGGTTATGATTCCCTTAAGAGCAGCCGGAACATAACCTTCATCCTTCATTTTCTGGAGTTCTTCTCTTATCATTTCAGCATGTACTGGACTAAGTAACGATAGCCAATCTACGTTTCTCGCTGTAGCTTCTCCAGTCGAATAGGCAAGCTTACCTGAAGTTACAAGTCTTTCGGTTGCTGCAGTTATTTCCCATGGCTCGGCCGGCCAAATTGTTGCTGAATCAGCAATTTCCTTTTTGTCATAGTGCCACATGTTGATATAAGACTCTACTTCGTCATTTGCAATGAATCTGAGGCCTTTTACCAGTGGAAGTGCTGCCTGTGCTTGAGATGTGAATTCTGGGTCATTGGTAAGATCGCCTTTTCCGGTATTGGTTCCCCATTGGAAGAGGAAATATTGCGTATAGAGCAAATCCGATTTGTCCATCGGAATACCATTATGCCAATTCGAATAGAGAATTTTGTAGGTGACTTTACTCATCGATGAGGCGTTTTGGCCCACAGATTTCCAATGCTGCGAATAAGGATCCCAAATCTGGGCATCAGGTGGAACCTTAAGCTTCCCGGCGGGACCCTTCGTAGAGACGTCCACCCACTGTTCTCGCAATGGTATCACTTCGCCTGTATAGGGATTTCTAAAGGTAGCACTGTCAGATATAGCAGAATAGATCTGTGTGCAATACGCATCTTTACATCCTTCAACATTATTCCAGGCACCCTGGTAAATCTGTTTGACACCGATATCAAGAGTATTGCTACTCTTAGCAGTCCTAGCATTGATAAGGGAAAGTTTGCTTGTGATTCCAGCACCAAAATCATTGATCAAACCCTTTATAGCAGAGGATGCAACAAAGGGCTCTGTATTTTGTGCAATGAAGATTCTGACGGATTCTTCAACCCCAGCCCTCGTGGCATTTCGAAGTAGCTCATTTCTTTCTCCCTCAGAGGTGAAATTAAAAAATTCTATTCTTTGTGTTAATTTGTCTAGTGTCCCATTTCGATAATTCCAAAATGCAGGATTTTGACCACCCGGCATGTTGCCGTAATATGGCGCGTACATCTGTGAGGCGACTATCGGGTTATATTTGACGAATGCAGATGTACCAGCAAAAGCTTCCGTGTAAACCTGCCATTGAAAGTCTTGAGGGTTAGAGCCATATACGATTGGATTTGCCTTGTTCAAATCTCCAAAATCAGTTTGAACGTTGAAGCCTGCGTTCTGTAGCTCTGAAGCCACGAGCTCGCCCATAGCTAGCCTCTGTGCATCATCGCTCCTGATCAGAATTTTAATATTAATCGGCTTTTCTTTAAAAAACCATTTTCCTCCCTGGTTGGTGGCGCCTGCCTTAGTAAGTGCATCAGAAATCATTTTTTGTGCGAATTGTGGATTGTATCTGAAACCAAATGACTCTATTGTATCTAAGACATTGAGATATTCAGGAGAATAGACTCCAAATGGAGCAGCTAAGGGTGTACCATAGCCTCTTAATATTTCGTCTACAACAAATTCACGATCTAGCAGGTAATTCATCGCAAAACGAACCTGTCTGAATTGGAAGGGGTTTATTGAATTATTATCTTTTGAAGGAGCTGGGTTCAGTAAGAGCCCAAAAGACCCTGCGATTCTGTCATATACTTTCAAGCTAGGATCAGCCTTGACTTCAGAAACCGTTTCCAGCGGGATCCTAGAAAAATAGGTATCTAAATTACCTGATTTTATCTCTTGCAAAGCAACGTTATCATCCAGATATTGAATAAATCTCACTTCGTCTAAGTATGAGCCATTCGTCAGCGACTGAGCTCTTACCCCTGTGTGTGTGTTTAAAAACACTCCAAATAATAACAGACCGATAACTGCAATGCTCCGAAGAAGCATAGTACGCATAAATTAAGTCATTATGCCATCGATAGTCTTGCTAAAACTTGTGAAATTTAAAGAGTCCCGTTCTATTGATATCGAACCTAGGGTTGAGATATCTACTTGACAGGTATCTTGCTATATCCGCTGAGGCGAATGTGCTCAACCTGCTCTTATTGTTAAATTTCGAAATCGGATCTGTTAGATCGAGATGCTGGTTTCTTTCCTCAATCGTGACATCACAAAACATGCTTGCTGGATCACAAGTTGCTCGCAGGTCAGCTCCTTTTTTAGTCCATTCCAGTATGTCATAATTGGAGTGAACTGATTTCTCCCACGACGGATCTTTTTCAATGACCCACCTGGGAATTCTCCCGACCGTTTGCATCGTATTTCTGCAGCATGATTCCTTAATTAAGATTTGTATGTCTCCATTGCTCCTACCCTAATGTTGTTTATGGTATTTACACTATTTATTGATTATAAATCGTTATAACATCAATCTAAAGCTCACTTACTAAAAATCTCTCAATCCAAAGAACCATTACGGGTTACTTGATGGTAATCCATAAATAACAGAAAAAAATATATATATAAGATGTGTAATCGTGCCGTTTTTACGGTGAAGAAATTTTACGGTGAAGAAATTTGGTAAGGGATATTTCAGTATTTAGCGACCGATGTCCACGTTGTGGAAAGGGTCCGATGGTTACCGACAACTCTAGCGGGGAGATGTTTTGCGGCAACTGTGGGTTTGTAGTTACCGAGAGGATTGAGGAGATGGGCCCCGAATGGCGAGCCTTTTCGAAAGAAGAACACGAAGACAGGAGCCGCGCAGGAATTCCGACATCGCTTGCCATGCATGATATGGGTCTTGCGACCATAATTGGTCCAGTAGACAAAGATGCATCAGGAAAGCCATTGTCTGCATCGATGAAGAGTACGATTGAAAGATTAAGAACGTGGGATAGCAGGAGTCAGGTGCATGAGCCTGTCGACCGCAATTTTAGACAGGCATTTAGTGAGTTGGACAGATTAAAGGACAAACTAGCTGTTGGTGATGCAGTGATTGAAAAGGCCGCATATGTGTATAGGAAAGCGCTTGAGAAGGGACTTGTAAGAGGACGCTCAATCTCTGCTTTGGTGGCCGCCGCACTTTATGCTGCATGCCGTGACACTGAAACGCCCCGGACGTTAAAAGATATTGCTAATGCTAGTAATATCAAGAAAAAAGATGTTGCGCGTTGTTACAGGTTACTTATCAGAGAACTGGACCTGAAGATGCCCGTAGTCGATCCGGTAAAGTGTGTCGCACGGATTGCTAGTAAAGCCGGTTTGTCTGAAAAGACAAAACGCAAAGCTCTAGACATTCTAAAGAGAGCCGAAGAAGGTAAAATTTCAGCGGGCAAAGATCCAATGGGACTAGCCGCTGCTGCCTTGTATGTAGCGTGTGTGATGAACGGTGAGAACAAGACACAGAAGGACGTGGCCGAAGCAGCTGGAGTAACAGAAGTCACTATCAGAAATCGGTATAAAGGCTTAAAACTGCACCTCAAACTCTAGGCATCGATTTAGGTCTTCCTTCCATTTTTACTCGACCAGTTTATCTAGTTGCCCAATAATCACCTACAAGTCCGAGCAGAGCAGGTCCGATGATCTGCCCTAACTTGGTTGCTCTTTCCTTGGGTTAGGAAGTTACTGTGAGGCTCGTCTATTGCACTTCTATAGCAGCATCGTTAAAGCCAAGCTTTACCAAGTATCCCTTCACATCATCCCTATGGTCACCTTGGAGCATAATGAAACCGTCTTTAGCGGTCCCGCCACAAGCAAATCTGCTCTTTAGTTCCTTAATGATGCGTTGAATATCACTCAATTTTGGATCAATCCCTTCAATCATGGTGGTCGTCTTAGAAAATCGCCTCGTTTCTAGGCGGACTACAACTCGAGTGTCTTCCTTATCCAGTTCACCACAAGCGCACAGATCATCCGGCAAGCCACATTTCTTGCATATAACCGCCATCTTTTAGTAAACTATCTTCCCAACTGTTCTTATTAAGCCTTGCCCGCTCTCGTGTTAACTTGAAACTAGTGTGTATAATGATTGTCTGTGACGCTAATAGAGTCAATTAGATAAACAATGCCTAGCAAAAAAAGATATTGCGCTTTAGAGTATTGTATGCCAACATCAATGGTTATTCGACATAATAACAAGCAGAATTCAGGTAAGTTAAAAGACGCAGCATCTTTGCTTTTGAAAGGGGGGACCCTTATTAACGATCCTTGTCCCTCGTGCACCGGCGTCCAAGTCAGGTTCCAGAATGAGAATATTTGCATAAATGGTTGCAATCCACAGGATATTGTTGGACAGTCCACTCTAACAGAATCAGCTGATAATAAAGGAAACTTGAATAGGAATACAAATAGAGGCCTAGCAAAGTCGATAATTCAAGAAAAAGTAATGATTCTAATCCAACAACTTAGGGACGAGAATGATATCTCAGCGCAGAAGTTAAATGCGGATCTCATTGAAATCTATCTAAGGATTCTGGAGAAGACTGCAGCTCTTGAAGACCCAAGATATCAAGGTTAATTAATTTTCTATCTTTAAAATGCAACGACAATAAGAATAAACCTGAAACTTCTACGATCGGTCTGAAGACATTTACGACGGACTTTAATGACAATAATACTTTACAGGATAACCAACTAACCTAAACGGAATGTATTTAAAGGCGACTATCGACACTCCGGGTTACATGAGCAAGAAGAAGAACGCTCCTCTGCCAGCTTCAAGTGCAGGATTGTTGAGGTTCTTTGAAGATGAGACCAAAGGAGTTAAGATAAAGCCTGAGATCGTTCTCGGTGTCACGGGCGGCCTCATCGGTATATCTATCTTGATAAGGATTTTGTTTCCGGTCGGCTGACAACGTACGTCAGATTCGAACAGCGTATCTGTTATCCATAGAAGATGGTCCTTTACTAGATTAAATCCCTCATCGTATAAGATATCATATCTCATCTCGCTGCTCGGAACAGCTGTTGTTATTGTTTTGTCTTATACCACTATATTTAAGACAGACCTATCAATGCTAGCGCTTCATCTCCCTCTCGGTGTAGCCGCAATAACGGGTTCAGTCTTTCTGGATTTTTATGCTCTACGAGGAAGGTCCCTCAATAAAATCACAAAGGTTTTTCATGTCTCGGCATTCGCGTCTCTGCTTTGGGCCCTAACCATAATTCTCGGAATAGTTTTTCACACATTACTTTCAAAGACAACAAGTCCCACTAGTTATGTAGTGGAGGGAATGCTACTTGCAATTGGTATGCGCATCGGGATTTTCGCGTCTGTATTCGGGACGGACATCCCTAGATCTATACTTTCTGCATTCATTCAACCCGTCCTTCTAATGTTGGCCATCGTGCCTTTGGGTTTCTATCAATCTATGCTGTCTATGACCCCAGGATTTGCTTATGGTTCAATTTTCATAATCCTAGCTCTGGCATGGACTCGGTTGGCTGATAAGGCCGGAAGCCCCTCTGTCAACAGCACATTTAATGTCTTACAGGCATTTCTGGCTGCCTGGACAGAAAATAGCTCGGACAGAATGGAAGAGATTGCTGAGGCTCGATCTCATAAGGAAAAGGTGAATACATATATTGCAAAGTTCAAATCGCCAAGTGCTCAGGTATCTATTATTCTTCCAGACTTGCATCCCGGTCCGTTCAAACCGATAGGGGGTAGTAACCTGCCGTATCTTCTATATTCAGAATACTCGAGAAATGCCTTGATTCTCCACGGTGTGTCTAATCATTCACGAAATATCCCCTCCAAGTCAGAAGTCGATAACTATATTCGAACCCTTTCTCACGCAACGGTTTCAGAAAGGTGCGAGACAGGCACTATTCCATTCCAGACTAAGATTGGAAGAAGCACAGCAACTGGAATTATTTTTGGCGACACCGCCATAGTTATTCTCTCCATGGCACCCGTAGGAATGGAAGATGTGCCTGAAAGCATACGCCTAGGCTTAGAAAAATATTCTTTCCATCTCGGCCTGAAGCATATTCTTGTGGTTGACAGTCATAATGCAATGGGAGAGGAGCTGAAAAAATCAGATTGTGAGAGTCTATTGTCAGCAGGAGAAATCTGCTTGAAAGAATTGATTAATGCTCCCAGATATGGATTCAAAGTAGGATATGCCAACTTGGATGATATTTCCTGCAACACGACGGGGTTAATGGAAGAACTAGGACAATCAGGACTCGCAACTATTGTCTTTGAGGTCACTGGCAATCAATATGTCATTGGATGGGCTGATTCGAATAACATGGATAATAGTCTACGAGATAATATCATTACCAAGTTATCTCGGAATGGAATTCAAACACTTGAACTCTGTACTTCAGATACACATTCTACTTCTGGAAAGAGAACTCGGCAAGGATACTACGCCCTCGGCAAGACAAGCAACCATGACGATATTGCAGAAATTTTTCTTCAGCTGTCAAAAAAGTCTATTGAGAAAGCCGCCTCGGCTGGCTTTGAGTTGCTATCATCGGAATCAATGATCAAAGTAATGGGTAATCGACAATTCGATGATTACGCATTTGCTCTTAACAAATCTATGAATATAACCAAAATTTTCCTTGCTATTACTTCTGCCGTTTTTTTTGCAACATTAATTTTGTCCTAAATCTCTTTTTAGGTATAATGGATGGGGAGAGATTTGAACTCTCGGTCACCTGTGTGTGAGACAGGTATCATAACCAGGCTAGACCACCCATCCCTACTTCTGGAATCAACTCCCCTCACGAATCAACGATGAAACAATATGTAGGTATTAATATCTTGAGACCGTATTAGCAGTAACACGTCTGTGCTGTGCTAATGTCTATGTTCCTTCACTGAATCCCTCCAAGTATAGCCTTTGATCGTCTGTCAAGGCGTCAATGTGGATTCCCATAGATTCCAATTTGGCGAGCGCAATTTGGTTGTCCTGGGACCTGTCTATGCCGTATACTAGTGGTTTCAATGAACCTCTAGATTCCGCAAGTTTCATTACCGATAAAAATTGATTAGCGAAACTCATATCCATAACTTCTGATGGATGGCCTTCGGCCGCTGCCAAGTTCACCAATCGTCCCTCACCAATCAAATAGATTCTGTTACCACTCTTCAACTTATATTGCACTGTATTCTCGCTAACTTGTCTTGGGCTTGTAGATTGTGCCTCTATAGCTGGGATGGAGATTTCTACATTGAAGTGACCTGCGTTAGCGAGGATTGCGCCATCTTTCATCCTTGAAATATCCCCTCCGACAATCACATCCTTACAACCCGTAGTTGTTATGAAGACATCCCCTATCTCGGATGCGTCGATCATTTGCGCAACAGAGAAACCATCCAACTTTGCCTTTAATGCCGCTATCGGATCTACCTCTGTCACAATAACATTAGCACNNCCCCCCATTCCCGCCGCTCGTTTTGCTATCCCTTTGCCTACGTGCCCGTATCCTGCAACAACCACAGTCTTTCCTGCGAAAAGGATATTCGTCGCACGGATAATTCCATCTAGTGCTGATTGACCAGTACCATATACGTTGTCAAAATCGTGTTTAGTTTCGGCGTCATTAACTGCTATGATGGGATACTTCAGCTTACCTGCATTTTGTAACGCGCGTAGTCTAACCACACCTGTGGTTGTTTCTTCTGTGCCACCGTAGATAACAGACTTGGATCCGTTCATATTTTTGTGCATCTCGACGGTCAGGTCCGCGCCATCATCGATTGTAATATTTGGCCGAATACCAATTGCAGAATTGATATCGTCATAGTACTCCTTTGTGGAGATTCCCCGTCTTGCAAACACCGAAATGTTTTCGTCAATAGCCAGGGAAGCAGCCACATCGTCTTGAGTGCTGAGTGGATTACATCCGCACCAAGAGATCTCTGCACCAACTGACTGGAGTACTCTTACTAGTACGCCTGTCTCTTTTGTTACGTGTAAACAGCCTGCGATCTTCGTGCCTTTAAGCGGTTTTTCGCTCTCGTATTTATGTTTTAACGCGACAAGTACAGGCATGTGAACCTCAGCCCAATCTATTCTCTTCTTTCCCTCAGCTGCCAGAGAGGTATCCTTAACATGATAATTCATATGCTCCAAACAAGCGGCCCTATACTTTAATGATACTGAATACTCGGGCGTACCTGCGATAGTGAATGTAGAAGTAGCCAGGGAACGGACGTTCACTGGCTATAGTACTAGTAATACTTGTTGGAATGATTCATGTACGCCATAATCGTTCCAAATCAGCTATCTGATATTTTGTCGTGTCGGATAATTCCTAGCATGAATAGCGGGAACTCTTACTATGTCCCTTGATACTAAAGGAAGAGATCTAAAAGTGGGTTTCACTTATAAGAATTTCTCTAACTTGATCATCGGTAATCGGTTCGAAATTTTCGTAGAATTGTCCAACAGAGTTAAGCGCTTCAGGGCTGAGGATCACATCTACAGCATCAGCCTCTTGCCGTAGTATGTCCACAGTTTGCGGAGGGGCCACGGGGACAGCGATTATCAAATAATTCGGACTATGTTTTCTTATCCAGCGTGCGGCCGCAATTATCGTAGCGCCTGTCGCTATGCCATCATCTGTCAGGATCACAATTCTATCTCTTAGTCTGTACTTACGGTTCTTTGGATACAGTGCGCTGCGATGTTTTATTACCGCTAGCTGCTTTGCTTTCTCGCGTTCTAGATAGTCTTCCGATAACTTCAACGCTTTAATAAGATACTCGTTCCTGTACGTTGTGCCATCCTCCATAATAGCTCCAATCGCGAGTTCTGGGTTTTCTGGAGCTCCGAGTTTTCTGCCCAGTGCCACGTCAAAATCAGTAGAAAGATTTCTAGCTACTATATCCGCTATGATTACACCCCCACGAGGAATGCCCAACACTAATGCTTGGCTTCGATATCGAGAATTAAGTGAAGGACTCGTACTCAGTCTTTCGGCCAGCATATTGCCGGCCTGCACTCGGTCTCGGAATTTCAACTGATCTACATTAGATTCCTTCTTTTTTAAAACTTTCATCATAAAGTATAAGACAAACAGAAATAGTCGAATAATGTGCGTAAGTTTCAGATCGCTGTGGTTGGATACAATAAAGACAGATGTACTGAGCAGGCGAGAAATATTGCATACGAGGTAGGAAAAGAGGTAGCCCGTGCCGGTGCAGTTTTGGTTTGTGGTGGACTGGGAGGAGTTATGGAATCCGCATGCAAGGGAGCGAGAGAAAATAATGGACTTACCATTGGTATAATACCACAAGAGGAATTTTCTTTTGCGAATGGATTCTGCGATGTCGTCATCTGTACAGGAATTGGATTCGCCAGAGATTTCATCATAGCCAGTTCTGCGGATGGAATTATCGCTATCGGTGGCGGCGTCGGGACTTTGATAGAAATGGCGGTGGGATATATGACAAAGAAGGCTATTGTTGTAATAGCAGGCAGTGGCGGTGTAGCAGATACGTACGCCGGAAAATATTTAGATGAGCGGAAGCGCGTTCCTATACTGGTAGCTAAGGACGCGCGTTCCGCGGTGCAAATATTTTCTGATAACAAATGAAGTTCACTTGCTTTTGTAGCTCTGTAGATAGACATCAGGATCATAGCGCGAGCCGTACTTTGAGGCCATCTCTCGCAGTTTCTCCACTACATTTCCTACACCAAAAATCTCCACTGTACCAAATAGATCTTTTTTCAGACCCATCCCAAGTCTGAGCGCCTTGTCGACGTCTTCTTTTGTACATACATTATTTGAAATTAGCCATGCTGCATTATTAGCTGAAACAGCCACCAAACTTATTGGATTATACTTTGCTGCTTCTTCCGGTGTTAAGTTGACGCGTTCGTAAGTATTTCCACTGTATTCATAAAAACCCTTGCCTGTCTTCTGCCCAAGATTTTGGGCATCAACCAATTCTTTTATTTTCGGATGCGGGTGTACTATTCTGGTGTCTCTAGAATACATCTCTGATGTGGCCTTGAATATTACATCAAGTCCCGTATAATCGGCGAGCTCAAAAATGCCCATAGGGAAACCCATCTTGTACTTTACTGCTGAATCTATTTGAGTCATTGAGACTCCGTCCCTTTCTAAACAGTATGCAGCTTCATGTACCAACGGTATAAAAATTCGATTTACAATAAAACCAGCTACATCTTTGCGGCACAATACAGGTTCCTTACCAACTCGCATTACGAAATCCAAGGCCGTGTTTATGGTATGCTGATTCGTGCCACGTCCTGGAATGATCTCTACAAGTCGCATCAATTGCGGTGGATTAAAAAAGTGCAATCCTATGAACCTTTCAGGTCGTCCTGTTAGTGCCGCCATTTCAGTTATCGGTAATGTGCTCGTATTAGAGGCATAGAGTGTTTTTTCTTCCGCAAACTTATCCACATCGGTATAGACTTTCTTTTTAAGACCGAGATCTTCGGGTACTGCTTCTATGAGTAGATCGGTATCTCTCAACGACAGTTCTAAGTCTACTTCGGGCGTGATTCTATGGAATATCCTATCAGCCTCTATTTGGGTGATCTTTTGTTTTTCTACGAGTTTGCTCAGAGACCACTTTACCTTCTCCAATGCTTTATCCAACAACGAGGATTCTATGTCACGTAACGTAACGTTGTAACCCGCCATTGCACAAACTTGTGCGATCCCGTGACCCATAATCCCCGAACCGAGGACGGTTATTTTTTTTACTAAGTGCATATTAAAATATCAACAGTTTTTGGTAGATTTTTAATTTTTCTATAAAAAGGCACAGCTTAATTAAAGGACCATTTCATGATATATTGATATTTGGACGTAGACCTTTTCACCGCAGATTTGGATGGCCTTTCGACAAAAATGACATCTGGGGAACGAGATGAACTGGTACAGCGAATGAATTTCGTAAAATACAGGTTGATCGAATTATATAAGAAAAACTTGGTAAAGATAAACCATTCTGTAATGGAGCTTGTCTGTGCCAGACACCTTATTCGCTATGGTTACGCCGTCGATGTTGAAAAGCAACTTACAGACATCCTCGTATGTGATCTACATGGGAGTAAAGGAAACGGAGACACAGTCGTGGAAATTGAAACTGGATTTGTTCCTCCAGATCACGCTCTAGACCCACTGTCATACTACTACGCAAGAGTCGCAAGCAAGATAGCAAGATATAGCAGATTTGCAAATCAGTTTGTTCTTGCAACCACACCCGTTAGTATTCTTCCTATACCGGAGATGTACAGTCGACCCCCACGCGATAGAAGAAATGAGGAAATAACCAAGCTTAAACGTGTCTGCGATAAATACTACCGCAACCCCCCTATAACCGAGGAAGAAATTGTAAATGGCATAATACATATGATCTATATAATAGACATAGATCAGGGAAATGTGATCGAAATGGATGTGGAATCTTATTTTGAATCGATCCGCCTAATGACGCCAATATCAAGTATAATTTACGGATGCCGATAGAAAGTTAATTCGTAGACATCAGATTGAGCATTTGTATCGTTGGTTGTTAAAAATTCTCGCCAACCGAGCACTTTGTTGTCGATATTAGTTATTTATTTGTCCTGGGAGGCATCTTTAATTGCTGCTCAAAGAAAAAAACAAAAAAACATTTCATTTCACCTTCAATGGTGGTTCTTGGCATGCTCAAGACGATTGTAACAAATTCGGTAATACCGTTTAACTGAAGGACGGATCTTGTTTACATGATCATGCGTATTAGTATAACCACGACGGTTATGCATGTCTCTTGATTATTTTATAATTATTCATTCAGCGAGATCTTCGATAGTTGGGTTTCTTTTATTCTGATCAATTAGTTCAGTGGATGTTGGGTTTAGCTCGTCAAGATAATTGACTTTTTGCTCTAATTCGCAAGTCAATCGTCAATGGGTTTATGCGTTATCGTGTTTAGGCTACGATTTTTTGTTTCGAGCGTTGCATTAAATATCAAGCCAAGCATTCATACTATTACTATAACACATAATTTGAATGTGAATATTCTCAAATCATTAGTTATATTATCTGATGCGTAACTAAGGACAATGATCCATTCCTCTGTCCTATCCGAGAGGATGCATATTGTTCCATTTGCCAGACCAGATAAAAATTTGCTGTTGTGCTAAGGATTTCTTCTTTCTCATAATAAACACACACCCAGCGGGCATGTTAAACTGACCGAGTAATAAGAGACTACGACTTTGCAAATGTGTTTTAGCACATATTAAATCACGGGAGAGCAAAGGTGTATCATGCGAGCGCAAGTGCTAATGTACAAGCAGGATGACCCTGCTAAATGCACTGCCGCGAAATTAGTTAAATTCGGTCTGGCTGAATCTGTTAGATTTATCCGGCCAAATACATTAATATTAGATCCTTTTTGCAAAATCGTTCTATCAACCCATGACAGAATGCTCTTCCAATCAGTTTGTGCAGTCGACTGCTCTTGGGAAAGGGCCATAGATACGTTACTGAAAGGAAAAGTATTAAAGAATGGTGTCCCCCGACGCTTGCCTGCATTGTTGGCAGGAAATCCCACCAATTATAGCAAATTATCGAAGTTAACTACCGCAGAAGCATTGGCGGCATCTCTTTTCATCCTAGGGTGCAGACACATGTCAGAAAAGATATTGGACAAATTTAAATGGGGGCATACGTTTTCCGAATTAAACTCGGAGATTTTAAGCGATTATGCCAACGCGGTCAACACCACAGAAATTATTGAAATCGAGAAAGGATATTTTCCTCATCTAACTTAATATACTTAGAATGGTTAGGCAGAGATGTGAGCTAGCGCGCGGGTTACTCGAAAGAGAGGAAACTCCTCCCTCATTGCAGGCGCTCGAATTAGCGATAATTAGCTGGAGACAGCTGGCAACGGGACAGAAAAGATATCCAGCTATGGGGTACTGATGATGGTGAATAGCCTGAGGCTCATAGGAATGGAATGAAAATGCCGACCCGAGCGGAGCAAGGCCAAACAGAGCATAAGGATCCTGCATCTGCTCGGGTTGGCCGCTCAGCGGAATCCCGCATAAAACAGAAGGAGGGTTACTACTAGCACACACAATCATACAACATGGTTCAATACACAGGAGTCAGCATCGCTTTAATTTTTTATCTGGTGGGTTTCGGTGATTTTTTTTACAGGCTCATGACACATGAAAACTACATTCAATAAACTGGAAACCAGCTCTTTTACAGGATAAGTGGCAACGGGTAAATGGGAACGTAAAGGGGCCTGGGAGTAATTTTTGCCTGCTTCGGGAGAATTAAATTGGCCTATGCCGAGTTTTGTACTTCGCGGATTTAATCAATTGCCATTCACATTATGGATTCACGGAATTGCAGGAACCGGTCTGATTGCCGAAAGCGGTAAAAATATCTAGATCTAAATTTTCTGAACGAGGCCGCCGATCGACGATTGATCATTTATGGTGGAATATTCTGTGAGGCTCTATTATTAAGAGAGTAGAATTGGCACAAAGACTCTTGATTATTCTAAATATTATTTTAGATTTTAAGTATCAATGCGAGGCAGTTGGTGTTCGGCAGACCTCTTGTGTCTGTCTCCTCCACTGTCCTAAAACGATGAAGTTAGACTAAAGTCAGGTCGTCAGCGGGTCCAGATTGCTGCCTTCGTAATAATAGCAATACTTGAGACAAACAGGTGGTGACGATTATTACTTCATTATAGCGAACCTTGCCTAGTACCTACTTTCTTGACTTAACAAGCACAAAGATGGCAACCGCCCCCATCATTCCGCCGAAGACAAGCAGAACCTGAATGGGAAACCCTCCGGTAGCAGTAACTGTTCCTTGAGGTGCTTGTGTGGTCACTAAAGCAACCTCACCGGTGCTTGTTTTTTCTGTCCTAGAGAATCCAGGAATCTGAATCTGCGCACTGGGAGGAGGAGTCGACGCATGAACGCCGACTGATTGGCCACCTATCGTTGCAGAAGCATCCCTAACTGTTTCAGTAAATGTGCCTTCTCTAAGGCTACTCTCGCCCAGAGCATATACCGAAACAGCTCTGGACCCGGCCGGTGCATTGAATAGGCCAGCGGAACCCGCGATACTTCCGGTAGGATCAAAGAGGAAGTGCCAGCTATCCATAGATTGTCCGATTGCTTGGAAGTTAAATAATGGATCTTGCATGATAGCCGCCGCCGGCGAATTCAACAGCTGTTGCCCCAATTGCGGATGTGTAACCTGAAACAACCCGATCGGATAATTAACATTGACTTTACCGTACTTCGGCGTATCGACTATTAAGGGCTGGTTAACTGATACACTCCTCCAATCTAAATCAATAATTGAGCCTTGGGTTCCATTCGCCTGTAGAACATAGTTGGACATAGATGGCTTAAGATCCACTTTGTAGGAGATCAGAAGTTGGTTAGGCTCACCTATAAGATCTCCTTCATATTGTAAAGTTGCATTGTTGAATCGGACAGGGCTCTGCTTCTCAGTTGCGATATCTTGGTTGAATGTTGATATCAACTGACTCATTCCCCCAGCAGTTCCGTTAACCGTGAATCTCACATGCTCTGCTTTACCGTTAAATTGCTGCGCTAATGCACTGCCAGGATCGTAATTCAATGTAAGGAATCTTACTGCCGTAAGATCAGGTTGCGCACTATTGGCCGGAGGCGAAAGAAACGCTGTGAGTTGCACAGCGAAGGCATGACTTATAAGACCTGTAACTAAAATTGTTGAGATAATGCAGGCTAGTAGAACTGCACTAATATTCACACAACAAGTCTCATGGTGTCCTGTTTATAATCCTTATTGATTGTCTGTTCTGCTTAGCTTCCCAACCATCTTTGATTGCCTATGAACATGATATTGTGGCTTCTTAGTAAATCTGTGAATGCTAGTCTCCACATCACCTTCGGTTTTCCGTAATGTATCCGAAAATTATACATTATGTACTAAATCATAGCACGTTAGCCATGATCACCGTTCTCGCAGGGGGAACTGGTTCCATTAAATTAATTCGTGGCCTAGCCTCGCAATTCAGCGATATAACAGTAGTTTCAAATGTCGCGGACAATATTTGGCTTTACGGCCTTTATATTTGCCCGGATATCGATACGGTGATTTATGGATTAGCTGACATTCTTGATCTTAGACAAGGTTGGGGCATAAAAAATGATTCATTTGAATGTCTTCGTCAAATGAAGATGCTCGGCGAGCAAACTTGGTTTAAGATAGGAGACAAGGACCTTGCCATGCATCTCTTACGCACAAACATGCTGAGGAGTGGAAAAAGACTGTCCTATATTACAGAACGGATGAGAGACAAGTACGCGGTCTCATCAAGAATTATTCCTGTAACAGATGATCCGGTTGAGACAAAAGTCTTGACGGACAGGGGTGAGATGCACATCCAAGAATTCTGGGTAAAGCATCGGGCTCAACCACCAGTTGTAAATATCAGGTATGAAGGTGCAGAGAGGGCCAGAATAAACCCGAAAGTGAGCCAGGCTATAAGGCAGTCCAAGTTAATCGTTATAGCACCTGCAAATCCCATCTCGAGTATCGGCCCGATTCTTGCCATCAGGGGGTTCAAAAAAGCTCTTGTTGCAGAGAGAGAAAAAATCGTTGCAGTTTCACCGCTAATTGGGAACAGCGCAATAAGCGGACCCGCCGTAAAGTACATGGAAGCGGTGAGGTTAAATTCATCTCCTTTTGGGGTAGCAAAACATTATTCTGAGTTCGTAACCAAGTTTGTTATTTCTAAAAATGATGGTGATTCGTCTAGAAGGATAGTAAGACTTGGCATGGAGGTCTTCGAAACAGACATTCTAATGAAAACTTCTGATGATGAAAACAGACTCGCAACTTATCTTCTTACACAAATGAAGGCTGCCTGACTATGAAAATATTTGCTCTTGTACCGGTGAAGAAGTTCGAAAGTAGTAAATCAAGACTAGGAGCAGTACTAAGTATCAATGAACGAATAAAACTGTCCGAGCTGTTACTTATTAATACGATTAGCATACTAAAAAAGTCGTCTGCAATATCAAATATAGTCGTAGTTTCGAGTGATGAGAGAGCAATGGAAATCACTAGTAGAACCGACGCGAAATTTTTGAAAGAGACTAAAGATCACGGAGTGAATGCTGCAATCGCCGTAGCGGATGACTATAGTTCCGAAAACAGAGCGCACGCTACTATAGTAATTCCGATAGATCTCCCACTCTTAACGGCTACTGATGTTAATATGATGTGCAGGAAAGCGAAATCACCAGAGCGATGTCTGGTTATTAGTCCCTCTATACGCTATGACGGATCCAACGCTCTTCTACGTAAGCCGTCACGATTACTGAAGACGCATTACGACGAAGATAGTTTTAATGCGCATATAAGGGCAGCTATACAATTCGGAATTCCCATCAAAGTTTTTTTATCACAAAGGATTATGAAAGATCTTGATTCTATTGAAGATATTAAAATTCTTATGAATCAACGGGTAACAAATCCCCCTGTTGCTTACCTGAAGTCCAAGGTGAGAACTAGTCTGTTGGCATCAGATCCAACCATTAATTAAAATACGTTTGGCGAACTTGTAACACTGGTATTACTATCTTGTCCTTTTCCTTTTAGGAAAGGTCTGGACCTATTTAAAGCACGGCGCCGATCAACGACCATTGGGATGTTAGATCCGGCTAGAAGACCATCTAAATGCGTTTCATCCCATTCGATACCTGTTGTAGCTATGTGGTCGCTCGCGATTGGAGATTATGCCACGGATACACTGGTTTAGACAAATCTCTTACTCGACCCACAACTAGTCTTCAATATTACTGAACTACTGTGCAATCGACTTGTAAGCCTCCCAGAATTTATCGCTGATGTAATGCAAATTGTCTATCACATATCCGTTTGACATAGAGGCAGCAATTTCGCTATCTTCAAGAGCCAGGCCTACAGCCAACCCCTTCTTGTAAGTCTGATCTTTGACAGTAACAATCCCATCTTTCTTGAAGTTGTCAAAACTTGTTATTCCTGGTCTCATCACTTTAGCTCCGTTGCAGACGAATTTGATGGCACCCATATCTACATAAACGGAAGGGAAGCGGTCTAGCAGATCAGATTTGCCCAGAAATGGTAAGATCACAGATTCACGTGTTTGAATTGCGAAAAAATTCTCAGCCTGTAGTAAAAATTTGCCTTCTTCGACCTGATATACCTTGAAGGTCTTAATTTTTGGGATAACATCTACCGGCCACTTTTCTCTAATTAGATCCATCAAAACGGCACTCTCTGTTTTGGACAGCATAGATATTTTCAAATCTATTGATCTAGAATGTATGTAGATTTAAAAGTCATGTTCTGGTGTTCTGGTGAAAGTATTAGAGATATGATTCTCTAATATCATAAGCGTTATTTAAGAGTCATTATTATCATTATTATTTTCGATATTATTGTTATTGGATAAGGCTAAGCATCTAGCTCCTTAGCTCGATTATCGATGGGAATATATTCACATCCCATGGGGCCGCAGTACCTTCCAACATATAGAGCCTTCGGTCGATAAAGAGCAGGCTTCGGAGCAGCTTCTGCAAACTTTTCTTCAATAACATGAGCGCACCAGCCGGAGATTCTTGAAATCGCGAATATTGGAGTATTAAGATCCATTGGGATACCCATGCTGTAGTATAAGGATGCACTATATAGGTCTACATTTGGATATATTGGCTGTCTATGGTGTTCAAGCATATACTTCTTGGTTGCTTTCTCGACACGTTCTGTAATTTCAAACCATTTTGTACCCGTTTGATGAGCCACGATTCGGGACAAACTTGAAAGGACATCTGCTCGGGGGTCGGTGGTCTTGTATACTGCATGTCCCATTCCCATGACTCTTCCACCTCGTTCTAATTTATCCTCCACCCACTCTTGTACCTTATTTAGGTCTCCTATCTCAAGTAGCATTTTCATAACCTGAATATTCGCACCACCGTGTAGTTCACCAGACAATGCACCAACTGCCCCGCCGATCGACGCATACATATGAGCTCTAGTGGAGGCTATTTCCCGGGCTGCAAAAGTGGATGCGTTGAAACTATGTTCGGCATGCAATATAAGACAGATGTCGAATATCTTCGATTCTTCCTTGTTAGCATCTTTACCGCGCAACATATAGAGAAAATTCGCCGCGTGTGATCTTTCCACTCTTGGATCGACAACCTGCAACCCTTTTCGAATCCGATCCCACGCTGCAACAATTGTCGGAATCTTTGACATGAGAACAATTGCTCTTTCGATATTAGCTTCCTTCAAATCATCATCCATATTTATGTCGTAGTCAGGAAGCTCGGAAATAGATGACTGCAGGACATCCATAGGACGTGCTCGCGTAGGCCGAGTCATCAGAGTTTTGATAGTAGGTTCTGGTAGACTACGAGCTTCCCTAAGTCGACGAGAAAAATCTGCCAAGCTTCTTGTGCTTGGGAGCTCTCCAAACAAGAGCAGATAAGCTGTTTCTTCAAAAGTGGAATGGTTTACCAGATCTAAAATATCATAGCCGCGATAAATTAGCTTGCCGTTTTCGCCGTCTATGGAACTGATCTTTGTATCAGCAACTTCAATATTTCTCAAGCCAATATTTCTAGTATCCATCTAGATGTAGTTCTACAAGTTTGTATTTAAATTAATGTTGTGAGCAGTTCGTTGTCAACTTACCCATTTGTATTTTGCTTTCTTTTCGAGACGTTTTTTCAATTCAGATCATATGAATATGGAAAAACAACCTGGAGCCAAAATTCCCAATATAATTAAATAATTATCACCTGTTATGGAAACCATGAAACCATTTGAAGCTTCTAAAATTATTACCGATTTCATTGTTCGCGAGGTTAAACAGCGCAAGTCCGAGGGCGTTGTCATCGGACTTAGTGGTGGAGTCGACTCTTCAGTAGCCGCAGCATTGGCTGTCAAAGCTCTAGGGCCTTCTCGAGTGTTCGGGCTAATTTTGCCCGATTCCAAAACAATTCCACATCCGCGCGAAAGAAAAGATGCTGCAGGTTTGGCGAAGGATTTAAAGATAAATCATAAGTTGATCGAAATCGGTTCTGCTAAAAACAACTTGATAAGAGAACTCCCTTCAAACAAGTTCGCCCAAGGGAATCTTGCAGTAAGGCTGAGAATGTGTATACTTTACTATTATGCGTCAATAAGAAAGCTAATTGTGATGGGAACTTCTGATAGAAGTGAATTAGAATTAGGATATTTTACCAAGTACGGCGATGGTGCCGCCGACATCCTTCCAATAGCGGGCTTGTATAAAACAGAGGTTAGGGAAATGGGAAGATATATGCATATTCCACCTAACATATTGGAGAAAAAAAGCAGCCCCGGCTTATGGAAAGGACAAACAGCAGAAGCCGAGATAGGATTAACTTATGAAGAGATTGATGATATACTTAGAGATTTGAAAAGAAACAAATCTCATCTTACAAAATTCAGCAATGAAAAGGTACAAAAGGTGATACAGCTCGTCGAAAAAAATAAACATAAGCAGTCTTTGCCTCCTGTCTGTAAGATATAAAATTAATTAATCTGTAGACGCTTTGTAACAGGATCGTCAGTCAAGGATCATTAACTGCTCTCCGTGTTGTGTCGTTTGTCAACGTTTATTATTTCAAAGATTGGGATTTTCATGGGATGCATTTATGCATTCCATAGTTGCATCGGAGTCAGGCCCGTCTTTAGCTACTGCTGAGTATCCATATCCTCTTTTCCTTTAAATCTGGACATCAGAAACGGCTGATCAAGATGCATCACATTGCTCGTTATTATAGAAATAATCAATCCCAAGAGGAAACCACCAATTATGTCGGTGAAATAATGTTGCATCAAGTATAATTTAGTGATGCCAATCAGCGCTGGGAAACAACATATTAATAAACCGCCGATTCTGGATTTTTTATTAATTTGAAAGCCCACGACAAAAGCGAGGGCAGTTGCGATTGCAACATGATTAGAAGGATACGAATCGCCGCGTGCGAATGGTGCTACACTATCGTCTTCTAGTACAAAGTATTTAGGAAAAACCAAAGACGTTTGAAACTCATTTGGAGGAGCTTGCCTACCAATCACAGGCTTTAGGTAGATTATTGAAATCGATATGAATACGATGCTTATCAAGAAAATGAGCCCCATTTTTCTGGTACGACGAATAATGGTAAGGATGATCCCGATGATAACTAAGGTAGAGAGATCGCCCAACGACGTAACGGCTATCATCAGAATATCCAGTTTCTCATTTCCTTGAACATCCTTCACGTGTGCGTTTATAATCTTGTCAAAACTAGTAGTTAATCCAGATGCAACCATACCTGAAAGACAAACAAACGCAATTGCTAAAATTATAAATTCAAATGACCTAATTTTCATTATCCAATGAGCCCAGACTCGAGACAGCTGCATCGAGCATCTTATGGGTTTATTCATTTTAATTGTTTACAGTAAATGCCCTCTACCGAAACAGAGGCACCACGGGATGAGTGGTCTGATAAATAGCAGGGTCGGTTGTTGCATTCTACACAATAAATTAATGTTGGTGTCCAGACTTTAGTGATATCCACATGACATGGAGACTATTGTTTTTTCTTTTTAGTGTCCAACTGCCATGTCCTCTGGTTTTGTGATACGATTTCAATATGCCCCAGGTTCGTTTTGGTACTTGCTGGCTGACTCCGGATCTCTATCAGCATAATACTTCACCATGCTCATTTTGAGCACTTTCAGAGAGAGTAACGCACATTTGATCCTTGCTGGTCCTAAGTTTGTCAACCCTATATTTTCCAAGATGTCCTCCTTTACCAAATCCTTAACATGCTTCAACGGCTTATTTAGAACCATTTCTGTAAGCATTGAGGCACTCGCTTGACTGATTGCACAGCCCCTTCCTTCAAATTTAATATCTTTAATTTTGTCTTCTTCAACTTTGAGATGTATATCAATTTCGTCGCCACAGAGCGGATTACTATCGTGGATGCTGACGTCAGGGTTAGGTAGTCTTCCCTTATTCCTAGGGTTTCGATAGTGGTCTAGAATGATTTCACGATAAATATCATCGCTCATAGCTTGAATATTCTCCGTGCGTTATGGAGTGCATCAATGAATATATCGACCTCTTCTTTTGTGTTATAGATATAAAAACTTGCCCGAGAGGTTGCAGGCACATCTAGTCTCTCCATTAACACCTGTGCACAATGATGACCCGAACGGATTGCAACTCCACGTTCATTCATAATAGTGGCCAGATCATGGGGGTGTATATCGGCTATATTAAATGATATTACTCCACCACGGTCGTTTGCATCAAGAGGACCATAGAGTATTACATCTTTGATATCAGCAAGAGCAGTCATAGCATATTCGGTAATATCGATTTCGTGGTCTCGTACTCTATTCATACCTATTCTTTTAAGATAATCGAGGGCAGCGCCAAAACCAATGACGCCTGCTATATTTGGGGTGCCGCCTTCAAATCTGTACGGTAAGTCGTTGTATACAGTGTTCTGTTTGTGAACCTCTTTTATCATATCCCCACCACCTATGAAGGGAGGCATTTCTTCGAGTATCTTTCGTTTCACGTACAAGATGCCGACTCCTGTCGGCCCAAGCATTTTATGGGCAGAGAATGCGAGAAAATCACAATCTGTTTTCTGCACGTCCACCGGCATATGAGGTACCGACTGCGCTGCATCCACAAGTACTGGAATACCATCACGATGAGCCATTTTTATGATTTCATTTAAAGGCACTATGGTGCCCAAAACGTTCGACATTTCGCTCAACGAGATCAGCCCCACATTGCTTTCGTCTAGAAAGCTTTTGTAATCTTCCATACTCAGATATCCACGATCGTCCACTCCGATGTAGCAGAGTTTTGCGTTTTTTTCTCTGCTCAGGATCTGCCAGGGAACAATATTACTGTGATGCTCCATTTCGGTTATTACGATACTTTGATCATCCTTCACGTTTTTGCGCCCCCAGGCATAAGATACGAGGTTAATAGATTCAGTAGCATTACGAGTAAAAATTATCTCTTCTGTAGAGCTTGCATTGATAAATTTGGCAACCTTTTCCCTTGTCTGCTCATAGGCAAGCGTTGCCTCCTCTCCCAATTGGTGAACTGCCCGGTGAATATTTGCATTGTAATTTGAATAGTAATCTTGAATTGCGTTTATCACCGAGTACGGTTTTTGAGTAGTAGCAGCGTTATCCAGATAGACCAGTGTCTTATTATCACCAACTTTGCGCTTAAGAATAGGAAAATCCTGTCTGATCTCGTAGACACTGAGGGCACTCTTCTGCATTGCTATTATAACTACTCCTTAAGATATAAACAAATTGAGTATACTAGTTTATTAGGTAATTTTAGAATTACTGCAATCATGTTATGACTTAGTCATAAAAAGATAATAAGTGTAACTAATCTGGCTATAATGGACTAAAATTCATCATCTGCGGTAATCCTTACCTGCTTCTTTCTGAAGTCAATGCAGCCTTGAAACAAAAAGTATAATTAAGCTACGACGCAAGATGAAGATTTTGACATTCTAATGTATCTCATCATCGCTTGCCTATGATGAGTTTTTCAAACAATTGTTCTGATACATTTACATACCCTGAAGTATGTCGTTTTGCCTTGTAAGACTCAATTAAGCGGCTTTATAACATTCAATACGGCGTTACAATTTGACTATTTAACATGCCAACCCATTACAAAAAATGGTCGCAAGCGGTTAGTTAATTATAGTATTCTGTGCTCTTTGTATCCAATAGTTTAAGTCTATCCTTTCCGACCCTAGCCTTCGACAAAAAAGAAAATCTCACACGTATAGCGTCTCTTTTGATTCATAGCTTAACGAATACCAAAGTCAAGCGGTCATCTTCTATCTTCAAACCATATTCATACTGCCATTCTGAATAATCTGATACTTTACTTCGCCAACAGCAACGAGATTCACTTCACACCTCTTGCTACCGATTCTATAAATCTTCTTACTGAATCTTCTACTAGTTTTATGATAAAATAAAAATCACAGAATATTTTTATAGTACAAAAGTACTCAGTGTTTAATGTCTTTTGCTACAGTAATTTTACCTTCGCCAAATGCTACGAGAGCAAGCAATGAAAAAACAGCTCCTAGGATAACGAAAAAAATAGATTTTCTACTATGTAATTCATGCTTTTGGTGTGCATCATATCTTAACTTGAGGGGTGGTTTTAATCTTGTTGAATGTCCTACTTGCAATGAAAGTACGATCGAACTGATGCCGCTTTCTGCAAACGATGTATACCTATTTGATTATAATCGAATAACCGGAGTGTTTCTCGAGTTCTCAAATCACAAGTACAGTAAATAGACATGATTAACTATTAAAATCAAGCCCTGTTGTTGACACACAGGATTCATAAATTATTTGTAAACACAAGTTAAGTATACATACAATTCACACGCTTGTAACTGTCTCCGTGTCAACGAGGTCGCCGTGTCAACGAGGTCGCCGCACATCCTTCAAACACCAACAATACCAATACATACACGACAAGGCCTTATCAATCAATGAATAATGCAAAAGAAGACAATGCGTTAATCGAACTAGATAAAAGACAAAGAGAATTAGAGGCTAGAGTAAAGAAGCTTGAAAACTGGAAGCTCGTACGTACTTCAATGAACGAAGAAGAGGAGCATACGAATCTGTAATTTCAAATTTCACTTAAAACCCAGTACTATCAAATTTTTCTACTTTACGCCTATTCAAATAGCTTTCAAGGTTTAGATTTACCCAATCGAAAGATTCGCTGCCTTTCTAGACCCTTGTATTTCTAATAGGCTCATTCTAGCACTGCTTAACCTGGGCCTCAGTCGTAATCTATTCCCACAACACGGACAGTGTAAGCCTTCGACGTAAAAATCCATCAGTTTGTGGTTTAGTTTTGAATTGCTTACGCCTACTGATATTTTCCTTCCCTTTGGAGTCATCACTGTCCCACTCCTTGTTGCTTCTACTAGACATTGCATTTTCATATGCCTTAATAAGGTCCTGATAGAACCCTCCTCCATCGCCAATTGCTGACATAATAAGCTTCTACTTACATGTCCTATATCTTGAATGAGCTGTAATACTTTGAAGACATGGACTGAATCAAAAGAAAGAAGCCTACTTGGAGTATAACTGCTTGCAGTCGTTGTAAGTATTTTGGTGTAAGTGTGTATATTCTTTTCACCCTTGGTTTGGTACGCAGATATTCATCTAACATTTGAGATTTAATCTTATTCCTAATCGTGTAGCCACAATATACGGTCAGAGTTGGATAAACTATCCTAATCTTTATATAATATTATTTTGGGTAACAGCTAATGTCTATCATCAGCAAACAAATTGCTAAAGAGAGTGGCAGTGTACCAAAGTTAGCAGTAGGAACACTACTTGGAATTTTAATATTTGGAATGTTCGTAGTCGGATATGACCAGGGACAAATGGCGCAGGCTCTATTAGGTTCGATAGGATTCCATCCAACTCATAGTCAACTAATGCTGCTGCATGAATTCAATCATGATCTGAGACACGCTGCAGGATTTCCATGTCACTAGTATTGTAGATGTGACGTGCTAACCGTTTCAGGTAATACAGTAGATGAAGACCTTAACACTTATCGCTATAACCCTTTCTTCCGGTGCGATTGCAGGTACTCTGCTTGGCTTAATTAATCAGGTTGTAGTAGAACCATATATTGACAACGCTATAGCAATTCAGGCACAGAGGGCTGTCAATGCCGGTCAAATTATTGACCCTCTACAACAAACCCATTATCGCATGTGGCAGAAAGCAGGAGAGGTAGTTGCAAGTACTATATATGGAATATCATTATCAGTAGTCTGTAGCTTAATTCCAT
>QHBN01000168.1 GCA_003176995.1 Candidatus Nitrosopolaris wilkensis
TTCGGATTCATCATTCCGTACAAGCCAGGCACAATAGCTCTAACAGGATAGCCGTGTTCCGAAGTAAGAGGAGCTAAATTCATCTCATAAGCCAATATGCTCCCTTCCAAAAGTCCTCTTTCCAAAGGTATTCCGACATCGTAACCATCGTAACATCTGACTGCTATGTATTTTGCTCCTGGCTTCACCTGTGCCTTCTGGAGCACATCCTTCAACCGAACGCCCTTCCACAATGCTGTACTTGTCAAATCCCCTCCTATTTTGTTGCTTACGCATTGTAGCGTGGCATACTCTTTAACTGAGGGCATGGCCTTTATCTCTTCATAAGTGATTGTTAAGGGGTTGTTTACTAGCCCTTTCACAGTAAGAGTCCAAGAAGTTGCATCAACCACAGGTACTATAGGATTTATGTCTATTCTGTAGAATAGATATGTTGGTGTTACTTCCGAATCAAGAAGAGGTGCTAGTCTGGGATCTTCAAAACCCAGAGCTTTGGATTTTGATTGCAATGGTAATAATGAAAGAGAAGAGGATGAAGGGAGTTGTACTTCTTGTGTTGAAAACAAACGATTCAATCCCAAATATAGAATCGGTAAAGCAACTGCTGATGCTATAGCTGCGCGAAGTAGAGCTCTTTTCTTATAATCGATCTCTGTCGGAGCCTCCGATGGTTTTTCGACAACAGGTTTTCTTGATGGTCGCAGTACCTTTTCATAGAAAGAAGATAGTGTAAAGCCAAAGGCGATCTGAGGCAGAATGAGGGAAAGAACTAAGCGTATGACAGAAGTTGATTGTGTGTGAGTACGAGTTTCCGTTATTATTACGAGCGAAATGGTCACAATGAGTAATATGACGTAAGCTACTACCGACGAGAGTATTGCTTTTCCTACATATCCCTTCCAATGGACCTTTTTATGTAATCTGTCAACCCATATAGCAAACAGGCCATACAATATAAAATTAACAATAATGGCACCTGCAAATGCAGAGTATTTAGCCAGAGGACCAAAATTCGCTACTGCTTGTGATTCAACTTGCCCTGGGGTAAGCGAGAAAAGAGTCTGGGATGCAAGTTCGGGGATGAAAGGTCCTCCAGCAAATGATCGTATAATCAGCGATATTGCAATAGCCACAGCCCCTGCAGCGAGTCCTCCAAAGAACAAGGTGGTAATAGAAATGCTCCCAGTTTTTTGGATCACAAATATAACTTAGATCTGAATGATTTAAGGTTTTGTCCGTCATGAAGTTGCATTCTTAGACATCGTGGAAGGAGAAGTCGCATTGCCTTTCATCCCCATCATCATGCTTTTCACCCCCATCATCATACTCTTGATTTCTTGTTCATGCATCTTTATCCCTTGGGCTGTCAAATTTAGCTCCATCATCGTCGCTTTCGTATTACCACTCTTTAGATCCAGTATAGCTTCCATCAAGTGCATCTTAGCGTTCTGAAGAGATGTTCCGAATGTCATATTACCCCCGGGCAACGTCATATTTTTTCTAGGCATCATATTACCTACGAATGTCATATTACCCCCGGGCAACGTCATATTTTTTCCACCAGTACTACTAGTTTGATTACCTGGCAGAGTCAAAGCTGATGCTGGTGGAGAAGAAAATGTTATCACTGTCGTTAACATACTAAGTGTCAATACGGCTGCCATGAATCCCGTAGTGACTATTGCAAACTTTGGATTTTTGTGCATTAGTGACTTAGTTGAGAACATATTATATAAAGACCATATCTCGGAAAGTCAAAAAAATGTTCCAAGACCTCTTTATTTTGATCTGCGTCTCCGAGCTAATACGCTGCCGACCGCCAATAATTGCTGGTCATTATTATGAAACGTTGTATTACGATCCCATTTGAGTTCCTATTATTTCCACAAATCTATTGTCTTTGCTAAAGTCAATAGATAATATTCTTGCATTCAAGTTGTTTGCTACCTCCTTGTAATCCACTCCCTTGCCATCTATCTTTATTAGATATTTTGTGTCAGCATTTGAAGCTCCTTTGGAGTCTATCAGGTTTCTAGGTAATTCAGTAGTAAAGTTCCCCCCATTTGGACCAGGATTAAGGACGAGTACCAACGTACTTCTATCCTTATCTGCCAACATTCCAACTAGTTTGCCGCCTGTGATAGTATATTTAATTGGAAACGTTTTTCCGTTGAATGTGAGAACATACAGATTAGTGAACCCTGTTCTATTGTAATTAGCACCAGTGGTAGTGGCGCTGCCACTGCTGCTGGCAACAGGCTGGGCTCCAGGAGTTGTGTTGCGGCCAGGAGAGATCATTATAATTGTCTTATTGCCTGCAGCTGTTATAGTTGTTTTACCAGAGGTCCCTCCAGCACCAGATATCGTAGAGTTCTGTGCATTCAGTGGCTGAATAATCGCTGTGGACACAAGAAGAAGTAGAACTAGTGGTATAGCCATCACAAGTTTTCGGAATACGTTTGCTTGGACTTTCTGCATGCATATGAAAGGATTACAAGCCTTTTAAAGGTTATAAAGCATCTACAATTCTGCGTGAGCGTGTGGGAGAGAGGTAGAATTAAAAGATTTTTTGGTACTTAGTACTTGCGACTACAAAAAGGTATGTGAATATCAATAACGAGAGTAATTAAACAACTGTTGCTATACCAAATCTACTTCCTACTTGAGTAACCCTGACTTTAACCTTCTGTCCAACTTTTGCATTCTTGACAAACACAACAAATCCTTCCACCCTAGCAATCCCGTCACCTTGTCTACTGATTTCCGTAACGTCTACTTCATATTCCTTACCTTCTTCGACTGGTTTTGCAGCTGTAGACCCTCTGTCAAAGCTTCTATTACCACCGCCACCATAACCGCTATTTCTACCGTAACTCATCTGTAATGTAATTGATTCTCGTCCTAATATAAATGAGCTATATCGGTGAGGATGAATTTCTTAGCCTTGACTGCATAGTTCGACTTGAATTGGTCTTCTGTCGAAAGATACCATAATTCGCGCATGATGATGTTGGAGTAAGCACCAGACCACCCATAAAGACATCTTGTATTTCCCCCACAGAAGACTGAAATTGGATCTACTGAAATACTTGCAACAGCAAAACGAAAAGAAAACGACCAACAGGTTTCAACACAAAGAATGGGAGGAAGGAAGTAGGATGACATAGATATTTGCGTCTGGCTGGAATATGCCGATAGTGAAGTACGCCATACTAGTTGTTTGGTATACATAGCATTAAAGCAATACATGGGATAGCACATCAACAACTAGCGGTCTAGGTTCCATACTCAACCATGTCGAATATTGCACAACAGGTCATTCAGTTATGCATTATAATAAGACATATCGTAAACATAACCAAGCGATACATATCAGGAAGAATTCAGTGATACCTATCATTTTCTGATTTTCTACAACTATCCGGGGAGAGAAGAATATATTCCTGTGTCATATTATCGAACTTCTTTGCAAGTCCAACAGATTTGGATAATTCAGATATAAATTGAATTAGTCCTTATGGTGCTAAGTCTTGGATTAATCTCTCTTTTCATTGCTATGATATGTTTAGATATTTTCTATGCACTTTCTTTAGATAGCCTATTTCAGTCTCGCAAAATTAATTAGCAGAACTTGACAGTAGTAAAACCTTCAATTATTAAAGCAATCTTTCTATCTAATTCTAAATCTTTTTTTCTTTATTTGTTATTGTTTTTGCTGCTAATATTTCTGCTACTTGCTTGTTTGAACGTCTGGCCATAAAATGATATCTAAAGGCGTGGTAATAGTACTTTCAACAGACAATATTATGTCGTTATGTTATTTTGCACTTACACTGGTTCCGTGATCTCTTTCATATAAGTTGTACTATCAAGTTTTGAGAATATTGATAAATCTATGTTTGCGCCTGGCTTCATTATTTCGCTAAGATTTTTGCCTGACTCTCTTTCTGTCCACCATTTATCTCCAAATCTATTTTGCATATAAATATCTAGTTCAGCTGCCCTTACTGCTGCTAGTAGGTAGCTGGGCACATACATTATTGCTTCCGGAAGAATGTGATGCAATAACCAATATTCTCCGGGTATCTCGAATCCAACATACTCTTTGATCAGCGCAGAATATACATCGCTTGCCTCATCTACTGATAAGTTTTTGTTCCAGTAATCTAATTTCATTAATGAATTTGCCGTGTAAAATGCAACAAAAAATAATTCCATAAACTTATTTCTCGATGCTATTTCGCTGACAATATCATCCATATTTCCTTTATTTGAAGGAAGCAATGATCGTATGTAGTTGGAATTTTTTGTCAATCTTTCAAGAAAGATAGAAAATATCTCCGCTATGCCCATTGGAATTCTGTATTTATTCCAATATTCGTTGTTTGCGTCTATCGAACTTGCGTGCATGGCATGACCAAATTCATGGAAACATCCTTGAAGATCAAAATAGGGGCTTTCCCCCTTATAGAGGATACGAATATCGTTTGGTATCTGTACAAAGAAGCAGATTGGTGATGGATATTTATTTTTCCTGCTTTCAGTGTCAAATACGATTTTAGCTAAATCGAATTGCATGAAGGCTAGTATCTTTCTCACTTCAATAAGAGGATTTATTGACGAAAAATTGGTTTCTAGGCTAAAATACACTTTGTTTCTGAAGAAATAAAAGTCGTCATAATACTCTGGTTCTCTGCCAAGCATCTTTTTACTAATATCTGTCAATGCATCTCTGAATGGTTTCTTGGCTCTATTCCCGATGGATTTTATAAACTCAATCAGTTGGTTTGTAAATTGATACCTCTTTTCGTTTTAATTGAGGAATGTTTTCAATTAGAGATGGTTTTGGTCTTGCATCTGATACAACATCAGGATGATACAGCCACTTGAAGAAGCGCATTAAATGCATCCTGTAAATATTGTAGGTTCCAATCCATCTGTGTGACGGGTCAATACTTTCAGGCTTACGAAAACTATCCAGGTATCGCAATATGTCCTGTCTAGTTATAGATGTAAATGATTTTTGATTGCCAAAAAACATGGAAAACCTAGTTAAAATAACTATAATATCTCTCCGGTAGTAGTCTGATAGATTGATTTCTATCCTCATGGACATGATAAATTTCGTTATAGTTATGGCATTTTCCTTGTTTGCTGATGCTATTTTATTATAAAGCCAATTGAAACAATCAGGTCTTAGGCCTTGGGTTACTTCCCGTATCTTTGTTTCAAATAAACTATCGCCATCATTAATCTGTTTTGCATATAGAGTAGCCATCGAACATACAATGGTACTACTAGTATATAATTACGTATTATATACCCAATTATTACAACATAATTACCTTATTCCGCTTTATCTGTTATGGAGAATAATACTTTCAAGAGCACAGATATCTTTTATTATAGTAAATGGTATAGTGTGGTTCATTATTCTCAACCCCTCTAACCTGCATATACGGGCAAAAGTAACACTACTCTTTAAGGCTGAAAAGTTTGCGAAACTTGGATAAAACTTTTCTTCGCTGTTTACTTATATGATCTACCTTTTTTCAAATATTCTCAACCGACGTCGACAAGGTTAGAGGATGGTTCGAAGAGTACAAGATGGAATAAATGGAATTGGGAATCAACAGTAGAATTGCATTAGAGGCTGATGTCATGTGCAATGTTTGCGAAACTTTAGCAAGAATCCGTCGAAAGTGGAGCATCTTCAGAGGACTCGTGGTCGTGAGTGTGGCCCTAAGATTATTGAAGGAGCAGCAGAAACAACAAGGATAGGATCGATAGACACCTCCCGATTGCTCCTCAAAGCTACAAAGTAGCAACAAAACCCCATGTGTCTTCTAGTGTTTGCGTGATGCCGCATCAGCCATGATGAGCAATTAATTCATTTTCATGTTCTGTGCATATACGCTCTAATACGATACGATGGTCAAATAAATAAGTGCATCCGCAAGGGTATTCTATGTATTTATTTCGGTACTTACTGATTCTTTCAGTTATCTGATCCATCACTCCCGAGGACATAATATTATTATAATGATCGTCGATCACCTACTTATAACTATCTATATAATACATAGTTATATGGACGCTTCAATGACAATTCATGGTGATGTTATGTTAATTCAAAAGCAAAAAACAAAGGAAATTTTTAACAATCACAATAATGATAGCGATGCTTTATTCGAGAGAAAGATAGAAAACGCTACCGCAGGACTAACCATGATTGCTTTAACTGGCTCGAAAGGGTAGCAAACTCAAATAACAATAAAGAAAATGTCATAGTTATCGCAAATTATATCATCCATGAAGACAGAGATTAATTTATCAGATAATTATAGAAGGGCTGTTATAATTTTATTAAGCAAATTTTCGATATTTTTCAAGAATCAAAAATCATTCAAATCCATGACCAGAGAAGACATATTGAAATTCTTGGATAGTTTTAGAAAGCCTGAAAGTGTTGATACGTTACATAAGTGGATCGGAACATACAACACGTACCGAATATACTTAATGAGGTTCTTCAAATGGCTATATTCTCCAGATATCGAGCCAGATAAAAGGCCGAAACCTTCTGTGATTGAAAACATTCCTCAACTAAAGAGAAAAGAGAGATCAATTTACAAACCAACTGATTTATGGAGTGAACAAGATGACGTCTTATTCTTAAGATATTGTCCTAGTAAGCGCATAAAATGCTATCATGCTGTTTCTCGAGATGGGAGTTGTAGACCCCATGAGATCTTAAAGGTAAGGATAAAGGATCTCATGTTTAAAACTTCTGGCAATTATCAGTATGCAGAGGTATTGGTTAACGGAAAAACTGGTAGCAGACACAT
>QHBN01000169.1 GCA_003176995.1 Candidatus Nitrosopolaris wilkensis
ATGCATCGATATACGAAGCTTGGATAGATTAGATCTCCTGAACACGAATGTTTAATATTCAACACGGTCGTTGAATATGTCAAATCTCGTAGAAATCGGTGTACTACTACCAAGATTTATGTCAGTAGAAGCAGACAGAACTTTTTAACACATACTCTCAGATAGGCATCAAAAATGTTTTCTTTGATCTGTTCCAGTAAAAAGTGAAGAGATCATTACACCACTTATGGAAATCGATATTGCTACTTGTGAATCCAGAGTTAAAATCCATCTTCCCTTTTAGATCTGGGAAGCACATCCCAGCCATCTTCTAGTTCATAGCAATGCCTACTTTAATATTTTCAGCTATTCTTGATATTATCGGAGATCTATCACCGCTAGAATCTCTAAGAAGATAGCCGTTGCAAAAAAATAGCACAAATGAAAACAACTGTAACTCTGATGCTTGTACCGCAGAAGAGGCATTTGACACCAAAGGATAATTCGTCCATGATAGGTTAGTGGAGAGCAGCGCTAGAGGAGCACGAAAGCCCTAATTCTGGTCATAAATTAAGTACAAGTGAAGCTTACCTTCGTGCTTCAAACTATTATAGAGCTGCGGAATTCCTTCCATCGATACACATGATCCACGAATCCAAACCACTTGGGGAAGTAGTAGGAAATGCTTTAGTAAAGCCGCAAATCTCTTCTAACCGACTTTTGAACGTATAGAGATACCATATGAAGGCACGATTCTGAAGATATTTTTATCAGGTAGACCGTAAGAATGATAATGGGTCTAGTCTTAGAACAACCCTAATCGCTCATGGTGGATTTGATTCAACTTTAGAGGAACTTTATACATCAGCAACAGCAAGAGACTATCTCGTTAGGAGCGAACGTCCCAGATGAACTATTATGGATAAGTATAGCGAGTGATTTAGAATTCAGTATGATAGAATACTTTTAAGGGAAAGGCAGAATAAAAGGTGTTGTATCCTTATGTGAGCATTTTGTAGAAGAGGCAGAATGCTGATCATTGCAAGGCTTCTTATCATTACGATTATTATCATCAGCGTGTGCTTGCTGTATATTATTAGCAGCTGCAAATGTGCCAATCACTAATATTGCCATGGTTAGCAATTTCATTGCTGAATTTTTAGAGATTTCCGTTCTCCCTCATCTGTATTATTGCACTCCTGACTAATGTAGGTTCTTATAGAATGAGAATATACCTTACTTGTCTTGATGATTGTTGTTCTTCTGATTTCCATGATTATAAATAATTACAATGTGCCACAATCGCTCGCTGACAAAGGCAATACTAGCTCGAATCACAAACAACTATAACACCAACAGGACTTCAGCTCCTTGCCTTTGCATTTGAAGTACTTGCAAATGTCGTATGGTTTACGGTAAATGGAACTCTTAGATTATGAATTATATTCTTGACCCAAATGTGCACACTTCCGGAATTTCTCATAGTATTGATTAGCAACCTTGTCTCTATAGCTTTCCCTGCATCTCTATAACACACGTGAGACAAGTTTGCTGTTAACTACTCTATACCTCCTGTCTATAGGTAACAGATATTCCAGCTTCAGGTGCTAAGATAAAGTAGAAGACGCTCCTAATAGTCTTGACATGTACCCACAGATTGTGCAGCATTAGTAGCGAGTAAGTGAGTTGCCTGCGCCACATGAACTGAGCGTCAAAATGTAGGCCACCGTTACTTCTATGTAGTCTGAAGTCACTTATTCTTAAAAATATGTATTAGGGAAACATGATCTGACTATTTTGTCGGGATAGCGTTCCCTTAGCGTCTTTGCCTCTTTCTTTTGCGCTTCATAATTGATAAGAATCTTGCAACAATTTAGAGCAGCATATCTAGACTTCATTAGAATCGAATAATGAGCTTGAAATATGGTACAACGCATTTTTCACGAGAATAAGAGCAGAACTGTATCGATGGATAAAAATTAGACGATTACTCAAGTTCGTTTTAGCGCAACGTGATTCCCTAGCTATTATTCTTAGCTCATAAAAACATGTTTGTGGTTCTCGTGGTGAAGAATATGAAGACAACTACACTGTCAATCTTTGCTATTGTAGCAGCAGTAAGCCTCGTCTCAATAAGCAACTTTGCTGCTCCAGCACTAGCATACAATGACCACGATCACGACGACTACAAGGATCTAAAACACTTCAATTACTGTGTAAAGGATCATCGCGGAGGTGACATTTCTGGATACTATTTGCACAAGTGTGGAGAAAAATATCTAGAACGAGTTTAGAGAATACGAGTGCCTGCAGTAATCAATCAAGCAATTAGTCCCCAAGGTGACTTCCGTCCATCTATTTTTTTTATTATCGATAGTAATTCAGTTTATGTTCGATAAGAATAAGATGAGTTTGAAATCGTATATCATAATCATAGATTATTATCTTCATCAAATAATCAACACGTTCCTGGACGATCAGGCAGAACTTATGACACAAAAAGAATAGACAAATGTTCCCGGTTAGGCAACTATATACAACAACACATAAAATAGAGTTAGATTCTTGATAAGTAATCTTTTATTTTAATCCTTTTATTCATGTTAGTAGTACATTGGGATTGATGGTGATGGTGTTTCCGGGGAGCATAGGCGCCTATGTTCTCTATAAACACTGTATTTTTACTGATTTCTTAGTTGATCGCAAATATTTTAAATTACAACCTAAACGCTTTAGTCACGACAGATTGATAGGTTGCTGCTGTTGAAGTATCACATGCTCCCTCGCGTTAAAAACTAAAGCTTGATGCCACGCAACACTTGTTACATGTAAATTGTAATTATTTAGTCTACTGGAAATATATTATTCGTGAATGTTTAACCTATGGTGTGGGCTTCAGTACACCAGGTTGTGAACTCTGAGTAGAATGTGTGGTCGGGTGCAGAGTAGTAGGGTGAGAACCAGCAGGCTGTATATTGAATGTATATACTCTAGAAATACTATCGCTAATAGGCGATTTACTTGTGGCGGTTATAGCTCCATATTTGAAAGTCATTGTTGCATTAGTCACTCCGGGAGCTGTGGCTCTGTATGTTATACCTGAAAGATTTGGACTTAATATAGGCGACTGTTCTCCAGGCTTTAGAGTGACTTGCTGCGCTTTACATGATGCAGTTGTTGCCTGAGGTTCGGTCATGACATTTTTATTAAATGTGATGGAGATCGGCGAGGTGCATGTACCATTGGCAAATGTAATTGTCGCTGTAGAGTTGTTAAGCACAATGCCTCGCAGACCGAAAGTATTACCAACGGCTACCTTTGATGGTATGATATGAACGCGAAAAACTTTTATGCCTTTTACATGATGAGCTGAAGTAGCAGTCGTCTTACTCGAGGTCTTACCACTGCTGCTACTACTTTTCTTAACAGCTAATACTGACTCGGCGAACAAAGGAGCCGTTGTAAGCATGAATGTCATCGTAAGTACGCCCAATAGTATCCATGCTGATTTCAGGTTTACCATTGCAACTACTATGGATGCTATATTTTATAACTTTAACCATTATACTTAGTCATAACCATTGGTGAGCCTTTACTCATTAAATAATTAGCTCAAGACGTCCTTGTCAAATTCCTGGCCATAATAGAAATCCTAGTGGCGGGTGTCGAAACTAAAGGTATTCGCTTGAAATTCTTCAGATTATATGATCGTATTTGGAAAAGCAAAACTGTTGCATGACCACGACTAGGAGAATGGGCCAGTCATGGACATAGGCTGGTACGCTAACAAGACTCTTCCATTTACAGGATCTACTAAAATTTGGTGCAAGCCAGAATTGCTATCAATTACCCATATAGTATATACGGGAGAGCCATTTTGAATTCCAACCATAGAAGAAACCGCGTTAGAATTGTTGCCAGCCCACTTTTCGGCAATCAATGTAGCGTTAGCTAGA
>QHBN01000170.1 GCA_003176995.1 Candidatus Nitrosopolaris wilkensis
AGGACATATCAAGCATAGATGAGTGCAGCACAAAAAGTTAGTAATAGGTTAGTGGAACTTGCAGAAATAAAACCAGGACAACGAGTATTAGATGTAGCAACAGGTATTGGCGAACCTGCAATTACAGCAGCAAAGATAGTTGGAGCAGTGGGAGACGACGGTCATGTAGTGGCCATAGATATTTCATCGCAAAGGTTAGAAATTGCAAAAGAAAGAGCAGCGGCACTTGGATTACAAAACATTATTGAATTTAAAGAAATCGATGCAGAGAATTTATTATTTGGTTTACCACAATCATCATCATCCTATTTTAATGCAATACTCTGCAGATGGGGACTAATGTCTTTAGCAGATCTGTCCAGTGCATTGGATAACATATACGGATTATTAGCTGATGAAGGTCGTTTTGCAACTGCGGTATGGTCCATTCCATCTAAAGTTCCATTACTTAGTATACCTATGTATATAGTAACAGAACAACTTGGGTTTCCCGCACCCCAGCCAGGAAGTCCGGGTCCATTTAGCTTATCTGATATCGATGCACTTAAAAATTCATTATCTAGAGTGGGGTTCAAAGATATTCATAGTGAAGCGCTAACTGTAACTTTTGGATTTGTTTCTGCTCAAGAGTATGTCAGATTTGTTCGGGTGATGATCATATCTTGACAGAGGAGTATGTAAAAACATCACAGAATGGAAAGACTAGCATACTTTGGGATATCCTTCTTAGGGTTTACATGTTTTGTTTACCATAGATTGCATTAATAGAGATAAATTGTCTGATAGCCAATCTAGCCAAGTCCCACGACCCAGAAAAGATAGAGGGGAATACTAGACGCGAATACGCAAGGATTTTCTAAATCCTGACATTATCTAATGTAATGCATGCCATAATAAGTAAATTTCAACAGAACAATAGAAATCCTTGATACATTTATAGCGAAGGTATTTCTTCGTACTTCTGATGACGACGAAGCTTATAGTAGCGATGCAGGACTCATTCTCACACTTGAGTCGTCAACGACAGGATGGAAGAAAACTCAGTCTTTGAAAGGTATCTCTCCACAATGCATAGCGTTTGATCATAGCAATCCAAATCGAGCATACTACGGGACGTTCGGTAATGGATTGTGGAAGACAGATGATGGTGGACAAACTTGGGATAGCATTGGAAAAAATAATAGTATATCCCATACAGATGTGATGTCAGTTTCAGTCAGTCATCTAGAAAGAGGAAATCAAGGATTCAATACAGTATATGTAGGAACTGAACCTAGCGCCATTTATAGATCAGATGATGGCGGTGAATCTTGGGAAAGAATGAGCGCCCTTAACAATTTGAAGTCATCTGCGTCATGGAGCTTTCCTCCAAAACCTTGGACTCACCATGTGCGATGGATTGAATCAGATGCAAACAATCCTGGTTATGTTTTTGCTGTCATAGAGGCTGGAGCGTTAGTACAGAGTCATGATGGCGGCAGAACTTGGATAGACAAAGTAGAGGAAGGACCGTATGATACTCACACTCTGGCTACTCACCAAAAGATGCCTAAATGCTTATACTCCTCTGCAGGCGATGGCTATTTTGAAAGCTTTGATTACGGAGAATCCTGGAGGAGACCAACAGCAGGACTTGAACGTAATCATTACCTCGCGGGTCTTGCCGTTGATTCAGGTGATCCTCACTCTATAATTATATCTTCGTCTCAATCGGCCCGGCAGGCACATTCTCTAGAAGGTGCCGAGTCGTTTGTCTACAGAAGATCTGATGAGGATGATGATGACAATAGCGAACAGTGGAAAGTAGTAAAGGGTCTTCCTGAACCAAGTGGAACAATTATTTCAACCCTTGCTTCAAATCCCAAGATTGCAGGAGAATTCTACGCTATTAACAACCGTGGAATATTTTGCTCTACTGATTCAGCTATTTCATGGAAAAGGCTTGACGATATCCAATGGCCTACGGAGTATCTTTCACAACATCCTAAGGCGTTAGCAGTTCGAGAAGATAAAGCATAGATGTACGTGATAGTATCTATCCTGATACAACAAGACTTCATTATCATGCTGTGGAATATAATGGATATGAACTGGTATTCCTAACGCGTTCTTTCGTTATGGCCGCCTCCACGCATGGCCTGAGAAATATTTGACATGGCTTTGGCAAATTCTTCATCATGCCCTCTTGGAAAGTAAATCCCGTCATGTTCGCATCGCATCAAAAGGATTTTGCAGTGGATCAGAAATGTGACATAAACATACTGGCTCCCGTCTTGAGAGGCTTCAATTTTTGAGATTCTTGACTTCTGGTATCTTGACATGGGTTATAGTTTCTGGGACTTTAGAAAACAAATTTTCTTGGAGTCGCTCTTAGCGATCCCTGATAATACAAGATGGACCCAATAATAATCCACGTCGGTATTCTCAAATAGACTCTATCGCTCGCTTCTAGGATAGGACATTTACTAATTAAATGTTCTTCTGCAACTATATTTGCTATCTGTCTTTGTAGGTGTTTTCTGATTTATCTTTTGATCTTTTTGTATATGAATAATCGCATTGTCGAGTTCCTTTTTTTAGATAGCAGATAGTTGTTATCTATGCTAGCAGTGTGCGCATTCAATTTCAGATTGCAGCTCTTTGTTTTGCTTTCGCTCTATTTTGTCGATGGTAACGGAAAGGTTGTTAATGTTACGAAGGTTTTAGAAATACCATCATCACCCTCTTCTTCTAGCCGGCAAGAACAACTGTTTACGACACCTACTGACCTTGTAGTTTTCGGAAATACTGAACCATCATCGATTTGGCTTGCTGAACATGGTACCAGCTTTATAACAGAATATCGTATAGATTCCGACAGTGTCATAAAATTTCCGACATCTAGTAGCCCTCGTCATTACATCACGTTACCTTATTGGATCGCCGAACCAGCAGACCACAAAGGTTTTTAGTTCAATGAGCATGAAGGCAACAGAATAGCCTTTTTCAATACTACTGCCATGGCGCTATTAGAGTATGAAGTACCAACACGAGATCCGTTTAATGGGTACATAGCAAATGCGCTTACTCTATCAGCTGATCCCAACGACAATAAGAAGGTGTGGTTTACTGAGTTTAATCATGATAAGATTGGGGTATTGGACAGGGGCCCACCTGTTCCATTTGACATTAACTCATCAGCAAGCAAGATTACTATACTGTCATCACCAAATAACACAGAGCAGAAAAATGCCTCACAGGTGGCAGCGACATTAAGTGTGCAAGTCAATACCAAAAAATCATTTAACAGTTCTCCTTTCATTAATTATACCAATGCCAAACACAATCACTCTCTTATTTTTCTCAACGTATCAAGTTCAATGAATCCCCTTGCCAGATTTGTAAACATGACTGCAAAGTTCTATCCTACTGCTATTATTGATTTGCACAAAGATAGAACTGAGAAAGCACGGAGCAATATCATATTGCAAAGAAATGATTCTACGCCTATAACTCCTGGCAACTATACAATTGGAATTAGTGCAACTGATGGAACTGTATCAAAATCGGTTTTTAATGATCTGGTTGTCAAGAGACATTAATGTCTTAAAAAGTCTAATTTTTGTAGATGGAGATTCAGTGATCATATAATGACTTATTATATTGAGTTGAAAAAAGAAGTGATAAATTATAATAATTACAAACTCGAATCAACGAAGATTATATTTATCTAATAGTTAGGTTTAGATAGTGTGCTCTTACCGTAGATATACTAAACTCACGGCTAGGGAACTCCAGGATGCTGGTGCTAGGATTAACTATTAGCAAGTATACATAATATGTTTGCTAAATTTTCAGGCTTGGAAATGGAGAAAACACTATTATCATCTACTTAGTCATCATAAACACAACACAAAATAATCTATAAGTACAATAGAAAATTAGAACAGGAGTAGCATTATTGGAACCTAATAAATTCATCCCTTTTTCATCTGTATTGCTTTTATTATTCATTATAGTTATCACCTTCTCAACAAACTCTTGGTCATTTTATAAAAAAGATCGCAACAATGACAATTATTCTTATTACCACACAGCATATGCCGCTGCAAATGCTAACGCTACTGGTACAAAATCATTTAACGTTGCAATACCAAAAGGCTCAGCAAATCCACAAGTTGACATTACCAAGCTCGGTCCAAGACAATGGTATGTGCCAAGACAAATAACTGTAGGT
>QHBN01000171.1 GCA_003176995.1 Candidatus Nitrosopolaris wilkensis
AAGTTTGGAACTCCTAGTTTAGCTACCTAGGCCTGCTGAAGTTGCACGCGGCCCTGCGCCTGCTGGCTTGCCCCTCTGAAGATCAGACCAAGTAGCAGCAGTGTTATTATTTATTGTCCTATGCTTGAATCAGAACAAACCTTTGCAGGACAAACCAGTTGGACGGCATGATAACACTTGACTTGATCGGACCGATTTATTTTCCCATTTGCTTAGATAATCGTAAATTGGATCGCCTGTTGGTTGTTCTTGATTTCGTTCTGGTATACGTCACGAAAGTTGCTGGAGAGAGTCGTTGCTGAGTGGGTTCCTGGATAGCAGTATTAAGAGAGTTGTCTTCATTTCCTCTACCTTTCTATTCGTTCAAGTATTGGATGACATGAATAACAATAACTGCATCTGAGACATACGGCGTCTTTTATTACACCCTATGCATTCACTGTAAGGATGGCCATTGCTATACATTGCAAGAAATTCATGCATACGACGTAAATCAACCAATAAAGACTAGAATTCGAAACCGACACGGCACAACGACATTAAAAATTAAATACGGTTCAATAAAAGGAGTAAAAAAGGAGATTTGTAGAGCAAATGGCAGAAACTAAATTTGTATTCTAGACGTTTAATACAGCATAAATCCACTAATTAATAAGATACTTTTTACATGCCTTATGGCCTTATGACCTGTCTTTTCTCGTATCGTGCCGTCATTAAACCTAAGATGTTCATATTCTTTCAAAGAAGAATTCATTCTATATATATTCTCACTTGAGGAGAGTCTAATTGATAAAATGGATTCAAACTGGCAGTGAATTTTATGAGAATGCAATCAAGCTACAGCACATTCTGGACCAGGTCCGCTTGGGAACAAGGTAGTCCTGTCTGAAACGCCTCAAATCCCACTTGCGTTGTGTAAGTTGATCTGCTAATGCAACCCACTTCCATGGTTAGAAGTAGTAGCGTTCATTTAAGTTATCTTCTTCTCCTGGCCTGATCCTTGTTCCTTGTTTTGTAAAGCGGTCCTTACAGACAATCTCTGGATCAAAATGGAGACATTGAATTAGGTGTTGACCAAGATATTGGCATTAAGCTTCGATCAAACAAAAATTAGTAGTCGGAATCATTTACCGCTCTCGCTGCCGCTTCCACTCCAGCTTGAACTACCTCCGCTTGAACTACCGCCAGAGCTGCCATCGCTCGCTCGCTTGTTGTAGTTGGTGGCGGGGTTGTCGTAATTGTGGGTGTCGGTTTTGATAGATCTACATTGACAGGGCTATACGTGATAATCCAATACAGGCCTATAATCATAAAACTTACAGCATAGATCTCCAACTGATCGCATTCTTGTGATTCATTATTCTCAGAGGCTTATCTTCCATCATAGTATATTTGAACTGCCTTAACAGCTGCTAAGAAGTTAGAAGAAATTGTCGATATATTCAATCCCTGATATATTCATTAGAAAGATGGGTGTGATAATATTACCTGACCAATAAAAGAGAAAATATGTTTAGAAACTCCGATATCTCTATAGAACATAACTAGCATGTAGCCCAGTCCCAGTGTTTTCTATTAATTGACTTGTGTTGATAAGTATCTTGGAGCAATTTTAAGAGATTGATCTAGAACTATATTAGATCAATAATGAGTAGGAAATAAAGTACAAGAGATTTATCAAGAGGCGAAGGGCAGAACTGTGTCCACAGACAAAAATTGGATGATTACTCAAGATCCTATTTGCACAACCAGATTCTCTAGATTTTACGCTTAGCTCATAAAAACATGTTTGTGGTTCTCGTGATGAAGTATATGAAGACAACAACGCTCTCAATCTTTGCTATTGTAGCAGCAGTAAGCCTCGTCTCAATAAGCAGCTTTGCTGCTCCAGCACTAGCATACAACGACCACGATCACGACGACTACAAGGACCTAAAACACTTCAATTACTGTGTAAAAGTTCATCGCGGAGGAGACATCTCTGGATACAATTTACACAAGTGTGGAGAAAAATATCTAGAACGAGTTTAGAGTTTAGAGAATACTAGGCCTACGGAGATAATCTAGCATGCATTAGCGAACCAAGCGGACTTCCGTCCATCTATTTTTTTGATTATCGATAGTAATTCAGTTTATGTTCGATAAGAATAGGACGAGATATTATCTTAATCAAATGAGACACGTTCGTTTACGAACTAATCAACCATCGCAGGAAAGAAATGAAACAAATAACGACGGAGACTTATCAAATACAGAATTCAGCTTCAAATATGCAGAATCAGGTGGCTTAACAAACCGTTATTTACTTATTTCATATAATTCAAAAACAAATATTATCGGTATTAATATAACACAGAAACAGCCTCTGAATCCGATGTACAGGAATTAAAAGAAGTAGTTAGAGGAAATGAATTCTTTAAAACTAGACCTGATTACCCTACTGAAAAAGAAGATGAGAATGTACTCGCACATACTCTAACCATTACGGTAGGTGATAATATTCACACATCAGGCTGGACAGATGCCTCCAAAGACATACCAGACAGCATAATTAAAACTGTTAACGGAATTAGAAAAATAGCATCAAATGAGAAGCTCGTTTTAATTTTTGTTGATTGACTGATCGTCGAACCCCATCAGAAACAGCTTACCGATTTCGTAAAAGATTAAATGAAATTAATTGAATTGTTCGAATCATTAGCCAGGCCATAGTAGAAGTACACTTTTGTTAGTAACACGGTATCGAATTGTAAAAACGATAACTTTACAATATATTTATTAGAAGAATTAGAAAGATTTCAAATGTATACATAACACTTTTCTAAAAAACAGCACGCGCATGCTATTATACAACATAATGATATGTTGCTTAGGCTACGTGACAACCAATTATCACTTAAATCAATGTCAGCGATGCGGAATGCTATATGAAGGCGTTAATACTCACAATAAATTCTATTACGGGCTGTGTAATATATGTATAAAATCCGACCCTCTACTGAGAGAGTTAGCGCACTAATTGTGGAACGAAGATTCTCCTTGGTCATGTAAGTTCGTATGATGACGAATTATGGATCGCGGGATGAAGGCTAGTTAGGATAAAAGTCATCGTCACAACAATATGAACTAAGAATGCGTTCGTACCATTCATTCAGTTGTTGACGTATTAATTTTAACGACAACAACTAAAGTGTTATCAGTCATTTCGAACTCAGTTTTCTTATGCAACAAATCCTCTAATGCAAACTGATACATTTCTTTTAAGAGAAACCCATAATTTTTACCCAAATCATGCTGTATCATAAAACGATTGATTCTTCCGCCATCACTAATTTCATGTTTATATGAAAAGTCAGATATCCTTGCCGAGTCTTTCCGTCATGTCTAAAAATGAAGAAGCGCTGAACTCGTCTCTAATGAGCGTTTATGAACGTCTTGGTTTACCTGTAATCTTTAATTGATACGATGTGAAAGAGTAAACAATGTCTTCGGCAAAACACGACAAAGATACTAGTAAAAGTACAAAACTACCCAAAAAAGGTAATTAACCAAACCTTTGACGATGCTAAAAATAAGGCCAGAAAAGCAATCGACGAGACACACAGAGAATTACCACGGTATATGCAGACAATCACCGATAATCAAGAACAGACGGTGAATGCAGCAAGAGATATTATAGATAATTACATCAAATCACAAAGAGATATCACTAATTCATTTCAAAATGCATGGAGTTCGTTTTTTGATAACTATTTTTGGATATCACCCAAAAAGATTACGGAAACATACGCAAGAACCGTCAGTAGTATTTCAGACGGTACAATAGCAGCGATCAGGATATGGAACGGTACCATACTTTCAGGCACCGAAACTGTGAGGAACATGCGCAGCAACTTGATCTTGACCTGCATTGTTCCAACCTGCTGCCTTTTCGAGCTGTACCTTCTTCTTTGTTGATCTTAGAAAATTAGTCTCATTTTTGGTAACTGTTAACTTTTCAACTCTTCATATTTCCCTGTGATGCAATTTTCTTATCCATTGAGGAGGGATAAATACATCTTCAGGATTGTATTTGGTCAGTGCTTTTAAGTAAAAAAAGACAATGGGGTTATCTAATAGTCACTGCTGTCCTTTCTGTTCTTATGCCCTTTACTAAGCCAAGTCCAAGTATACCTAGCCCCAATATTACTACGAGGAGGGGCCCACCCGGGATGACTGCCGAATGCCCTGTAGCCATCTGCGAATGTTTCATGAAGTGTATCATGAAGATAGTCAACGGATGTATCATGAAGATGGCACCACTTGTAACTAGCAGTCCTGCCCCAAGAAATGACCTCTGTTCCATGATATAACGAACGCTCCTGTCGACAGCACAACGGCGCTTATGGCAAACACAGCAACAAACGATTCGAGAGTTAGCCCTGTCTGCACCACTAGTGCAGCAAACCATGACTCATTCAATAGCATGCTGCCTGCAAAAAAAAGTAGAGCCACTATGAGGGTGGCTGCGGCCAATCCTACTGACAAGCGTCTTTGCAGTTTCATATCGATATTCACTTGTTTAGTCATTCTCTTAATTACTAAGTTAATATATTTATTTATTTCTGTCTTGATTGTTGACAATGAAGAGGGAAGAAATCATTGAAGGTATCAGCCAGAAGTTTAAAGAAATGTCAACTGAAACAATAATGTTCCACCAAGCTGTAGCAGATGTGCTTGGGTTGCATATTACCGACCATAAATGCTATGACCTTATCTACCGCTTTGGAGCTATGCCAGCTGGTAGGCTTGGTGAGCTGACTGGCTTGACTACTGGTGCAGTAACAGGAATTATTGATCGCTTAGAAGCAGCTGGCTATGTAAGAAGGACAAATGATCCAAAAGATAGGCGTCGAACCATTGTCGAGCCTACGAGAAACAGAAAACTGGAAAGGAAAATTGAAGTGATCTTTATGCCTCTACACGAAAGAATGCACAAGCTACTGTCTTCCTACTCTGACAACGAATTGGCTTCCCTGCTTGACGCAACGACGGAATTTATAGCGTGGACACGCGAAGAATCAAAAAAACTACGCCATCGGCAAAAACAATCCTCTATGAAATAGATAGACACAACTTTGCAGATGGTCAAGTGTCATTATTATTCATCAATTAATTAATCGACTGTGGCTGCATCAGACAATACAAGGGCTTCACATTCTTGATCTTAAATGAAGATAGAGTCATATCTTCTAGTTGTAGCTAGCTTGATAGCTGGCCCCTAAAGACCAAGCACTCTTACTGACAGGAATAGTTAGCGCATAGTTCCTTGCTTTTCTAGTGAACCAAAACGTATATCTGTGCGCGATGGGCGTATCGGGCCACATTACTTTCTCCTAGCTAACTAAACTGATGTAATAATGCTTGTTTCATATGGTTTGAACCTGTCCCAGAATGAGTCTTGCCAAGGAAGATTTGTTTGTAGTACCGCGTTCTACTTTAAAGAATTTTTCAAGCTGCCATATTTTTCGTGTTAGACTAATATGTCGAGGGGCAGGAGTTTCTTTCTTCTATCAGTCACAAAGGAATGTCATTAAACAAAAGTTTTTAGTTAACCATACATGACTCGGATCCATGCAAAATATTACCCCGTTTTTGTGGTTCGACAGCAATGCCGAAGAAGCAGCTAAATTTTACACCTCTATTTTCAAAAACTCAAAAATCATAGATATTGCCCATTACGGAGAATCAGCTGCAGCGGCCTCCCGAAGGCCCAGGGGAACAGTAATGATCGTGAGCTTTGACCTTGAAGGACAACGATTCATGGCATTAAACGGCGGCCCGGTTTTCAAATTCTCGCCAGCCACGTCATTTCTCGTGAACTGCGAAACACAGGAAGAAGTAGATGACATGTGGAAAAGGCTCTCAGAAGGCGGAGAACAAGACCAATGCGGCTGGTTGAAAGACAAGTTTCGCGTGTCATGGCAGATCGTTCCCAATGTCTTGGGCGAGATGTTACAAGACAATGATGCAAAGAAATCAGAAAGAGTCATGGAGGCATTGCTTCAAATGAAGAAGATCGACATTCAAGGCCTGAGGAAGGCATACTCAGGGTAATAGAAGACCTTGAGAAAATTAAAACTACAGGTTCAAATGTCCGTAGACAGCTACATTGCAGGGCCCAACGGAGAAATGGACTGGATGGTTTGGAACTGGGATGACAAGTTCAAAAAATATGTATTCGAATTAACGGAACCTGTCGATACTATTATTCTGGGCCGAAAAATGACAGATGGCTTTGTTTCATATTGGTCAGATGTGATGACCAAACCTGATGACCCGTCGTCAATCGATCGATCGCATGTGTTTGCCAAAAAGATGATAGAAACCCCAAAAGTTGTTTTCACTAAGACACTAAAAAAATCGCAGTGGGCAAATACGGACATTGCGACAGGCGATCTAACTGACGAAATCATCAAGCTAAAGAGTCAAAGCAGCAGGGACATCGTCGTTTATGGTGGTGCCACATTTGATTCTTCCTTGATTAGAGCAGGACTGATTGACGAATTTCATTTGTTCATCAATCCTGTTGCAATTGGGAATGGCCTGACCATATTCAAAGATTTGAGCGAGATCCAAAAATTCACCCTGGTTAAGTCAATAGCGTTTGACTGCGGGATAGTTGCGCTTCACTATGAGCCAAAAAGAGCATGACAATAGCTCATGGGGAGTAGCAATCGCCAAATCAAATACTGATTCTATCCCGGCTCTTTTGAGTTTGGTTATTAAAAATGGTTTATCTTCAGGCCTGAATATGAGCTGTTGGTATCTTCACGTCGACTAGGGACAAAGATTAAGGGTCAACTATGTAGTTAGGGTTTAAGGTTGTCGTCGCTTACACCTCGAATTACAACGCTTATTCTTACAGCAGCTTGCGAAACCAATTATAACCGAAGTGACCTTAGTGACTTTATCGCTTTGCCGACGTGCAACGGTATACGTTCAAGATATAAAGCAGTTAGACACTTTGGCGTTGAAGGTCTTAGATATGCATATAACCAAAAGAGATGTCAAATCTGTGAGATTTTTATGAACGTCGAGGGGTTATACTGTCCATGTTGCCATAACCGTCTTAGATTAAAGACTAGGCTAGGGAAGGCTAAGATCATAATGCAAGCACAGAGGAAAGCCTAGTTATTTTCGGATTCGATCATTCACCCCCAAAAAGATCTGTGTTAATAGCCTAATATAGCGACCTGAAGCCTATAAGAGTATTGCAGTCTGGGAATCCCACACCTCGTATTATGGTCGTAGATGATACTGAAGATATTTTAATTGCGATAAAATATGGTTTAGAAGAAAAAACTTTAAAGTTGATACTTTTAATCGTGCAGAATCAGCTCTAGAAGCGTTTGAACGTCATGCTCCTGACTATTATAATCTTGTATTAACCGATATTAGATTGCCCAAGATGAATGGTTTTGCACTTTATCTCTATTTGAAAGAAAAAAATCCATCTATAAAAATTCTATTTATGACAGCTTTTGATATACAGTTAGAGGAATTTAGAGATAATGTTCCAGGAGTTCAAATTGATGACATAATTAAAAAACCATTCATTGTCGATGATTTGGTAATGTAGATAAAGCATAATTTAGAAAGCTAAATAAAAAAATCATTGTATGTATTATTTCAGTACAGCTTTTTCATAACCATATCTAGCGATATGACCCATGGACTTTGACTTAAATTGGAGATTAAGGAGCTTTCTTTACCACGTACTATCCCACACCCGTAACTCCGTATTTTGCATAAACCATTGTCGCTATCTGCTTGAGTTCCCCCTCGCACTCTTCATATTCTTTGATAAACCTTTTTCTGCTCTCTTCATTTCCATGGTTGACAATCTTCTCTTCTCGCAAGTCTGAAGTCAAGCGAGCCAGATAGAAGTGTATGTGCAGTAGGAGATCGGCAGATTTGGCTGATTCTGAAACATTACGACCAAACGAAGAACCAAGCCTAATCATCTGACCCACATGTTCTTCGAACCTAGTTTCGATTTCTACCTTGTCTTCTTTAGATAGAGTCATGTCTGCCACCCAATTTCGCTGTCTGTGTGTCTGGATTTATTAGAACTAAAGTCAGCGTAGCGTTATTTGATATGTTCTTTATCATCCCTTTGATATAATATAAAATGAATTCCATTTACTTTATACTTGCTAGCTAAAACTATTAGTAATTACCGAATTTTTTGAAATGTTCTGTGTACATGCCAAAATTTAGCGTAAAAAAATTTTATTGTCTAAATGAGTTAATTGTACCATATGGACTTTACCACAAACTCGCGCTCCTAAGTTAACGGCTACTGCAATAAATTCCAAACTATCGCTTAATTGATCTCTATCATAGATAAAATAGTAGCCAGTAGATAGAGGCCTAGCAAGTAGGTCAGAATAGAGATTGAAATCTTGATATTATCAGACCTCCTATAATCTCATAGTAAATCTTAGGATATTTCCAAGCTGTACAAGCTAGCAGTAGCTCACCCATATCGCTTTGCTCTATCTCCACGCCACTATGGTCACTTGTTGGGGAGAACACTGCCATTTACAATCTGTTCCTGGCAGACAGGGAATATATCACAGGGAACTTATGAGGTTTCTTAGAGATGTATTGAGTGCTGATACCAATGAAGAAGTACTTGATCAAGTATACTTTACAGAGGTAGCGAAGTGTTTCACTCCGCAGGACGAACAGGGAACACTTGATCCCGTAGTCGCTAAAAAGTGTATACGAAATTGGCTCATGAAAGAACTTGAAATAATGCCTAATGTTCCAATTCTGGCTCTTGGCAGGGAAACTGAAAAACTCCTAAGAAATATCGGCGGAGAAATAGACTCAAGGCCTGAAGCGTTAGAAGTAAATGACCCAGAGAAGAAAACAGAAATTCAAATAACGGATCAGACGCCGGAAAATCCCAGGTTAGAAAATCATGATGCTAAGAATAACGAGAGCAACAAAAACACTTAATCAATGAATCGGAAGGCAGAAGAAATTTCCTAAAACAACCTCCACTGCAATCTCAGACTTAGACCTAGACTGACAGAGAAAATAATGCCCATTCAAAATAGTAAAGGGAGAAAATGTAAATCACTTGCTAGGTACATTAGGGTCTAGTAGCTACGATTTGCCGCACTGATAGTATAAAGCGCTTGAGCGCGCGGTTGAAGGAGCTATATCAGCATCCGCGGCTGCATATTTATAGTCTCATCTCTTCTCAATGCTACGAAGATAAATCAACCTATTAAAACTGATGTGGCATCCCCGTCATATTGTAAAAATATTGGTATGACCAAAAAGACAAAAGAGATGAAATTAACGACTCTTACAAACTTCAACCGTACCAGGCCAACATAGTTAAAAATTTCCGAGCCTAACCTGGTTCCCAAAAATGGTATTCGTGTCTACTCTTTATAATGCTGCGAAAACTATGGTAGGATGTCTGGATGAAAAGTGTGGCCAGTAGCAGTAAGAATGAAGAATGTGCAACGAAAACAAATATAGGCAACATTGCAAAATTTGATCAGCTAAAGTATTTTTGTCCATACTGCAAAGATGAGGTGGATAAGCGTGTAGTCATGATTATAGTACATGAGGTTATGAATTCTACAAATTATCCATATCAACCTGTAAAATCTGATCCCGTGATACTGGATGACGACACGATTTTTTGCTGCTCTGAATGCCTGATTATGGGTGTACTTTCTGGTATGCTCTTGGTACAGCGTAGACACTGAGTAGAACTAGGTTCGTTTATGATTGTGTTGATTATTCTAATCCGCCATACAATGCAAATGCAAAGTCAAAACACACTCTAAGATACCAAAGATATTGGTCAGACACCTTGGAAGGTTGGACACCTTATGGCAACGGGTCTTATAAGCAGCGTTAAAGATGGAGATTCAGTTAGTTTGGAAATTACGGCCAGTTACTATCCTACGTGGGATTATAGACAACATTAGCATAAGCATGAGTATGCGACAGTACCGACAGAAAGACCTACTCATTAGCATAACTGCAGAATATTTCCAAGAGAATGCTTCATGCCCTTCTTTCTTCCGCATTATCTCGATCAATTCACCGTTGTAGTTCAGCTTGCATAAGATATTCTCGAGTATACCAAGCTTGGGCCACACCATACAGGATAAATCTAAAGCCCTGTAGACGAGCACTTCTGATATCATACATGAAATGCTGCTTGTACATAACACGACGTCCCAAATTTGCGTGTAAGGATCATAGATATTCCGCCTTATTCTCTAGTTCTAGCCGATTCATTTGCGAACCCTCTCAACTAATTTTTACTAATCGCAGCTAACGTTATTGTCTTTCTTCTCTAAGTGAAGTCCGTCGTTTTGAGTCACATCATCTCATACCGCTACTTTTATCAGTTGAACCTAATGCAATTTGCATTATTACATTGTCAAAATAATTAAGAAATGCTGCATTCTTTATTAACTCGTGTCCCCAAATTCCTAGGTTTATTATCTTCCCTTTTCCGTAGTCCATCTGATATGTTGCAACGGTTGCATTGGGATATTTGTCTGATGAAAACGAAGCACGATAATCTAGCAATATTTTGGCGTGTGGGTTAGTAACGTATTGCTCTTCACCATTTGTGTAGTTGAATGGATTATTTTGATAAGATATCTTGAATGTTGAAGGAATATCCAGAAAATTACTTCCAGTCCATTCTTTATTCTCAGCTAGCCATCTCTCGCCGATACTTCTGCTTGCAGATTTGCCATCAAACTTCCACTCATGACCCTTAACGAGTGTTATCGTGTCGTTCGTGTTATTGTAACTAACTTCAGCATATAATGCATTTGCCTCAGTAAATACGATCATACCGCCGTTGCTTACGAACTGCCTAAGATTATTGTATTCTGGGCTAGTAACGTATTCATTATGAAATAGAAGCAAAATATCATATGCATTGCTCCCGTTCGTTCGAAATATTTTACCTTCGTGAACGTCTACATCTGTAATATTGGTTACTAAAGGGTCATTTTTTTTTCACATGCTGGAGCAGAAGCTTGAAGTATTCTATGTAAGGTATGTCTGGCGGTTGTCTGGGATGAGCATAATATGGAAATGGTCCATGAGGTATTGGCTTATTTGTTAGTAAATTGAGATCAGTTGTTATTGCGTGTTCAGTCGATGGTTTCTCGGTTATAGGGATATATTTTTTATAGAAGTTATAGAATGAACCGTTTCTGTAAGCAGCATAAGTAAATGTATTTTCAACAAATGCAATTCGTTTATTGGAATTATTACCGAAACCTGTGATATGAGAAATCGAATTAGAATATACTATTGGAATGACTTGAGGTTTTTCCCAATGTTTATTGTTGTGGATCTGATAACTATATTGCACGGCATTATTGTTCCATTCTCTGTGGCTGAGTTTGTTACTTGCTATTACGTTCTGCGAATTTACGTGGAATAATGTAGAAAATATGATGGACAAAAAGAGGATCACCATAAATAAAGAGGCTGACGAGCTTAACTTTAATTCTTTCATAAGCTTTCAACAATCAATTATAGAACACACATATTCAATCGCCAGTAGCAAGTTATTTGAATCTATTGTTCCTTGTTAATTGGGCATTTGGTGATACACGCACCAGCGCTAGATTACCTGTAAGGCAAATACTTAAAACTATATTCCTGATCATTTTCTACTAATGATTATAAATATTACTGTTTCTATCAAGATTATTGATATCGCTTTATGGGCTGAGAAATATTATTTAGATTATTATTTTCATATATGTTATTTTTGCTATTATTATCAAGATGTAAGTATAGTCCAACGGTACCGTTCATTATCGTGTTATTGTAAATATGGTTGCCTAAAGAGCTTCCGGCTAAATATATTCCTGTATTGCTTGATTTTACTAGATTATTATATATTTTATCGTTTGAAGATTGATAGATAGAAAAACCTACCTTCTCATTGTAAGCATAATTTTTCTTGGCTACAGAATTATTTGTATCGAGTGAAAACATTAATCCTGCTACTCCATTATCATGTACGACGTTGTTAGAAAATAGAATGTTGTAGCAATCTTTTGAACAAATTATTCCAATTTGGCTGTTATTGTAGACAAGATTTCCAACAATGCTAAGATTATGGCTTCCAGAATGAGGATCTATACCATATCTCAGATTATTGTAATATATGTTATTCTTAATTGTAATGAAGCCGACGGAATCAGAATAAAATCCGTCCCACATGTTATGGAAAGTATTATTTAATATACTGCTTCCATCTCCGCCCCGATCATATAGGAATCCATTTGCTCCACCACGATTTGACGCGTATCCTAAGAATGCAATCTCAGAGTTTGAAATATTTGCAGTTTCTGACCCTTTATCAATAATAATGTACGGTCTTGGAATGGAGCCATTAACATTTTGTCTAATGACATCATTAGCAAAAGGATCCCAGGACGTGATTTTAACACCGTCAATTTTTACTTTGCCAGAAACCGAAATAAAATTAGGCTCAATATGATTTCGGTTAGCTATTTTTAGCCACGAAGTATCTGTTTGATCTATTGTGAGTGTAGCTTGCGGATTTATTTTTATAGTAGCATTGAGAATCCACGTCCCATGAGAATCCTTTTCGAGCACACTCCTATTATTCACAGCCTTATCTATTTCGGATAAATTCTCATTGCAAGACACAGTTATTATATTCGCATGAGATTCATAGTTAACACATCCTGCTACTACAGCATAGGCTCGTGCTAATACCAAAACTAATGGTGATAACAAGCAGGATAATCCAACCACAAATAACAATAATTTTAAAGCTAAGATAACCATTATGGTCATATCCATCTGTTGCGTTACTTTACTATAACTTCTCCTGACATGAACGGATGAAGAGTACAAGAGTACTTAACAATTGCAGGTTCATCAAATATGTGCCTGAACACTTGTGTTGGCGCAAGTATTCCAGAATCAAATTTGTTTGTAACTTCGGTTACTGTATGAGTTACAAAATCGTTATTTGTCCACGTCACACTGGTGCCTCTCCCCACGGTCAGTGGCGACGGCTTAAAAGGCGTTGCTGTACTAGTATCTGATGCATATTTAACTATAGAAACAGACGAAATATCATATGTATTACTTTTTATTGTCGTGGTATTTTGGACATTGGGCTTTGGCGATATGCCATTAATCAACAATTGTGAATAGTCTATTTCTGATCGAAAATGTATACTGAAAGTATTGTAATTCGGAGATGACTTAGTAACAGTGGATTCTACTGCATTCGTCGATGGTTGTTTTCCTCCATTGATAGCAGTGGCTGTAACCAAAGATATTTCAGGTATGAGCGCACTAGGAATATTCATCTGAAGGAAGGGTTTTGTAGGTGAGCTGCTTCCGTTCTTATTGGTAGATGTATGTATATTTAGTAGTATTCCGCTGCCGTTGTGTGATGATTGTAGATCTTTGATAGCAACGTTCGACAAAGACTTGATCTCTATTGGGAATAGATCTTGTGTTTTGCCATTCATGTCTACAGACTGCAATTTGTATACATGGTAGCCGCCAAAGTAAATATCTCCAGATGGCGATTGAGCAATGGATATGACTGGCTCGAAAGGATAATGACGCAATGCAATTTTTTCCTCCTGTATCACTCGTTGTCTGCTATTGTCTAGCGTAAGAGCATAGATATTCCCGGTAAATGTACCAAACAAAAATTTGTTTTTGAGTTGCGGCAATTTTCCTCCATCATAATAGATCGCTTGAGTTGGAGCAATAGTTTGCCAATAACTCCTCAGGGGTTTGATGGAGGAATTATTTGTAAATAATTCTGGAGCAATGTTAGGAGGCTGTTGTGTAGGAAAGCCATAGTTGCCTCCCTTTTGAATTAAATTTATTTCATCGTAATGAAAATCTCCGTTTTCAGTTATTATTCCAATCCCATCTTTTTTGTCGAATGCAAGTCCAAAGATATTTCTATGTCCCATAGTATATACAGGTGAATTTGGAAACGGATTATCCTGTGGGATTGTTCCATCTCTATTTATTCTTAGAACCTTACCTGTGAATATTTCCCCATCCTGAGCAAATATATGTTGGGTAGCATCCCCAACTCCAACGTACAATTTATCATCTGGTCCGAATGCAAGTGCCCCTCCAGAATGATATCCTATAGAAGCAGGTATTCTATCAATAAGTACTACCATACCTGTGCCCCGATTATTATTGTCGATAAACCTTACAAGCCTGTTAAAAACCTGTGCTTGCCCTGTTTTATTATCTATAGCTGTATAGTACAGATTAGTTTGTAGCTCAATTCT
>QHBN01000172.1 GCA_003176995.1 Candidatus Nitrosopolaris wilkensis
ATTCCTGTCACGTTTGAATTCCTCATGGCTAATAGTATTCTAATTAGTATATAAGTACGTAAGGGAGTAACAGTATCATTGCGATATATCAAAGGTCATAGCGAATTACCAGGCTTTTTTATTTGTGAGATTAAGTCCCATAGGCATTTTTCGTAATCTCGAGGACGTCTCCACTTACGATACCGATGTTAGTGAAAATTCAAGCCTTTGTAATGTGATTATAAAGCCCTCCATCCATCCAGAATTTGATAACCTTGCATGTCATTGTTCAAAAGCCTTAGGGAGCAGGTACAGCAATGATTTATGTGATCTGTTCTATTATCCAGTCTTTAAATTTTGTAATTGCAGATTCCTCAGATTGCTTAATAAATGCAGCATCTTTTATCTTCCATTGATCCTGAGGGATGGAATCGAAAAACTCTTGCATACACAAAGTAAATCTAAAACGTAAATTCCTTGGATTTTCAATTATTCCATAACGGTGTAGAATATTCGCAATTTGACCAAATGCAGCATCATAATTTCTTTTAAAAGGTGTTATTTCGAATGTCTGGAACAATATTGAAGTTATTGCATCTAAATCTTGACGTAGTGTAATCAAATATGATATATTTAGTCTATTACCTCGATTAAATTAGTATTATGAAGTTTGATTGAGTCCATGTCAAAATTGTACGTTCGTCTCTTTGATGAAGATACGATTTTCGCCGATAATCGTTATTAGCAATAATAATGTGGTTTGCTTGCTAGGTCATCATATGGCGGGCATCCTACCCGCCGAGGAAGACAGAAAGATGTTCATGAAAATACTCAATGGTTGTTACAAATATCCTAAATCGATTAACGCAAGGACGGTTCCGCTCTTATAACAATTGGTTGGCAGCACAAATTTCTCAACACAAATAACTGTAAATTCCGGGAATAAATAAATCCTTTAACTTGTACTCTCCTTATCTGCTACTCCTTTTTGCTCTTTTTATACCAGCAGGAGCAGTATTATTTTTAGTTAGAAAGTTACGTTTAGTACCTCTGAAGTTACCGCTAGCCATTCAGAACTCATGAATCATTTCTCTGTGTACCGATCTTTCTTGACTTCTCTTATTTCCTGTTCTAAATATTCTATCACATCTTGATCTGTAAGAGAAGACTGAATACCGGCCTCTTCTCCATTTTCTTTGCCTCAATTCGATAGACATTGAATTTTATAATTATAGAGTTGGATATCTCCTCTTAGATAGGTTGAATTTGGATTCGCTGATGTGCTTAGTTTAGCACAAACATTTGGGATAGTAGGTACATTGATCTTGACATTGTATTTTTCGAAAAGGCAAATACAAAGTCTCTCAATTGACCAACAATCTAGAGTTCTCAATGATTTGGATGAGAAAATTCACAAAACGACAGAACTTATGTTGGAGCGCCCATCGTTATATAGAGTCATGGATCGTGGATTTATGGCATCAGAATTCAGAATCAGAACAGTACTTGTTCTCATATTACATTCTTAATATTTGGTCTCATGCATACGCCATGCGTCAAAGGGATGTGCTTAATGACGCTGAGTGGAGAACCTATACCCAATGGATGACAAATTGTTTTCGGAAAGGAACAATGAGTGAAAGATTGAAACATATAGAGGAAGATAGATACCTTAATCCTGCTTTTCAGAATTTCATCAACACGGAAATAATGGGGGCAAGCGGAATAAGTACATAGGAATGGACTTAACTATTATTAAAAGTCAGATGCAATGACAATAGATGCGGGCATCAGATGCCGGCACTAAGAAAGTCATACAGTCTCTTTCGAGGATAGATCCTGAAAATCACGGAGTAATCGCTATGATTTTCATGTTATATCCTCGTGGTGAGAAAATCACTTTCTTACTCATATCTCAAATATATCAGGACCACCTTTTTCGGACGTCGTCTCTCTTTTAGGATTAACTTCATCTATCTTCTTGGCCAATTCACTTACTTTCTGATTACTGAGAAGACGGCTAATTTCATCCAATTCCGGGCCAGACCTGAGATCTATAATGACTATAGCATCCCTCCTTTGATACAGAGTTTGACGGGAATTAAACGTGAATTCGTACAGC
>QHBN01000173.1 GCA_003176995.1 Candidatus Nitrosopolaris wilkensis
ATTTGAAGAAACAGGACTGGTAGAAGAATTGGCAGCTGTTGAGTTCGAACTCACTGTTCTTGCTACACCTGTCACATTTACACTATAGTGTGATATTACACTAGGATTACTGCCACATGAAAATTTGGCAGTTATTTTATTCTGGCCTTGTTTTACGACAGTATAGGAAGGGAGGAGGGTAAAATTCCATTTTGAATAGTTGTGTACACTAGTACCATTCTGCGAGGCATTATGATACGGATTGACGCCATTCACCTTAACTGAGACGCTGCAGCCAGAAGTTGTTGTCGTTGTTGTGTTATCGAAGGATGTTCCGGATATTCTGAGCTCTTTTCCGACGGGAACTACTTGACCTTTAATGGGTGCTGTAATTTTCACTAAGTGCAGGTTAGGCTGACTTGGCTGTTGTTGCTGCCGCTGTTGCAATGTTGGCTGATGACTAGGAGTGGCAGAAGTCGCAGTACTAGTCGTATTAGTATGAATTGGAAATATTTGTGCATAGGCCTCAACGTTATTCAGTACAGCACATGTGAGGAGTGCGAGAATGATGGTCGTTGTTATTCCTTGTGCAAAAGAAGAGAATGATATTGATAAATATGATTTAATCTTGACTAGAGTAATCGTTATCATAATATGAACAATACAGGCAAATAATAAAAATAATTTGAATGCAGACCGTAGTAGATTGTTTTGCTATATCACGACCTAGTTATGTTATGAAGTTTCGTAGTGGTACAAGCTTCAGTCGTAAACCCTGAAAGCATGAAGGAATAGCGTACCACGTGTCATTTTCCTTTTCTTGAATTTATTTGATGTCAAGAGGTTCTCAATTTTGGCTAGATAATGTCAATAGATGCAGCTGATGTTTCGATAGTTGGTGGTGGTGATACACTAGTGATGACTAGGACGGCTGTGACCTTTCACTCCCTGACTTTTAGCGATGTCAAAACTTGGTTGGTTGGTTTGGACACCGCTTGCAGAAGGCGAATTGATCAGTTGATTGTTATAGAATGTATTGTTGCTATTGTTTGAAGTTGCTTGTGAGTATATTCCATGTAAACAGTTCTTTATCACATTAGAGTAGAATGTATTCTCTGAAGAGCCAACGATCACGTTGATCCCATATTGTGAATTTGAAATTGTGTTATTATAGATCTTATTGTTATTTGATTGTGAGACGAGTATACCGTCCACTTCATTAGAGATAATATTATTTCTAGCTATAGAATTAGACATATTTCTGCTAAACATGATAGCTGCCTTGCCATTTCGGTAGAGTTGATTGTCCTCAATTAATATGTTGTAGCAATTTAGCGAACAAATGATTCCCTGTGCGCCGTTGTCATGAACTAAATTATGTCGAATTATCATATCATGGGTTCCGGTGTGTGGATCAACACCATAATTCGCATTGTGATAAATTTGATTATTTTCAATAATGAAACCACTTACACCACTAGAATAGAAGCCAAAATAAAGATCGTGTATATTATTACCTCTTATTACACTCCCATCTGCTCCGTAGTAGTTAAGACCGCCTGAGCCAACAGCGGAAGTACTTCCGCTTTCGTATCCCAAATATGCGATCTCTGAATTTGCTATATCTGTAGCGCCTGTTGCATCGTGCTCAATCTTGATAAAAGCTCTCGGAGCACCAAAATTTATTATATAACCATTTGTAGTTGCTCCTTTCGTTCCAGGAGGTACTGCCTCTCTTGAGCCATTGGTTATAGCATAGTTATTAGTTGTTGGATTCCAGGAAGTTATTTTTACAGAATTAATCTTTAGGCTACCATGCACATCTATATTGTAGGGAAGAGCAGAGGTATGACTACCAGTACTGGCGATCACATGCTCTGAACTTATTTTTAGCCATCTAGTATCCGTTGAATCTATGCTGAATGTAGCTCCCTTGGCAATTACTATGTTTGCCCTTAGATACCAAATGCCGTCTGGAGTTTGCTTAGCCAACACAGTGGTATCTTTGAGTTTGTTATCAATATCGGTAAGGCTAGCTGGACTACTACAGCTGACAGTAATTGTTTTTGTGGATGGATTGTAATTGATGCAACCAAGAGAGGCAGTGTTGGATAGAGAAGCAGACGAAGTTCGAATAATTGTATTGCCGTCGTTCGAAGATAGAGCTTTATGAAGAGGAGAAGAAGGAGTTTTGTTCTTGACAGCCTTTGCCTCCTGTATAGGAAACGGATAAGCGTTGAATGTAATATATTGAGATACGAGGAGAAGAGCTATAACAGAAGTAACGAAAATAAGCATAAAGATTGAGGTAGTTAACCAAAAATAACTTATCAAGTCCTATCAAGAAAATTCTCTGGCTGAATATATATTTTGGCAGATAGTTAGATGTATATATTGGATTGTTTCCGCTCTCGATTCGATAGTCACACTACCTGAGTGATAATAAGAACAAAATACGGTATTGACGGACACTTTTTAATACGACCCTACTAACCAATTTTGCATAGTTGATCTAAGTATGAAGACACACTCATTTTGCTTCTAGATTCTTCAGAAGTTTGTTTACCTTTATGAGGCTCATTTAGACGTTTTTTATGTTCTTCAGAGAATGTTCTCATTTTTACGATATACACTATTGGAGCTCCAACAATGAAGCGATTAGATCATTGCCGGCTTCTTGTTTAGCAAATGCTGGCGGTACTGGGATCAAAGTAACGACAATGATGCTAGATAACGATGCTACTGGGATACGGTTCAGCCTGTCCGCGGATAGCGTCATTGCATCGACAGCCCAGGGTTTGCGTGTCCTAAGGTTGCGCACCATGACTGTCTATAAGGAGTGTACTTTTCTCTTTGTTAAGGAAATATAATTATTCTGATCGCGAATCTATTAGCTTTTTACACCTTGTTATTGTCTAATGGACGATCTCTCTATTCTCTTTTTTGAAGCCAATTGATCAGCGCTTTGGGTGACTCCCAGCGACATACTCTCGAGTCGATTTGGTTGCGGTTGATCATTCTGATATATTAATCGCGTGATAGCCAATTTTACAAATGGGACAACATGCATGATCACAAAGGCATTCTAGACAATATCTATGAGCATTGTAAAATTCAGTGATACTGTCATAATAAAGACAGTTTTCACATACAACAATTTTTCGAAAGTCGTTAGAAAATCTTTGGTTAACGTAATCAACGCCTTTTGTATTTTGGCTCAACTTCTCTGTGATATTGTCTGACATCCATTTAAGCAAAGCGGGGAACAATCTGAAAAGCTCCCATTATTGCAAAAAATATCAGGAACCAGATACACTCTTATTAGATAGCGTACATCACTGATTAATGTTATTTAACAAATTTCTATCACAATTGAAGGCGCGACACGGTTGAGACGTGTATGTATGGTAAAGTAGAATCGATGCCACTATCTGAAAATGAAATATACACATTTCGTTATGATACGATACGAGGAGTTACACTAGAGTTCGCATCAAATAGATGACGGGTAAAAGATGTCAATACCCATTCTTCAATAAAATAATAGGATACACATACAAGGTCAAATTGAGTGTCCTGGTGCGACGGTTTTAAGATCTAACCATACGGTATTATACTTGCCAAGCAAATAAAATTATCGAAGTTTATTCTGATCACAAGGCCATTAGCTTTTTGCGTTCTTATTGTTTAAAACTTAAAGAGTGTAAACGGGCTTAAATAAAGAGATTCTGAATACGAGAATT
>QHBN01000174.1 GCA_003176995.1 Candidatus Nitrosopolaris wilkensis
AAGAATTGCGCTACAATCTAATTCGGATGAAAAAACTTATAGACCTTAAATTCCAAAATGACAATGTTCTTCGTACTGAGTAAAGATTTTGTTAAAGATGTTGATACAGAGGATATTCAACCTTCGCAGATAAAAACACTTGAGGTTGGTAGTGAAATTATTGGAGTCCTTAATGTTGAGGAAAAATACTCTGGAATTGGCAATGTTTGCACCCGTCAAGGTAATCCTCTAGCTGATGGAGGCTATGATGTAGATCTAAAGTAAAAGCAGGTCCTACATCTGGTGTTGTATATAATGGAATACTGCTATCAAAATCCGAATATTGTTTTGTTATCAAGGTTCTTCTTTCAATATACTCTGTTTTACTTTGTTCTTATGAAAGTGTATTAAACTATGTCTACTATACATAGTTTACATGACAGATATTGCGAAAAAACTAAAAAATACAAGTCAGGATGCTGAGGCAAAAATGAAGACTGAAGAGGATCATGTAGAGGGTAAGCCTAGTTCAGAAACCCTCAACAAAGCTAAGGTAAAAGTAAAAGACGCTTTAACATAAAGCAGCCTGAAACTGTCCTTTATTTTTATGATCAAATTGATATCATAATTCCTGTTTCATATCTCCAGATTTTATTTGACCATCCGAATATTAGACTCTGTAGCATGAATTTCTTTCAAATAAAGAATCGTTGTCGCTAATGTCATTGCATGTCTTTACATTAACAGTTCGCCTTTATAACTATGTATTATATACATACTTAGATAGCACGAATTGTCCTATATGGAATGACAAGAATACATAATCCAATTACGTCAAGAGCATTATCGAATAAATACGTTGGAATAGGAACAGAAGTATTTCAAATTGCTTTCATTATAATTGCTACTAATACTAACAAGAGAAACAAGAAGAAGAGCTCCGCAGGTTACCAAAAAGAAGTAACTCGTTAAGAAAACTGTTTCACTACAATCCTTATTTTTACAACCTTGATTATCGTGTTCGCTGCTCTTCTTTATTCGTCTATGTATATTTTTCAATATTTGCATAAATTCTATGTAAAGGACGCCTTACGGGACGCGTAGCTTGTTTCTGCGCCATTCAAGGTTGTTACCACTGCTTTCCACTTGAGAGCTCAAATTCCTTGTTTCTACACACTTGTTTTACTACCCTTTCAAATTCACATCTAGAAGGTTCCATTCTATGTTCTTCAATACACGAGGAAAGCTTTATGTTTTGTGATTTGTGTCGTTATATACGAATATATTTCCAGGTCAGAATTGAGCTCAGTTAGGTTTTTAGCAGTTGTTCCATATAGCACACCGGTCCTTCACTTCGTCATATAATGTCTACAAAGATATTCACGGGAATCCCATTTGCTCGTAAGCCGATCCTTATTTTTCCTTGATTATATTCAACATCGCCAATGCTATCCTTGAATCCTCTTGATGCAAGGTGTATGTGAGAGGATTTCAAATTTATTTTGTATGTTCCATCACTTTCATTGTAACTCGCAGATACAAATTGCAGATAACCTCCATCTACTAACTCGAGTAATTCCCTGCAAACTGGCTGCATAATCTTCCACGCCTCTTCTTGAGTCAAATCTTTATTCAATATTATTTGCATTTCTATGATGTTCTTGACATTAGTAAATTTTTCTTTCCTTGGACGCCGAGCAAATGAATGTCTATGTCTGATTCTGTTCTTACTGTTGGATTCAAGACCAATACTTACAAAGTTCTTTTGTTGAAAGAATAGTTAGTAGTGTAAGATAGATGTATGTAAAGAGGTCAACAAAAATGATATAATAATGGTATTATCGTATCCTAAACTATCTTGTTTTGATCCAAATACAGCTTTCATTTTAGAAAACTGAATGATTTGAACTATCTAACAAGTAGAATTACTTATAAAGACAAAGTTAGCTTGTTGGTGATACTGTAGACCATTTGAAATGTTCATCTGGGTCAGCAGCCCTTTGTTTACCGTATTTTTCATTGTTGTAGTTTAATAGGAGCTATTTCATCCATTGTGTTCTGTATTTGCAATAAACGTATGCCTTTCTCTGTTGTTCTGTAAGTCTGCATCCCTTCTTGATACTCTATCAAGCCATTTTCAACTAAAAGTGTCAAGTATTCTCTCAGCTGGTTAAAGGATAGATATGCTTTATACATTAATTTTGTTTTAATAGCTCCTCCACCATTTGCTGCATCTAACAGTAGTCCTACGATGTCACTCCTGCTTCTGTATTTCATATTTAGCTAGAGTCAAACCAACTATTTATGAGAAGCCAAACTTAGTACTAATGTTTATCTCAATTTCTATTATATGATACTATTTAGTCGTCTTATCGATTCTAAATATCTTCGAGTACAAGTGATCATTATACTAGAGAGACTCTACATTTGCTTCAGGTCCAACTGGAGATACTCTGATATCTAATCGTCCGCTATGACAACAAGGTAAAAAAATAAGAGGTTACAATGTAAATAACAATGAATAGTGAATCTGATTTACTTGTCAGGTGTATAAAGTGTAAACATCAAAAGATTGACCACGATAGGACTGCTCCTAGAGACAAGATGAAATGTTTAATTTATAAATGTCAATGTAAGACATATGTTTCTGATAGGAAATACTATAGATCGACTAAAAAATAAATACCATACCATATCAAAGCTAGTAAAAATCTAAAAAAGTCATCCACAAAGCAACATTACAAAGCAAATATGGGCTTGGGTTTATCAGCCAGCTACTAACCTTCACCTAGAAGGCAACTCAACAAAAATGCCGTTTGAACTAATGTGCATTTGCAGATGATGATTGGATTCCGATTATTCCTCTAACTGGGAATAGTAACACCTTCCTGTTTTTTCCAAATATTCCAATTGGCTATTAGATCCGTTGTTACTGCTATTATTACTCACTTGCGATAAAAAGAATCAGCAGGAGTTTTTATACGTCCTGTTCAACACTGATCAAAACTCCCTGCTCTTAATCAGAAAAATCGGTAATGTTGTTAATGTGATCCAATCTTTACGTCTTTTGTTATCTAGTTTGAGGCGGTGAAGGTTAAAACTAAAGATGTTAGCAAAGGTTAGCATGAACAACCAAGAAGCCCCTACCACTCAACAACATATAAGAAACAGAAGCAGGCTCGACGTAATCGCGGCCATTTTAAGGGAAGTTACAGGAAGAGACGCGACCAAGACGCGAATCATGTATGGCGCTTTTCTGTCTTCGACACAAATGAGAGAATATGTGCCATTCCTATTAAATAATGGTTTGCTAACAAAAGCAGAACAATCATTCTATAAAATAACAGAAAAAGGGACGCACTTCTTAATGCTATGCGACCAGTTAAATAATATGATTGGGGATAAAGGGAAATATAGGGTTTATGAATGAATTGTTGTTTGTTTATCTTTATTCACTATCAAATCAGTTCGTGCGTGGATATGTTGAACGTTCATTCAATAACTATAACACCACTAACGACCCTTAGGACGCTGCGCTTCCCTCTTTTAGTTTTGAATTGTGTGGGAACCGATGATCTGGTACGCATGCATAAAAACCTCGGTGGGCTGGACTGGTTTCGTTCCCCGCTTATAGGGGTTGCTAAACTTGGCTCTGTTAACATATCGTCTGTTGTAAGCAAATCATAAAAGTGTTAACCATCGTCGGACGAACACTGAAATATAGCGATAAAGCGGTAAGGGTGTACTCCTTTATTCAATTTGAATATGATCGACGACAAAGAAGACATTCTAAATTGACTTGCATTTTAGGGTAGAAAATGTGTTGATGGGGGGAAGTGCGGGTATCAAATAGTAAGGTGACATATGAGGACCCTCCTCCATCGTATGAACCGAAATTACACTGCAAATTTTGCCCCATAGTCATAGGAGGCGCGGGTTCTACAGACTTGTATAGAGGATTTAGAACCAACGTATTACTTGTTACGCAGTCAGGCTCAATAATACCAGAAGATATTCGTTTAGAACAACCGCTGGTATACGCCAACCATCCTTCCTTCCGGCATCATACATATGTATAGTAGCGAGCATAATTTTGCTTCATTACATAATAATTATGGAAATCTTGTTAAAGCCATCAACAAAAGTAAAGTTGCTAGAGATTAAAAGGAAGCTTTGAATTTTGGTTGCCACACGAATAGAAGACAAGGCAACAGGGGCGATTACACATATACTGAAAAAGGGCAATCAGACGTATGCGACTATAGGGGGATAGGCTCCAGCGGATGTATAGTAACGTGTTCTTAAACCATTTTTTGATAATGAGAAGAATATGACAATGAATAAATTTGCAAAAGTAGGATATTTTATGTTAAGCTATTGATTGAACATGAAATCGACCAAACGGAGGCGGTGAAGCACAAATTTGGTTCATACCAAATACATCTGCTGGCTGTTACGGGATCGACATCAATTTATAGACATGGATTTCTGGCAATCAGTGCATGATCTTAAAAATGATATCAATCCTATTCATACATTAAAGCATCTTTGCAGCAATTACATAGTAGACAAGTTCTTCCAGATCAACTAGTACTATCGTTGGTTCTGCGTAAAAACCCGGAAGATTTTAGTCAGATTTGTGATAAATCCAAGCTAGGTGGTAAACCTAAGCTACGAAAGGGGGATATCCTTGCGTATTACAAATGTCATAAACAGAATTTGTTCATGATCCTTTAATGAATAAGGATATGTCGAGAGCAGTGCATGAGTCTGAGAATGCAGATAGAACTAATCTAAAAATAATGGAAAGCAGTACTAGCTTTTCTTAATACTGCTACTGAAGTTGTGCTTATCTATTCTATTACATTCCACCAAAATGCCTTAGGAAACCCGGATGCGTAAATGTACCACCTCGAGGATGAGCGAACATACCTTGTTCTCCCCCTCGACCATGTAGTTGATTTCCAAAAGGCACCTGTTGCGATGACAAAACCTTCCCGTTTCCAGCATCTACTATAACCCTATGGATGGTATTGCTAGCGTCTACAACATGCAGTGTGTATACTAGAGAGCCATTCACTATTCCTAAGCGAGCAGAGATAGCATGTGAATTAGTGCCTATTGATTTTTCAGCATTCGTAGCAGCTGTACTTAGACTAGCGTTCGCTTTAGATTGCAAGATTTGCGACAGTTTTGGGAATATTTGTACTGAACCTGTCAGGTTTCTCAAGGGAACAGCACCTGCACTACTAGTACTGTTTTGGTTTTGGGCACTTGCTCCTTGCTGCGTATATGTGGCGACCAAAATTCCACTCGTTATTGACGCAGTTACAGCTAATACCATAATTATCAACAAGTTTCTGTTTTTAGTTATCATTTCTTTTTTCGTTTCACCTCTTAATTAAGAACAAAGCAAGAGGATTGAATTAAAACATGCTTAACCAAGTGAGTTAACATTGTTAATTTACAAGGTTAATCAAGTCGTTAATATTCCTTAGATGAAATAGCATACATGGATGTAAACAACATTCTGAGATGTGTGATAAGTATTGTCTTTACAAGTAGCAAAAATTAAAGGAATACCTATTAGGTTGCATTTTACATTAGTCATTGTCTCTTTTCTGACAGCTTGGGCTTTCGCAGCAATGCTGATGCCTGAAATCTATCCTGGCTTGAATATTTCTGTATATTGGATTATGGGTATCATAGGTGCAATCATTCTTCTTGTATCAGTACTTTTGCCTGAACTAGCACACTCCATCGTTGCACTAAGGTATGGACTTAAAGTACGTGAAATAATCCTCTTTATTTTTGGAGGAGTATCTGTGATTGAAGATCAAGACGAAGAAGCCTCTAGTGATTTTCGTAAAGAGTTTAAAATTGCTGTTGTGGGTCCTATAACAAGTTTTGTTATTGCTGCTATATTAGCAACATCATTATGCCTACTGATCTATGTGACCACAGGATCTAATAATAATAAAAGGATTAATAATACTGATAATATACCAGCGATCATCGTGGCAGGTGTACTCCAATATGGCGCACTTGTCAACGTATTACTTGGTGGTATCAACCCCATACCTGCGTTTCCTTCCGATGGTGGGAGGATACTCAGGTCAGCTCTTCTCAGATCGAAACGTGATTACGATAAATCTACAAAAATCACTAGTAGTACTACTATTAAGACTTGTTTTCAAGAAGATTTGTCTATTCTGTATTCTATCGTCGTGCCAAATAATATAGACGTTACTTGCGTTTGTGGATATGTGTCTCAGATTTTATACTTTTTTAACTCAGCAATATTTGATCTCAGGAACACCTCAGCACCATCAAACCCTTCGACCTCAGATTTTGGTATCCTGTATTCACCACGTGCGCCCTCAGTTATGATTACTATGGCATCTGTCTCTATGGCGTCAACATTTCCCACATCGGCCCTATCTTTCGATCTGACATTCTTATGGACAATTGCTTCCCAATCAACTACTGGTGAATCTGACATCTTATTGTTACATATGAGTATCAAGCATATATGAGTTTGGTGTTGTATTTCTTATGACGCATCAACTATAACAAATACGGTCGGCTGCAGTTCAACAACACCCTCAGATGTTTACAATAATGAGCAACGATAACACTAACTGGCTTCAAGATATTCTTTCAACGCCACTGCATTGTTAAATCTTTCTTCTTTTGCGCCATACAGCAGGGTTATTGATCCTTGTCTTGCTTTATCGCGTATAGTCTTAACGGATTTGGTGTTTTTATCTAATTCGTTAAAATATCGATGTCTAAATCCATCCCATTTCTTTTCATCATGCCCAAACCACACTCTTAATGAATTACTTGGTGCGATGTCTTTTTGCCACAAATCCACCTTTACCTTATCTTTGCTTAAACCACGAGGCCAAAATCTGTCTACCAAGATCCTAAAACCAACACTTCCTTTTGGATAATCATAAATCCTTTCAATTTTTATCATCTGAAAACCTCTCTTAGAATTGAATTGTTTTGCTAAACTTAAAAGGCTAGATAAATGTGCCTTGTTGCCCAGAACTATTAAATATTTACATATGAAATTACATTAACTAAATATATTGCGATTGCGAGAATATAATCTATTTCTTCGTGTGTCTGTCCATCACTACGACTCTTAATGCTTAATATTTCAAGATAAATAGTATTCTTGAAATGCAACTGATTTTATGGACCGTATGTTAACTAACCATACAAATCTTCTGCTCTTTTCAGACGTCCTTCCTCTATGCCGAATGCTTCCCTCAGTGGTTTTAATGTATCCTTAAGCCTCTCATTTAACTCGGCTTTGAATCGATCCATTTCTACTTTTGTTGCGTCTTTCTCTATTATTAGATTCTCCAAGTCATTAAGTGACGTCATTGTTATATCAAGCAATGAATACACAAACATTAGTTGAGTGTTCAAGTTAGATAGTAAAAGGTTTGTGTTTCGCAGGTCTGTCTGTTTTAGCTCCTCAGCACTGTCGACTCGTTTATCTGCAAGCTCTGCATGTTTCGCAGAGTGTTGTCTGAGAAGCCTGACAAACGAAATCGCATTTCCTGGAATTAGTGGTTTGCTCATTTTCTTTTCCCCTTTATTTCAGTTTCACTTACTTCAAACCAGGTATTTATTGCTTGAATTATGATTTCGAGCAATTGCAAGTGTAATGTGTACACCTCGTCCAAATACGGCAGATACGACGAACAGTTTTACATAAAAAGCTACAGACGAGAAATGGCTGAGTTGCCACATAACGGCCATATCAATAAAGATAAATCCAATAAGCACACATCCTTAATCCGATCGATATGACCCGTTCTAATTTTTAATAATTGTACCCTGGGTTACGAAATTAGGGGCTATTATCTATATTTTTCATTAATCATTTAAGAAGTTTGTATTTTATTTAATCCTCAGAATATCTACAAAAATACATTTATAGATTTATTAGTTTTACTTATTATTTATTGTCAATTCCATCTGCAACTATAGAAAAAACAGAAGTTTTGCATAATAGTACAAACATAACCAATGCATTAATGGGATTTTATGCTAAAATAAATAGCAGATATGACTATTATGGAGTTACCTCTAAACTTACACTATTAACAACAGAATATAGTACAATCAATAGAACATTGCTTGACTCAAGAATGAAGGTGTTAGTTTAAGAAATATCACTGAAATTACAAAGGATAATTTCTCTTACTGCAAACAAGTAATGAAAATTGCAGAGCTTCGTCATTTAGATGGTGTTAAAGGCAAAATTGAAGTGAGTGATAATGAATTTATACTCACTATAACTCCTGATGAAGAATCACATGTAATCCCTCGAGTTATTCACAGTAATGTAAAACAATTAGTAGACCAACAGAAGCATCTGTTTGAAAGGTGAAGCTGTTCTGCTTGAACATATTTCAACAGATGCAAAGCGTTCTACATGTTATTGGATATACGCCACAAATGGAAGACAAATCAAATAAGTTATTGTCCATGGAAACACAACTAAAATGGCTAGGGGAAATAGGGTTTGTAGATGTGGTTTGCTATTGGAAGTGGCTTGAAATGGCTTTTTTTATTGGGTATAAAGCATATCAAAATCTGGAGCTCTTATTGAGAGAGAGAAATTATAGTAATTACAGCCCATGTTACCGATTTAATTTTGGATAAGATAGTTTTGTAGATTCTTTCTCTAGCACATCAACCTCTATCTGCATATCTGACTCTTCTAGGATGTTATGACAAGATTGAAATTTCGCTTCCAATAAGAATTCATGTTCAATGCTAAAGCCACAATTCCTGTTTTGTTTGCTGAATTTTGTCTTTAATTCTGTCTTCCAGCTCTGAGAATTCATTCATATAGAATCACATATGGATCCTTTATCGATATATTCATTGTAGGACTTCAGGGAGAGGGAGCCTGATTTTATTGTCTGCGACATTACAACACAATCTGCAGAATATTACAGTCGTCAGATGAGATTATTGATGATTAGTGCTTTGCTTTCTTTGCGTCGGTAGTACTCCTTCAAGTATCTATAGATATCCTAACGTAAAGTAACTGATTTAAGTTATGTACGTGATGATAATGCATGTGCGACTTCATAGCCTATGAAATCAAAGATAAGTGGCGATTCAAGCACAAGATTGCAGAAGAGGAAGACTCAGAAGAAGAACCTGAACTTGAGAAGGTACAAGAACAACCTATTACGATGACCCAATAAACAAGAAGACCGTAGTAGAATTCTGTCCGACTGGCCTTAATCTCATCGGTGTATACTCTTGCTGCTTTCAATGGCCCATAGCTTCATATTTTTTTTTTAGTACGGATGTGATTTACAGGAAATGCTGGAATTCTTAAGGTGATTCTAAAGTGCTAATATCCTAAACAAACAAGTTTATCTATCTCTTGACAATACCACTGCTGATAATGACCTGGCATGGAAATCCCACGTCTACTCTTTTATTATCCTCTTTATTATTGACACCATTAACGATTCTATGCTTATGTGTCCCTATAAAAATAAGATACCCCAACTCCCAGAAGAATCCCACCTATTACGTCCAATGGAATAGGACCACCAACACATACTCTCGACATACAGGACCTGCTCTTCTCGCAGTTGATCATGTTGTTGTTATTTTTGGGGGTGACTGGTAAGAGCGGTTTGTTTAAGATCATAATTAGAGAAAATTTTCTGCTTCTCCAATTCCATTCTTCTTCCTTTACTAACTTTGAATTTGGGTTTGTATCTTCCAAGTAATATCGAATTGCCTACTACCGTTACAGAGCTCATTGCCATTGCTAAACCAGCAAGCATAGGAAGCCATCCAAACATATTCAAACCAAACAACGGCACTAACGCCCCTGCTGCCACCGGTATTAAACCCGCATTGTATACAAAAGCCCAGAAAAGATTTTGCTTTATCTTAGATACTGTCTTTTTTCCTAAATCAAGTGCTATAGGAACATCCATTAGATCATCTTTTATCAGGATAATTCCTCCGGTCTCCTTGACAACATCTGTTCCAGAGCCTATTGCAATTCCTAGATCAGCTTCTGCCAATGCTGGCGCATCATTTATGCCATCTCCCACCATTGCCACGACCTTTTTTTCTTCATCTCTTAGCTTTGAGATTACCTGTTGTTTTTGTTGCGGTAATACGTGAGCAATAACCCTACTAATTCCGAGTTTGGATGCAACTGCTTTAGCTGTTCTTTCATTGTCTCCTGTCAACATTGCTACTTCTATTCCCATTGAATTAGTAAGTATATCAATCGCATCCTTTGCATTCTTTTTTATAGTATCTGCAAGAGCAATTATTCCTGCAAGTTTATTGTCGATTGCAACAAGAGTACCTGTTTTGCCTTGAATTTCAAGCTGTGTAAGAGTTGTGTCTACAGTTTCAGTAATTGGAATATTATTATCATCCATTAGTTTTCTATTTCCGATAAGAATTATATGATCTGCATATGTTGCTCTAAGACCATGACCTGATACTGCTTCAAATGAGGTCGGATTAGAGATTACCGGAATTCCTTTTTCTTTAGCATTATTAACAACTGCTTGACCTAAAGGATGTTCTGAGCCAGATTCTGCAATTGCAGCAAGTCTAAGCAATTCATTTTCACCTATTTCCGACAAATCCAATATGTCAGTTACAGATGGCTTACCTTTTGTCAAAGTTCCAGTTTTATCAAATACTATTGTCTTTACTTTCTTTGCTATTTCCAAATATTCTCCGCCCTTAAACAAGATTCCATTTTCAGCTCCTCTTCCTGCTCCCATCATGAGAGCAGCAGGCGTTGCAATACCTAAAGCACAGGGACACGCAATTATTACTATTGATACAAATGCTAAAAGTGAAAATGTCAGTCCTATATCCCCTACAAAGTACCATCCGAGGCCTAAGCCTGTTGCTATTGCTAAAACTGCAGGTACAAAATATTTTGCAACTTGGTCTACTAACCTTTGCATCTGTGCCTTTCGTGTTCTTGCCTCTTCAACTAATGTTATTATCTGCGAAAGTACAGTATCTTGTCCAACTTTTGAAGCTTTGACTTTTAGTAATCCACTCTTGTTAATGGTTGCGCCTATAACCTCATCTCCCTTTTCCTTATCTACAGGTATGCTTTCCCCAGTCATAGATGATTCGTCTATAGACGACGAGCCTTCTATCACGATGCCATCTGTTGGTATTCTTTCTCCAGGTCTTATGATCATAACTTCACCTTCCTGCACCTGCTCTACTGGAATTTCTACCTCTTCACCTCCTTCCCCCCATGACTTTGGTCATTCTTGGTTGAAGATCAAGTAGTTTCCTTACAGCATCGGAAGCTTTTTCTTTAGTCCTTGTTTCAAGCAATCTTCCAATTAATATCAAGGTGATAATAATTGCTGCAGATTCAAAATAAACTGATTTAAATGGAAAATATCCTGGAGCTATTGTAACTATTGCACTATACAAATAAGCAGCTGATGTTCCAATCGCAATAAGTGTGTCCATATTAGATGCTTTAGCCTTAATTCCATCCCATAATCCCCTATAGAAGCGCCACCCTATCCAGAATTGTAAAGGGGTAGCTAATGCTAGCATTATATAGTTCCCATAATGCTTAACTGCCATAGGAAACAGACCACCACTAAACTGTGCAGGAAACATGTGAGGTAAGCTAAAAATTACTATGGGTATTGTTAGTGCTATGCTTATAGCGACATATTTCTTGAGCTTTTTTAGTTCCTTTTCGGGCTGAATAAATTCATCTAAGCACTGCTTACTGCAAAAGTAATATTCTCTTCCATCTTTATTATACCGTATTACATCAGGCTTTTCTTCTACAAACATACCACAAACCGGATCTTTCGCCATCTCTTGTTATCTTGTATTATAGCTAGACGAACAGATGTATAAGCCTAGGTGTTTACAATTGTAAAATATGTTGGTATTTCAATTTATAGACATATCCAGTCAGCAAGAACAAAATATCCCTTTTTTTGTGTTTCAGAAACCATTTTTTAGGTACATTTAAGTACAGTAAGAAGATCATTATATTTGCCAACATTAGTAGGAATAAAACACCTTTACTTCTTAATTTTTACTTGTGGTACGCTTCTGTAAATGTGAGTAATATAATGAGTATAACTATCGCATTCTAAAAATTGACAATTAGGTAACTGATCCTCATCTATTATATACAGTATAATTATATTCTTATAGTATTAAATGAATACAAAAACAAAGGCATTCACCATATTTGTTATTGTGGCGGCAGGACTAGCGCTCATAACAGCATCTAGTTTCTCTATTGATTCTGTGCTAGCTGTAAAGACAAGCAGTTCCCATAAAAGCAAGAGCAGCAGCGGCACATCAACTTCACCATCCAATAAGGAATTGAAAAATCTCATTGCATGTGAAACTACTTCAGCTAAAGGAGCAGGAGGTCTTAGTCAGAATCAAGTTCTGAATTGCTATAGCCAAGCCTTTGCTGGAAACACAACAGCCACGACTACCAACTCTACAGTCCCAACCTTCGCTACTGGGGGTAATAGCAGCTCTACTAATAATGTTGGTGTGGGTGCTGGTAGTACTAGCGGTAGCGGCAGCAGCCAGAGCTCTTCTAGCAGTCACTCACATCATCATAGCTCAGGTAGTTCAAACAGATGATATCGTTTGTCTCATATCCCAATGGCAAAAATCGCCATTATTTTTTTTTATGTGGGTGATCGATAAGTGAGATTATGTGAGATAACTTATCGAATCGACTAGATTTCTTGCATACTATTACCAATATACAAGATATATGCTTCTACCATATTAACAGTCATTTTTGATAACGTTACTAATAACTAGTAATGACTTCGTATTATTACTAGAATTATATATCGAATAACTTCAATACGATTAATCTTTGATGTAATATCTAAATTTGCAAAGCAAATTGAAATTATGACACTGAAGAATGTCGTAGCAAAGCCCCTACCAGGGATTCGAGAAGCGTATTCATAATTTATGTCAACCTCTTATGAAGAAAAATAGGAAATGGTGGTTTCAGATTAGAGAGGAGCGTACCATAGACATTGAAACTGAGAGAATGTAAAAATTACCAGGCTGGAAGAAAATGAAGACCAGCAGCTGAAGGACATTATATTACATGGGATCGAGAACAAGGGTGTCGCTATAACTTTGGCTTGATTCCATACTATGAAAACAGTAGATGCTGTTATTCTCGCGCTTGAAGGTCCATTCTTGTACCAATTTTCGACATTATATGGTTGTACACGGTATGTAGACCCATTAAATACCAACGTATATATAATGCGGATGCTAATAGTATTGTAGATGACATAAAATGGTAGACAATAAATCTAAAGACGACATAACCACTTCAACAAGGTCAACTGAAGCAGATAACTTATATGATACAGTGAGACAAAACTACATTAGAATAGTAGACGAGTTTACAAAAGCTCAGCCACAATATACACAATCGGTCTCTAATCTACAACTTGATTATATTGCCGCAACAAAGAATACTATCCAGAATATGGTTTCAGCTCAAAAGTTGTTAACGAGTAACGGCAACGTTCCTATGATAACACCACCATACACAGATGAATTTGTAAAGCAATCAAACGAGATCACCGAGAACATAGTCAGAGCAGTTCGTATCAACAACCAGCTGACAGTCAACGCGATAAATGCAGCATCAGAAAACTTTAGAACCCTTAATCGAACAATTGAGTCCGTGACAGAATTTAACACCAGCGCCGCAAAGGCTTGGAATTCATTCCTCACAGTTCAACAACAACAGTTCCTCCACAAACAATAATTTTTTTTGTTTTCATTTTTCTTTGTTTAAATGTTTATAGCATATATTTTTTGATTTAGCCTAAAATATGGAATGGAGTATATCTTCTTTTCATATTTGGCATATTTTGAAAGTTGCTCTGTTATTTATACAGTACAACTTTAGCCATGGAAGGGTTTGAGGGCAACCTTTTTATGGACAGTGCAATACCGGCCCCGAAATGGTAAACAATTATCTACACCTAGGATGCTACCGTTGAGGTTTCATCAGCACTAAAGCGAATTGAAAGAACCACGAATCCGATCTTCCTAAGCTTGTACATTATGCCAAGCATTTTTCCACGCAAACCGTACTTTTGGTTAAGAAGTTGATTAGCCTGTTGTGATTCATTATCTTTAGCGATCTGGATCGTACCATCAATCCATTCGCCTTTCGGCCGCCCTCTAATATTACATGGCATTGTGCGCACATGCGGATTGTTCCGCACACGTTTCACTTTGCCTGAATTCTTATCTGTCCTAACATAAAGTACCCCGTTGTCGTGAACAAACCAAACTGGCGTATGTACTGCTTGGCCACTTTTCTTGTAGGTTTCAAGATTAATGTACTTTTGATTCAAAAATTGCGCTAGCGCGTCTCTACTCAATTCTATTTCTCTCTTGTATGTCCTGCAACATTCTAATATGGTATCGCTTTTCATAATCCTTTCTCTTTGTGAAATGAAGATGTTCGTTATTGAAGGAAGTGATTCATCTCTCAGATGGAATCATGTGATTGGAGCCGTCACTTATTGTACTGAATTGAATAATTTGCAGTATTTTACTCTATTAGTGTAAATTTATTCATTAACGTCTACTTGTAGAACCCAAAATTATTGATCGGCCTTATCCTCTACTATTGGCTGCCATTGCAGCCTAAAGGATAAGGCCACAGAAATTGGTGGTTGGCTTTCTGTATTACTATGCAGCTATTTCAAACAAATAAAGTTAGTTTGTTCTAATACATTGATTATTTAGTATATTGTTGTACATTATGCCATCCATTAATCAGACATAATTGTTATACTGTGTAACTCTAATGACAAGATCTCGTACTTAGAGAGATTCTAATTTTTCGAGTATACCTTAAGGATAATTAAGTCATTATTAAGACTTTGGCTGCTGAGAAGAATCGAGTTTTAGGATAATGTTGAGTACTCGCTCCACAATGGCTGCAAAAGCGAACATATCCTCAATCTTTAATTAACTTCTTTGGTCCATTTATAATCCTGATTACTGTCTTCTTTTCTTAGTTGCCTCCGCCTTTCTTAGTGAATAGAAAAGAGAGTTATATTAGCGACGGAAGGGAATTAGTCAATGTTCAGAGACACGAAAGCGTTTTCCGGTTTTTCTGTAAACAATTTGCAAAAAGCGAAGAAGTTCTATGACCAGACACTCGGGCTGGAGGTTTCCAAATAGTACGGTCTGTTGGAGCTCCATATTGCTGGCGGGAGGAACATATTGATATATCCCAAGGCCTCCAGGCCTCAGCAACGTTTACCATCCTTAATTTTCCTGTAGACAATCTTGAGCAGGCAATAGACGACCTTACTAAGCGTGGCGTGCGTTTCGAGATTTACAATGAAGGCAACATCAAGACAGACGAAAAAGGTATTTGTCTCAGCGGCGAGGGTCCGAAGGTCGCGTGGTTTAAAGACCCCGCCGGCAACGTGTTATCTGTGCTTGAAGAGAAGGAATGAATTAGGAGTGAAATGGGCGAGGCGTCATGCGTGTGCAGTGGAGGATGTTTATCATTTCATGGGTGCAGCTCTCAATTAGATTTATCAGGTATTTTCAGCTTTAAATCATAATCGCCAGTTTTCATACTCTCTCGCTCTCTATGTCTCTAGACCGTTCTTCTGCAATTTCATGCCACCACTTTTTGTTGTTCTTTCTAATAGCTTCTGCATCAAAAACGGCCCGTCGAAGCCAAAATATCCTAATACGGTTTCTGCAGCCTCAAGCAGCATTATCGAATCTTTGTGATTGCAGTTGTAACACCACAGCGTATTTTTTCCTCTTTATGTGGAATTAATTTCGTAGGTATTATGCAGCGTTTTGCTTTTCTAGCCGTAGGTGAAACCGTTAGGGTCGTTCCGCAACACGGACAAAAGGTGCCATCATGAAATAAGTAAATTTCACGCCTTCCACAGTATTTCTTACAAGCTCATAATGGCTCTTACCGACAATAATTTTGGAATAGAGCCTCTCACATAGATTTCTACAAGCCATAGGAAATTGTAAGAAAAACTTGGACGATCTGTATTAATGTAGCAAAGTCCTCTTAATATTTTCCCATGTGCTGTCTTGATTTTGAACCTCTTGCAAAAATGCCACCACAGTATCCAAGTTTTGTTCACGAATCATGTAATTTGCACAAGTAAATGCAAAAGGAATATCCGATTCATAGTATATTTCGGCATTTTGTTTTGATCCCATTGGCGGGTTCATATTTATATTAATAATATGAAATCCAGCAAACTCCATATGTTGACGGATTTTCTCTTGATCAAGTGTCTTTTCTGAATGGTTATAGACTATTAACATTCTATACTGTTTAGTCATGATCGTTCGCTCCGTCAATTCAAATAAAGGAGAAAATCGCATTCTTCACAAAGATAACAAATTCTGTCAAAGTCGGAGTATAATGTCGTTATGTCAAGACTGAAGGGACGTTCTTGTTCGACTGCTAGATTGTTACTCTCTCCTTTCTTTTCTATAATATGTTGAGTAGGCTTTTCTTCCACCTCTGTCAGTAATTTACTCTTACTTCTGCTTTTGGACATGACAGCTACGTGTAATTCATAGCTTCTAATATAGAATGAAATACTAAAGGGGCAGGGAGGGACTAGTAACGTATATTCCATTAAATCTTGCTAGAAGCTACTATGTGGGATTTTCAGTAAAAGCCCATATAGCCAAGTTAAATACTCCTCGATGTCTTCATACTCTGACTAGCCATGAGTCTACAACTTAGGTAAAGGTGTGAGACGCGGTAAGCGACATGTATTAACAAATCCTGATCATTTTAGTGGTCTTTGACTTCAGCGCCATTATTTATAAGTAAAAAAAAATACTAGCACCGACATTATTGGGAATATAGAGATCTCTTGTGCTAACTCATTGTCTTCATATAGGCACTATCTTCGTTAAAGGCCTGTTCTAGGAAAGACATAACTGCTTGTTTTAGCTGATTTTCGTCTGGCATCATCGAGGATGTAAATTCTCCTACTACTGTTACCCCCGTTTTGTTTCCGTTTGGAATATAGTAGTTGAAGAACGAGCCTGCGATTGCTCCTTCCAGTAATTCTATAGCTACGCCCAATGGGTAGAATCTAGTGACTTTTATCTTAGTCTTTACTGTCTGACCCTGAATATCGCTTTCCCAGCTTTGAATTGCTGCGTTTTCGCTTACACTTTCAGTCTTGTAATTCTTACCACTTGGATGAATCTTTGCTGCGTCCTTCGCATGCGCTTCACTTAATTTCCAAACTTTCTCTAGCGGAGCTCCAAACTCGCTTCCTTCATCAACTATGAATACCATTTCTAACTCTATTAATTAATTAATTTAGCAAGTATATAATCATATCATTGAAATATGCTACTGTTTGGAAGGTGGACTCACATCAGAAACATTCACCAACTGACTTTAGCAAGCTGCCGCGATGGCATCAGCATGAAAAGTTCTTCAGTAGTGGCTTTATCTATCAAAGCAGAGAAATTTGTTACAATAATGAACGGAATATCTCATTTTCTCCCCTTACTATAGATCTAAAGTATTCTAGTAAAACTCTGTGTATGCTATCTAGTATTGCGTTTCACTGCCTATTACATCAGGAGTTTGTATGGATCCAAAGTTTGCTAGTTCATTTGATGTGTTAGCAAGAGCATCGTAAAAACCTATATGGAATTCATTACCTACATGGCATTTAGGATGCCCTTCGATTAATTTGTGGTTGCGATTTTGACAATGGTTTTCTATAGTTTTTTTCTTAAGGTTGACAACCAACCATGACAATGAAATCAAACCTAGTTCGTCAGGCTAACCGGAGTACTAATTCATATTCCTAGATTTTAATTCAGATAAACTCGGGGTTTTTAGGATCTTCTTTTCCTATTATTTCAGAATTCACAAATCGGATTTTGTACTATGGCTAGTATGGATACTCTGACGGATACAATATCACTAGTGATTTGAGAGTGGTTTTGTCGGTTCAATGGCAAAACTGCAATCCGTCAGGGTTCTTAAAAACCATTATTTCAGGAAAAGGATTACAATTTCAAGTTTCTTGTCTTAACTCACTGTTATATTTTTCTACCAACTTTACTCCTGCCCATAGCGTCTTTCGTTCTCCAGACGACTCCCTTCTTTCACCTAACTTCCACTTTCCTTCCTTCCTTTACTGACATAGGTATCGAGGATTTGTTAAAAGATCATTCAACGAGATGTGGAATCATATCGTACCCTATGAATACAACGATAGTCAACCATTCGCCTTCTATATCTATTGGTTACTTGTATTACCACTCATGCAGATCTTATCATAAAATCATTAAGAATTCTCCTCTCTTAACAAGAAAGGAGAGTATCGTTGTGTGTTGAAGTTAGGATCATTGGCTTCATTAAAGGAAATGATATGGACGCAATTTGGAAATTTCTTTAAATAACCGTAAGCCAACAATATTAAGTGAGTCGAATTTGAGCATCAATAATAACAAACAATTCCTTACTAATCAATTAGTATGGCTAGGAATATCCTTTGGAATTAGTCTTACGATCTCCATGTTATTGCCATTTCCAATATCCTTAGCAGTTATATTTGGAGTATTCATATTGTTAAATTTGTATATGCGAAGGATAATGATGCGAAAAACGGGCAGTATGACAAGATCAATGTTCGGCAGCGGTGACAATTCTTCATTGAAGTATTACTGTATGAGCTGTGGAACACAACACAAACAAGCTGCATGTCCTAAATGTGGTTCAAAGATGAAAAGAGTTGGATCTTAAATTGTTAGTATTTATTACTTAGTCTCAGGACTACCTAAAGTCCCTTTGTTAAATAGGATGTCCATAAAAGGATATAATAATTATATATACTACATTAATCGTTACGTGGAATCTGCAGGGTAGAGCTATTCTTTTTGTCTTTATATACAAAAGAAATAAAAGATATTGAAACTTATTCTGTTAGCATATCTTAAATAGAAAGATCGAGGCGGGTAGATCTGTTCAATCTAATTTCCTTAATTCTGTTACACATATCGCAATGCTCCGGACATCCTTTGTGAAGACAAACACTTTGCATAGAGTTACAACCAAAACACCAAATTTGCTTAGAAGATGGGGACATTCTTATCACACTATCCTTGCATGTATATTAACAAAATGAATTTTGAATACTGACCGGCGTGTTGCCATATTTTCACATGTCTAAAAATGGAAGCCATAATGTGTACAACATTCGTAAAGATTTATGTTTACTATGTTGTGGAACAAAATTAGAGGCTTAAGTTAAGTCTTGATATTCTGTATTAGATATCCTTTCAAAGTTAGAACTGATGCAGAGGGCCTGTGGGTTGGTGAAAATTAACCATACTATTTTAGTGATTAGTAGTAAAAGCTGAAGTTATGGATTATTTTTCCGTAGTAGATATATTAGTGTAGAGTGATTATATATTGCTATAACTGCAGTGGCAATGGCTGCTCTAAACGACCTGAAAAGGATTGTGCGCTCTAGCCGTGCGGACTTTAAAGTATACATCTTAACAATTATGGCAGATAGACATTCTTTTTATTTTGACGGATTGCATCATCTTTGTTTTGTGGGAAGAGGAGTAGGAAGGCGACGTACTAATGTGAAAGCGTTCAATCCAGCATTTACATACCATTTTGATTCAGAGGTAATTGATCATTGATACAAATCAGTCGCCACTACTCACACCAGCCACAAGAATATCTGCGAGACATATTAGACTTAAGATATCGAGAATGTAGGGCTTGTAATTCAAGGAGCCAATTTACCTGTATAAGGTGTGGGTTTTGTTATAGCTGCTACTGGAAGAAAGAAGAGCTGGAGAGAATTCCACCCTATTTCATGTTGGGAGATAGATAGTATGAAGAGATCACATCCAGATAAGCACAAACGCTCGACTTCAAAAAAAAGGAACATATATCGTGATGATCAAGAAAGGAAACAGAGAAAAGAAAGAAAAGATACTCTTAATTATCTAACTTTGGCATTGAAGGATTTAAACTACTGTTTGAATACATTAAAGATAAACAAGGACAAGGACACTCAAGTTCGTCAAAAGATCAATAAATTTTTCGAACAAGCCATCACCACAGAAGCTATCAGTACGTATGGAGAACGCATTGCTACTATGAATGTAATAGCAGACTTCTATTTCTCGTCTACTAGCAGGTACATTTTTTCTCAGTCAGAATTATATGATTTTTTGACTCTTGCTACGCAAGGATTACCAACTGAACAAAGGAGAGACAGAGCAATCGAAAGGGTATTCATGATTTATAGTGATATTATGGAAAATTATCAAACCTCAAACGATTCCCTCAGGTTTAACTACCCCAAGATTATTGTTGATGTTATAGCGATCCTACATGCTGGGGAAGATACTAGTGGGAAAAGAGTAGGAGTTAATGCTCTAGATGAATACTATAACTCTAGGAAGATAAAGGGATCTTCAGAAGTGACATCAGCATCTGCCGCGGCTGTGCAGATAAATACAACCCTAACAGCAGATTTCCCCGCAGATCAGTTCGAAAAAGACCAAATACGAAAGGAACAGCTCATTGAAACAATCGTTCAGATTACTGGAAGAAAAAATAAGGACATAAGAGAATCGCTTGCTAAGTTGCACAGTTCAGACATTAAGAAGATAAGTGATCTCTGTGCCAATTATAATAAGATAGAAAAATATTGTAAGCTTGCAACAAATTCAAGCGAATTTAGAGATGAACTTGAAAAAGAACTTGGCAGAAAACTCACAGACAATCAAGTTCAAAGGGCTACTACATCTATAAAAAAGGTGAGAAAATATGTTGAAAATCTACTTGACGGAAAATTTGTTCCTCATGGCTCACACGGCATAAACCACATCAAACACAATCTAGAATACGGATACCAGGTTATGGATCTAATTAAACATAAGAGGAGAAGCTCCAAATAAAATTAAAAGTATTATATGGCACCTATCGCAGCGGCCCCCCCTCATACTCATACTACACCTCAAGAGATTCTAAACCAATTGGGGATCATAATTAGAGTCCATAGTTCGACTCAAACAAATCTAATCTGTTGAAACAGGTATGAGGCTAAGGCTCTCTTCTACTCGCAAAAAGGTTAAAACAAAATCAACAATTGTCATCGAGTTTAGTTTAATTTCTTAATAACTTACCAGCTGTTGTTGCTATTCGGTCGGTCATCTGTGATAGAGTGGCATTACCACCTAGGTCGTATGTAACGTACTTATTTTCGTTAATGACATCTTCGGTAGCTTTAAAGATTGCCTTAGAAATATGTTTTTCTCCAAGGTATTCAACCAACCATGCGCCAGATAAAATAGTTGCGACAGGATTTACCTTGTTCTTATCAGCATATTTAGGAGCGCTACCATGTGCTGGTTCAAACATTGCGTAATGGTCTCCATAGTTACCAGAATAGACGGTTCCTATAGATCCTACATGCCCCGATGCGCATTCTGAAATTATATCCATGAATAAATTAGTGCTAAGCAACACACTGTTGTTGAATCTCTCTGGATTCTTTACAAGCTGCTGTGTCATATTGTCAATATAGTATTCTTCTAATTCGATAGTTTTGAATTCTTTTTGAGTCTTTTCTACTGCTGCCCAGAATATTCCATCAGTTTCTTTTAGGATATTCCTTTTTGTAATTGCAAAAAGTTTTTTAAAGCCGGCGTCATTTGCGATTTGAAATCCCTTCTTAGTAACTCTTTCACACCCTTTTCTTGTTATCTTCCGAATTGCAATGGCTGAATCATCACTGGTTTTGAATTCGATCCCAGCATACAAGCCCTCGGTTGCCTCACGTACACAGATAAAGTATAACCGTCTTTCAGCGTTTTTGTAAGTTTTAATAGGCCTGACATTAGCATATAATTCAAATTTTTGTCTAATACTCACTGCAACGCTTCGTGGAGCATTTGGGTTTGGAACGGTAGTAGTCGGTCCTTTAAAGCAAGCGTCACTATCTTCTAGTAGCTTCCAAACATCCTGGGAAATATAGGAAGTGCCACCTACTTTTTGCCACCACTCAGATCCCGCATCACATGGAATTAATTCTATCTGAATATTACATGCTCTCAGAACCTTTATCATAGCCTCTACAAGTTCTGGTCCGGTACCATCACCTCGAATAATTGCAGCGGTTTTCTTTGACAATTGAAATCAATTAACGGGCAAAATCTTCTCTATTTATATGTATTTGGAGATTAATTCAAATCTTACAACCAGATTGTTAATGAACGGAGGTATCCTTGATGGAGAAATACTGGCAAACCACTACTTGTAATCACGCCTCCGGGATTTGAAAAGTCTTTTGAAAAATTAGTAGTACCAATAACTGATCCTTGAGCCCATCCGCGATATCGCCTAAGCCAGACACTTCGTGCGAAATCTGAATCGAGCCATTATATGATTGAAAGAATACCGCCAAGAGCCGCATGATTCTTTGATCTGTTTAAGGTATTAATGGTAAATATTCAAAACAACAATTTTGTATGAACGCTATATTTTTACGGAGCTTGAATGAGATCTAATTTAGAATATTGTATGAGAATAACTTAAATTCATGCTATGAATAACCCATATGATATAGAGGTGGTTTGAATGCAAACAACATCATCCTCATTACAGCGGCAAGAAAAGCAAGATGTCTCTCATATCAAAAATATCCTTGATAATAAATCACTTACTTTTGCTGAAAAGGTAATAAGTATAAAGAACGTTGAAACACGCAATAAGAGGTCTCAAATAATATCTATGGCCGGAGATATTGTTATTGTAGATGTGGACCTTGCAATGGCACAGGATAGCACAGGCCCTTTGGCGATACGGTCGCTTAATGAAATGGGTATCGACAAGCTCCACGATCCTTCAAAGGCGTTGCTAGTTATCGACCATACATTTCCTGCGGCAGATGAAAAAGTAGCGAATTTACATGCCTTGATAAGAGATTTTGTCTCAAAACACAACTGTATGAAAATTGAGGGCTCAATCTCCCATCAGCACATCCTTGAATATCTTGCGACTCCTGGTATGATGATATTGGGAGCAGACTCACACACATGTCAAGCTGGATGTGTGTCCGCATTTGCCACCGGAATTGGAAGTACAGAAATTGCTGCAGTCTGGGCCACAGGTCAGTTATGGTTGCGAGTGCCAGAAACCATAAAGATTAACCTATCTGGGACTTTTAATAAAGGCGTATTTGCACGAGACTTAATTTTAGATTATATCGGAAAAGTAGGCGAAGATGGAGCAAACTACAAGGCATTAGAATGGAAATTTTCAAATGACTATGTTAAGAGACAATTTAGCATGGATTCCAGAGCTTGTATAAGCAATGCATCAATGGAATGTGGCGCCAAGATCTCTGTATTCCCAACTGACGAGATTACAACAAGATATTTGGACGAAAATCCTAGAATTAACAAGAATATGGGAGGAAAAATCGAAATCCAACCAGGGACTTCTGCCAAGTATAAGGATGAATTTGAGATAGAATGTGACAAGATAGAACCTCAAGTTTCTGGTCCAGATAATATTGATAAGGTACATTCAATAGAGGAGTTGGCAAATGTGGAAATCGATCAAGCATTTATAGGCTCTTCTACAAACGGAAGGATAGAAGATCTTGAGATAGCAGCATATATGTTAAAGGGCAGAAAAGTTCATAAAAATACACGATGTGTAGTTACTCCTGCATCTGTCAAAGTGTATGAAGATGCGATTAGACGAGGATTCGTAGAAATTTATCTAGAATCAGGAGCAGTTTTTACCAATGCTACATGTGGAGCGTGTGTTGGTACTCATCTTGGTGCGTTAGGAGAAAACGAAATCTGCATATCTTCATCTTCAAGGAACTTTGTTGGAAGAATGGGAGCACTTTCATCAAAAGTATACCTAGCCTCCCCTGCAACAGTCGCAGCCTCTGCGATTGAAGGTAAAATTGCTGATCCAAGAAGGTACTTATGACTATGAATGATCAGCCAATTATTACTACTAGCATTTCGAAAGGAAGAGCTTGGGTATTTGGAGATAATATTAACACAGACATAATCATACCTTTTAGATTCAAGAGTAGGACTAACGATCCGTATGAAATGGCAAAGTATGCTATGTACGGATTTGATCCTGATTTTCACAAGAAGATCTCCAAGGGTGATGTTGTGATAGCAGGCCGAAACTTTGGAGGGGGTTCTAGTAGAGAACAGGCTCCGGTAGCGTTAAAATATGCAGGAATTTCGGCAGTTATAGCCGAAAGTTTTGCGCGTATCTTCTATAGGAATGCCTTTACAATTGGGTTGCCCGCACTTGAAATACCAGAAATAAAAGGGAAAGTGAATCAGGGAGATGAGATTAAAATAGACATAACCAAGTTTACCGCAGAAAATATTAGAACAAAAGAGACTTTTCACGCTATAAAAGTCCCAGAATTCATGCGGCAGATGTTGTTGGAAGGCGGATTAGTTGAATACTACAAAAAGTATAAACAATTTCCATGGATCCAAAGCTAGAACTTTTACATTCAGTCCCTTTTTTTCTTGTTGTATGGGGTTAGAGAATAAGTTAGATAGTCGTACAAAAGCAGAAATATCGAGTAAATTTTAAGCTGTCTGATTATTGTTCAAGTCTGTCAGGTAGAACCCAAATCCGACTAAACTGCGATATCTTCTAAAATTAGTCTAGAAAATTGTCGTCAAGCAATATTTTATTTCTGGAATAATCAATATCTACAGAAATGATGACAGGGATATCTTTTGACATCTTGGCTTGCTCCAAGATATCTGGAAATTCCACTGTTGATTTTACTGCATAACCGATAGCGCCGAAGCTGCTTGCCAACTTTACAAAATCGGGATTGTTAAATTCGGTGAAGGCTTTCTTGCCAAATTCGTCAATTTGCTTTAAGGCAATCACGCCGAATTCCTTATCACACCAGATCACAATTATTACAGGCAATTTGAGGCGAACAGCTGTCTCAATCTCTTGAACATTCATTAGAAAACCTCCATCTCCACACATCGCAACAACTTTTCTCTCAGGAAAAGCAAGCTGCGCCGCAATTGCGCCGGGAAGGGCAAATCCCATCGAAGCAAATCCATTCGATATAAGACATGTATTTGGATCGTATGTATAGTAGGTCTTTGCTATCCACAGCTTGTGAGCACCTACGTCAGAAATTAGAATATCCCTGTCATCTAGTGATCTTCTAACATCCACTATTAGTTTTTCAGGCTTGATGGGGTAACTCCGATCACTTGCATATCTCAGAACTCGCTCTACAAGCTCTTTTTTAATTCTCTTGAAAGTAGCCGGAACATCGTGACATGGGAAGCATTTTAGATTAGGATTTTGATTTTTTTCTTTTTCTAACTCGGTTAATATAGCATTTATTGTCAATTCTATATCTGCTGCAATCTCGACAGTCGGTGGGTAATACGTATCCACCTCCGCTGGCGTAAAATCCATGTGGATAATTTTTTTAGTGATATCGCCATTCCAAAATCTTGGACTGTATTCTACCAAGTCATAACCTATTGCTATAACCAGGTCCACTTCCTTCATAGCTATTAGTGCGTGATCTGCAGCTTTGATACCAATTGTTTGAAGATGTCTTTCCCTTCTATCAGAGATGACACCCTTTCCCATGAAGGTATTCATAGAGCATATTCCAGTTTTCTCAACGAATCTTCTGACATGAAAGCTCGCGTTCCCTCGAATACAACCATTGCCTACCAGGACTAACGGTTTTTCAGCTTCAAGAATTAATCTCACTGCTTTTTCGATGAGAGACTTGTTGGGCTGTGAACGAAGAACTTCTGATGGTTTTTCGATAGGCCTTATTATGGATTCCTGTTTTGCCACATCCTGTGGTAATTCGATGTGGGTTGCTCCGGCCTTTTCCTCCTGAGCTATTTTAAACGCTCTTCTTATAATCTCGGGAATATTATCTGCATTACGAATTGACTGATTCCATTTTGTTATTGGTTTGAACATAGTTATCACATCCATATTTTGGTGTGATTCCTTGTGTAGCATATGCGAATCAGTCTGTCCAGTAATTGCCAGTACTCTGGATCTATCCATATTTGCATTAGCTATTCCAGTTGTCAGATTGGTGGCTCCAGGACCTAACGTGGAAAGACATACACCAACTTTCCCTGTCAGCCTACCGTAAACATCTGCCATGAAGGCAGCAGATTGTTCATGTCTTGTCAAAATGAATTTGATGCTTGAATCTAGCAATGATATCATAAGGTCAGCGTTTTCCTCGCCAGGTAACCCAAAAATGTATTCGACTCCTTCTGCTTCAAGGCATCTAAGAAAGAGATCAGATGTTTTCATTGGAAGCAAAGGTCCACATCCTTGGTTTCCCTTATTTGCGACTTGCGACATTACTTTTTTTCTCCTTGTATTATGATGTATTGGAAATATTAACTATTGTTAGTATAAACGGTAGCAGATGGTGTTGTTGATTTATAATGTTAGGTTAAATTACAAGCTTTGCGGTCTGTGATGCGGCAATATTAATTGGTTCCCACACGGGTGAAGCTGGTGGAACAGAGTATGCATTATAGCTTGCCAGATCTCTTATGTCTGCTTTAAGTAAGAGCTAGTGCAATTAAATCAATTCTCTCTTTTACTCCCTCACCACCAACAATTTGTGAGCCCAACACTCTTCCGCTCTTTCTATCGACTACAATCTTTATCCAAATTGGCTTATTGCCAGGATAGTAACCAGCTCTGGTTATACTTTCAATCACTTCTTCAACAGGATCAAAACCATTTCTTATACCTTCTTCGCAAGTTAATCCAGTCGTACCGATAAACAGATCAAATACCTTGGTTATAGCACTTCCTGCTATTCCTCTAAACTTTGCATTTCCACCAGCCACATTTTCTCCTGCAAGTCGTCCTTGTTTATTTGCTGTTGTGCCTAAGGGTATGTACGTGTCTTTATTTGTAATGTAGTTTCTAGCAGTCGCACAATCACCTGCTGCAAATATATCCGGTGTGTTAGTTCTCATGTACTCGTCTACTTTGATGGCATTAGCATATCCTAGTTCTACACCAGCATCTCTAGCTATTTCAGAATTAGGTCTGAATCCAGTCCCAAGAACTATGAAATCACTATCAATATCATGTTTAGCACTGGTCATTATACCCTTAATCTGTCCATCTCTTCCAAGGATTTCTTCTACACGTTCACTTAGTATAATTTTCACACCGTTAGCTTCCAGCTCTCTTTCAACAATCTTAGCCATGTTTTTATCAAGCAAACTAGGAAGTATATGATCAGCCATTTCTACTACTGTCACATCCGTATCTCCTCTTCCTGTGTGGCCTCTCTTCTTAAATGCCTCAACCTTCTCAAGGCCAATAAGACCTGCACCAGCAATTATAGATGAATGAACATCTCTTGTTCTTGTAGAATCATTTTTACTCCATCACTACAACTTCTTATAAAAAAATACACCTTTTTGATTAACACCTTTGATATTAGGAACTACTGCCTTGGCACCTGTTGCTACTACCAGAAAATCATAATCAAATATAATTTCTTTGCCACTTTGTAAATCTCTTGCATCACTTGTTTTTCAAAATTATTTATTACTCCTTCTATGACATAAGGTATACCACACGCACGATAGAAACCACACTCTCTTCTTGAATTATCTTTACATCTGCATTGGGATCAATTCTTTTAGCTTTTGATGCTGCGCTGGTTCCTGCTGCAACACCACCAATAATCACTATTCTTTTCTTCTCATTAGTCGACAATTCTCGGGCAGCCTTCAATTAAGAAGCTCCATTATATCAACCTGTATTTTTTTCTGTGTACTGTTAGGCAGAAAATCCGTAATCCGACACAATGGCCGTTCTCCCGTTCTTCCAGATTCAGCATCATTTCTAGGAGGAAATGGCAATAAATTACGCTCCCATCGTTGTCTAAATTCTCATAACGCCATTTTGACTATACAACTCTACGGAGTGCTACTCAAGAGACTTAGAAATAATCCCAAATGCTCACCAAAAACACGGCATGTTAGACTCAAACAGACAGACATATACTAGAACGTTATTATGAAGATACGTATTCTAACTATCCCTATTACCAGTGTCATAATTGAGACTGGTAATTCTTAGGGATATTTGGATAGCCTGTTAACTTGGACATTTTGTGTTAACCTAGGGGGATGTGATTAGTTGTTAACTTATGGACATAGTCTTTCATGGACTGAAAATGGTATAACTTACCATGTAATCATGTATGATAAATCCAATTGATAGTAATCATCTTCTAAAGTCTGTCTGCTAACATAATAATTTAATAAGTGAATAATTTACCGTGACTGAAATACGTCCTGCAACGTCACGTCACGTCACTGGCGCAGGAATTCTTCGACTTTCTAAAGATATTTGGAATAATTGGATTAGTTATTGCATTTGTCATAGGGCCAAGCAACTTCTTAACCAGTTACAGCATTTGTGACTGATTATAACTCCGTTTATCGGATTATTTTTACCCTCTGGAGATCTGAGCTAAATGGCAGCTACTGTGGCAAATTCAAAATTCATGTGAGGCGATCTGGTTGCAAATCTGATTGACTTTCTAATAATTGCATTCATAGTATTTCTTGCATACAAGCAACTATCTAGATTCAAATTAGTAGAGGATAAGACTAAGCCTGCATCTTCATATAAGAAGTAGCTACGAGTATTATGATTTGTTCTAGCATGAGATAGTCACTAATCTCGATTTATTTATTCCGTTTTAGTCTAGCCTACTAGAAATTGGAGGGTGAAATATAGAAATAGAATAAAGAATATAGAATATTTGATAGTAAATGGAGGATGTGAAAACTGTTTATGGGATTAGAAACTCATGAACTGAAAATACCAAAAAAGATATCTACAATAGGCATCGTAACGGCCCTCTCTCTAAGTCTACTTTTAACACACATTGCATTTGATAATTTCCCAAAATCTTTTGCAATAACAACGACAAATACAAATCAAACCTCAGCGGGGGCAGCAAGGCCCGCACCTCCACAATTAGGAGCACTTTCAGAGCTATCTGCAACTCAGATCAGCGCGTCAGCAAACAAGACATGCACGATGACGTCCTCATTAGCTAAACTAATGGGTACGCCACAACAGACAGAAGGCCCATACTTCGTTGACGGCATGCCTAACCGCTCTGACATCAGATCAGATTCCTCAGACGGTTCAGTACAACAAGGAATTCCATTGCGTCTTGCATTTCATGTCTATAACGTAGATAATGGTTCGTGTATTCCTCTGAATGGAGCACGAGTAGACATCTGGCATGCCAATCCTCATGGCATCTATTCAGACGTTAAGGACTTTGGCACTACAGGAAAGAAGTTCCTTCGTGGATATCAAGTGACAAACCATAAAGGGACTGCTCAGTTTACTACCATTTATCCAGGCTGGTATCAGGGTAGAACCATCCACGTACACGTTAAGGTTCGCACGTTTGAGGGATCAAATCAAACCCTGGAGTGGACAGCACAGTTTTACTTTGACAATTCTGTCAATAAAAAGGTGTACATCCAACCTCCATACAATAAGCATGGACCTCCCACAACTACGAATGAACAAGATGGGATCTACACCGGCGCGTCAACTGATGGCTTGCTGAAAAGTAATACTGGACAACATTTGATGCTCAATCTAACTAAGGATAGGCAGTCTTACCTCGGGACGTTCAATATTGTGCTAAACTCATCTCACTCAACGCACTAGTGCAACACTTTTTTTCTTTCCTCCTCTCATTTTTCTGAAATTTTGTCAGTTGTTCGTAAATCTGATAAGCTTTTCCAAGAGCCATTTGTAAAAGTGCAGTTAAAAATGGCTCAATTTTTCACGTAATTTTGGCCTGCCTCCCACGTGCCACATTAATAAGCGTAATAATTTCGTAGGCTCGTACAAGACAGATTGTGTAAATTTA
>QHBN01000175.1 GCA_003176995.1 Candidatus Nitrosopolaris wilkensis
GGAATAAGTTACTTTTAGTCATATAGCATGAGCATTTAAGTACTAAACTGCTATTTTCATTTGAATATCCTTTTTTCTTGTTTTCGCATCGTGTGTTCTTATTCTCAAAAATTGCTTACAACATGGACATCTTGGACCATTCCACTTTATAAAAATCTCACAATCTGTGCATCGTTTGTAACCATATTTATAGTAGCTACCGCGGTACGATTTTTTGGTTCTGTAAATTGTACAAATATTCTTGCATGACATTTTGTTTGTTTATTCTACTTGTTTCTGACTTGTTTCGTTCTTTTTTATTTGTCTTTTATCTGAAAATATAAGAAGCCATCGCGCCTGGATGATTTGCTCTACTCCCTCATTTGTTGGGGAAAAAGAACTTATGCAAAGATAATTTTCTAGGTGACTTTTCTGTTCTGGGAGATTTTATTTTCTCGTCTTTTCTTTTTATATTTTTCATCATGGCAGATCTTTCTCCTTTTCTTATCTCATATCTCATATCGTATTTTGGACAGGTATGGTTTTTACCTTCTTGAACATACAAGGTTGTATTCTCTTATCATGAATCCTACAGGACCAGACTATTTCTAATGCTATGTAACAGATGCTAAATCCAACAGTTGAATAGACGATTAGATTCTCGAGCATACATGATGTTTGATCAAGACTGATATAAAGTTCAGTACAAAAAAAATTAACATATAATCAATTATTACATCAATCGTTTAGTATTTGTTAAATATTATAATCGATTCAGGAGGACAAACAATCAGATGTAAACTGTTCAATGAATGCGTATGAAGTGACAATAAACAATGAGATATTTGTTGATATACAAATCTAAAAATCCTATTTTTGGCTTCAGTTGATCTACAATGCTAGGGATTTTTTAATGCTCCCTACATAGAAATATGAACATTTTCGTAATCTATAATTAGAAGAGCCATAAAGGATTTCACGTTTATTCCAAGCAAACCCATTAGCAGATCTATATTTTGGAATATATGAACTGAAATTTTTGTGGCAACAATAGTAAAGAGCACATATACACAAAAATACGATACTCGTCCTCTCCACCCAGGGCTCAATCAGTGCATAAAATATTATTGAGAAAGATTTTACAATATATCAAGTCAGTCGAATCACAATATTACTATATCCGCCCTCTAATGTTATAAATGAAGAGAAGAAGGAAATGTTGAGAAATCTCCTTGACTCTGACATTCCTGAGGAGATGATTGCAGAGCAGCTTGGCATTGATCTGCAGACTGTAAAAAAACTAATTCAAGAAATAAGAATGTAATATTGTCGGTTCCTTGTAGAAACACACACAGAATGAAAGATACACTTAGTAGGAGGATAATCGTCCTTTCTATACGATATTCATGATTTCTATATGATAATCATAAAAATGGACAATTGAAAACATTCCTTATTATAAGAGGTGTTACCTTCACAATCGCTTATGATTTCCGTCATACCATTTGGTTAGTAACGAATTGATTATTGTTATGGGCATCCTATTAACTATTCTCACTTTTTCCTAGTTGTATAGTTGGATAAGATCGGTGTATCTACGGAAGAACTCGATGTTGTGCATACATATAGCTTCGATCAATATTATTGCGATCATATTTGCAAAAATATTCTCTTACAAAGAGTGGAAGTTAGCTTGACAGCCCACTTGTAGATTTTACATAAACATTTATAACTCTTGGAAAAAATTGAGTGTAATATAGTGAGAAATAGATTCTATGTTTTCAATCAAAACTGTTATAAGACACTTTCTTGAATGTCAACGTCAATTTGCATTCTGTGAACATTGTCATTGGTGTGCTACTAAATTTATTGTTGGAGAAGAACACGAAAAAAGACTGGTTCATTTAGATCCAAACCTGATTACTGATATTCTCTCTAATTCTTCTTATCATCAGGCATGTCCAATGTGTAAGAACAACAGTGTTTCATTAACGCCATTGGAGAAAAATGAAGGATATAGAATATCATTTGGAGATAAAGATGGGCTAGAGATTCAATTCTTTAGATTAAGGAGGAGTTTGCCAATTCCCAAGCACCATATGTATCAATAGGCTGACTTATACACCACATTTTTATTATTTTTATTATTTTTATTTTGTGAGCAATAAAAATATCATTAAAAATAGGAAGTGAAATACAACATCCTTTCTCACCATATTATGTATAACTATATCTAAGTGTAGTGAAGCAATCAGACCTCACGACGTAAAAAGGAGTATAGAATATAACGCAAAGACAAAACGTTATTCTAATCTTGATTTTGCGATATCTATTCCTACAACGATGTATTTGATTAATGTCTAATTGCTTCATCTTTAGTGACTGACAGAGAAATACGAGCACAGCAGTTGTATTATCATAATGTGAGGATTAATTATTCAGAATCATTTAGTATAAACCGACTATACCAGCATGGTTTTTAATGTATCAAATTTTTAGGCAAGAGGAATTGTGTATGTACAATATACGTAGCGTTGCATATACAATATCCCATAGCTAATATACTGTATTAATTTAACATTTATTAACTGATATTGCATTATTGTAATTATATGTTAAGGTTTTCTATAATGAAATTTATATAATTCAACCCTGTTAATGGAAGAGTATGTTGGAAAACATAAGTTTAGCAATGTACTTTGTCATAGGATACGTAATCACACACCTCGCACTTGAGACAGCCTGGCACTTTGCAGCATGCAGACTACAAGATAAAACACTAAAGCCATGTCTTTTTAAGCAAGTAAAAATGGTTATGACTGCAGAAAAAGGATATAGACCATAGGTTAGGTCAGGTTAGGGTGGATGAGAAATCAACCGCGAAGATTGAAACAGAGATGGTGATTACCACAATACTAGAAAATGAAGATAGATTATCAACCAGGCCCCCAGTAAGGATAGAAATATTGTCATCTGCTGAGAATACACCATTACTAGATAAAGACCTTCATGAGATTCTTGGAGACGCATCTAATTGCTGCGAGTTCACAAGCTATGTCAATACAAACGGAGAAACAATTGTGAAAATAGACTGTGTGGTTAATGAAGATGAAAAAGAACGTGTTTGGGATCTTATGAGGTTTAAACATAGAAGAGACTGCCGTATATCATCAGAACCTGGCGAAGCCTATGAGCAATAGAATTTATCCGATCCGAGTTTAGTGTTGAAATCAGAATACAAAACTCATCATGAAATGATTCTGTATTTATGTGCCACAACTTATCTACAACTATGTCAAAGCACAGCAACAGAATGCATTTAATACTTTCTGGGACAAGGCAGCACTAGCTAAACAGAAGACTAAAGAGATTCAAGAAGGAACGGTATTATATTATGTATTATGAATCAGCCAACATAGAAATTATTCGAAATACTAGAGAGTCGATAAAGCGATCTTTTGATCTAGTAGAATCTGCAAGAGATGAAGTGTTGAGAATATTTTCCTCAATCACTGCATTTCGTCGCCAAGTACGGGTTGGAGTACTCCACTTATTCAAAGAATCAATAGAGCATGGTGTAAAAGTTAGAGTCTTGATACCGGCTGATTACCAACAAATTACACAGATAATAAATGAAGTGAATTTGGTACTGCCTGAGCTATCCATTAGAAGCGTTGACAAGAGTTTACAAAATACAATTGGAATTTTAGTTGTTGATCGAAAACAATCTCTAATTATAGAAACAAAAGATGATACAAAAGATAATTCTTACGAGGCAGCAGGATTGGGGGCATACTCTGATAGCAAGCCAATTGCTTTATCATATGCTTCAGTCTTTGATAGTCTTTGGAAACAAACAGAATTATATGAAAAATTAAATGAGACGTATGAGCAGCTAAAAATCAATAATAAAATGCAAAAAGAGTTTCTCGACATAGCGGCTCATGAATTACGAACTCCTATCCAACCGATACTTGGATTAATTGATATTCTCCGTTCTAATAAAACGATCGGTAGAGCAGTACAAGAAGAATTACTGGATGTTATAGCTAGGAATGCAAAGAGGTTGGAGCGACTTGCTGAAGACATTTTAGATGTTACAAAAATTGAAGGCCAGTCATTGCATCTAAAAAAAGAACTAATCAATGTAAATGACATAATATCAAATACTGTACAGGAAATTAAAAATCAAGTAGGTAATGATGAGAAAGTAGAACTAGTAAACAATTCTATATACCATAATATTGTTTTTGTAGAAGCAGACAAAGCAAGAATAACTCAAGTTATTTCCAATCTGTTAAATAATGCTATTAAATTTACCAAGAAAGGTGGCATTGTGTTCATAGGTATGGAAGAAGAAAACAAACAAGATAATGGTCCTCAAAAGTTTGTTGTTGTTACTGTCAAGGATACCGGTACAGGAATAGATCCGGAGATGTTGCCTAGATTATTTGAAAAATTCGCTTCAAAATCGTGTCAAGGAACTGGCTTAGGATTGTTTATTTCTAAAAGTATTGTAGAGGCTCATGGAGGAAAGATATGGGCTGAGAATAATTCTGATGGTAATGGAGCAACATTTACGTTTAGTCTCCCACTTCATCTAGAAGCAGCGGTATGAGTGGATAACTCTGCCTGTAAAGTTCAACTTTAGCAGTATTTACATTTGATTAAAAATAATTGACTAACTAAAGTAGTCATTGTGCCACAAGAACGCTATTACCTGAGGGTTAAGAGTTGAGCTATACGCTTTCGTGCTCAAAGCAGAAGGAGAAAGACGAACCGTCAATGTGCTGAGATTATTAACTCTTGGCTCTTGTACACTTTTGCCTTTTGAGCAGCGGCAAAGTTGTCGTTGCGAATCAATATATCTTTGATTTCATTGCTCTCTATCAAGGTATCAATAAATCTATTATATTCTTCAGCTGGCAATTGAGGGTTACTAAATGGCGACCCAATCGAATCAATTGCTTTAAGTTTCCAATAGTTTTGAATACCCTTTCCAATAAGCATTTGAGCTTCATAAACTACTTTACCAAATGAAGTAAGAAAATACTTACCGTTCTTTCTTGCTATGAGACCAACATCTCTTAAGCCAGACACTTTTGAATAATACTGCTTTCTTGTAAGATTTAAACTGGTTTTTAGAGTCTCACTCTTACCAGCTTCTAACGCAATGGTATTAAAAAGAACCAGGGATTTGTCGTTGGAAATTGCACTTAGAGTGTTCGAGACACTTTGTGAGCTTTGTGAGGACATTTCTTGATATACTCTCTATAAACGGATTAATTAATTTCTTTAAATAACTTGTGTAACCATATGCGAGATTCTAGCTTATTATTGACCAAAACAGGATATTATCATGCTCCCGCTTTAGCGACACAATTTGATAAATCTCTATATATAGGAACTCATATATTGACTGTTCCCAGCTATGATTTTGGTAAGAATGGTTGGGGAAGTAACATCAGATCAAATTTTTACAATTTTATCAGATAAATCTTCAGCGAGTCTACTAAGGACAGCCTATGAGGGTAGCCTCACATTGTAAAGTTATGTTGGCAATCTTAGTAGAAAGCAATTCTACACCAAACTTAAGCGCCTGTGCAACACTGGACTAGTGGAGAAGTGTGAGGACTCGTTTTATAGAACAACTACTCTAGGTTCCCTGGTATATAATGGTCATGTCAAAACACTAGAAGATGCTTTAACAAATTTCTGGCAACTTAAAGCCATAGATATTTTGAAAACAAGAGAGGACTTTCCTGCAGATCGTAAAGAATCAATTATAGACGAAATTGTTAAAGGCAGTAATTTGAAGAATTTTGTAAACTCGACCCATTTAACCGGATTTGCTATAATCAAGGATTTCAATCATCTTGTAATCGAGGTAATACGCATGCTTGAAGACGCTAGAAAGGAAATTTACTTCGCCTCGCGCTATCATGATCCACTCGTTTCAAAGAAGATGTTCGAGAAAGTCGAAAAAGGAGTTAGCCTTCGCTACTTAGACGGTAATCCGCAGCAAATCGGTGTTGAAAGCCGACTGAATGCAATATTAAGGACTCCTCCCAATGAAGAAACATTTAAGAGAGTTAATAGGCTCAAAAGTTCACACTTTTTTGAGCTAAAAAGTCTGGAACCTACAACAATTGTAAGTAATGGTAGCACTACTGTAATACCCAAGTTTAATAGCTTCCTGGTAATCGATGACAACCAAGTACTTTACGAAAAATATCAACTATGGAAATCCGGAGGAATTCACAGTAGCAATTGCAAGGTATGATGATGCGTATTTGGCAGAACAATTTATTAGCTATTGGAAATTGCTCTCAAAGGATGCTGTGGTTCCCAAGCTTTTGGAAACTGCGAGAGCGAGATCATAGAATAAATGCAAATGTCAAATAATTTTCATTGATATTTGAGTTAAAATTACTAATTCTTTCTGGATATTACTTTCGAAAGAAGGAAGAACAACCACCGGTTTTATAATTACAAATAACTCTAACTCCCTATAAAGATTTCATAACGTGGCTAAAGCACTCGAGATACTACCCAGATGGCCTGTTCAATCGAGAACTATATTCTAGTGTAGTGATCAGTCTTTGTTCGTCATAAAGTGGCCATATTAGGGAACTGATCTAATAAAAAGGGGATTTTCCGTCTCATCTCCGTATGCAAGAAACTATCAAAAATAGGAATAGGAATACGAATTCCAACTCCCAACAAAATGTAACACAGGCTTCATTCGCTCTATCACAACTGCTTCTCTTGCGGTCGCGTAAAAGATGGGGAATAATGTACATGTTAGCAACAGTGTCAGGCCTTTTTATTCCCATCGGGGGCATTTTTGTCATTGTTGGAGGAGGTCACGACGTAGCGGCCTCTATCTTGACAACGCTATTAAAAACTGCACCTTTACCAGCAGCAACTTTTTTGATAATCACGGGGATGTATATTCTCAATGATCTAGTTGATGCTGATCTTGATAGAGCAAACGGAAAAAAACGCCCAATCCCATCAGGACAGGTCACAAAAGCAAACGCCTTGCTCTTTGTGATAATGACCAATGCAGCTGCATTAATCCTAGTTCTAATAAGTTTTAATCTCGCTAGCATAATTATTGTGTTGATTTTGATAGGAATAGGATTGATGTATTCAGCTCCGAAAATATGTCTTAAAGATAGATTTGTGCTCAAGACAGCATCTATTGCTGTAGCTAGTATGCTTTGTCTTATGCTAGGGAGTTCCTATGCGTTTAATAGCTCTGACATAAGACAACCCATAACTAACTACAATCAGAACTATGGTAGCTTTAACATAACACCTATTGCGACGTTTGCGGCCTTAATGTCAGGCAGTATAATCTTTATCACATCTTTACTTAATGATTTAGGTGATGTTGAAGGTGATAAGGCATTTGGTCGCAGGACAATTCCAGTAGTAATTGGTAAGAAAAATACTGTAATCCTGACTATACTTATTGCGGCTACTATGATTGTGATCTCCTGGAGTATTTACGGTGCACTAACTACAAATCTAGGATTGACCTTACCGATATGTGTAAGCGTTGTTGCTTGCATTGCTATTCTGAATATGTCGAAGATACTCAAACACTTGGATAACAGTGAATACATTCGGAAACAACATAAAAAATCTCTGTCATTGCATCTAATGCTCCAGTCAGCATTAGTTATAGGAAGTTTGTTCATCTGGTTACGATAAATCAACTAATCGACCAATCAAAGAATGATTGATTGCCTCAGAAGCTAGAGATATCGATGGTGCAATATCAGATCAATATGGCCTTAAAAATGAGGGACGCCCGCAAAGAAGGGAGTAGAAGGCGACAAGTGGAAGGAATTGTTGGAACAGGCAATCCAAAAAACTAAATAGAAAAGAGTTTAGATGGGTTGGTTGCACGACATACGCAAACGAAGGCTCATTTTTTGTTTGTTTTGTTCATAGCGAAGCATTTAGAACACAGGTCAATATCATGAGGACAATTTAGGATTTCACCGCAACCCCTGCATGATTTTATTGTCATTATTTTACCTCTAGTTTCTTTAGAAGAGATCCGTATTTTGCAAGTAATTCATTAGTACCATCAACTACAAGGTCCTTAATCCTTTCTTTCATTTCTGATTGAAAGGTTGACTTGTCTTGATTAGACATATTTCTATATGGTATGCTGGCATATATTAATATATGGTTTGCTGGTAACGCTTATATATCAGCTTTTAAATAATACCGGTATGCCAAAACTAACCACTAGTTGAAAATAGAAAAAGGTGAAGTTAAAGCAACATTTAGGATACCAGCGGATCTAATGAAGAAACTAAAGTATATGTCGATTGACAAAAACATTTCGGTAAATGCTTTGGTTATTCAAGCGTTAACAGACTTGGTTAAGAAATGAATATTTAGACCTTTTAGTTTCCCGTACTCCATGTACAGCCTATCTACTTCGCCTGTTTCTATATCTAATTTTATTGCAACTTGTACTGGAGTATTTCCTTTTTCAAACAGGTTTAATGCTTGTGAAGCCTTTGACATTCTAATTCTATTTTGCTCTTCATCTTCCCCTGTTTCTCTCCTTATGATAGAAGAAATATCTCCGGATGACATATGAACAATTTTAGCGATTTCACGGATAGTTTTGCCTTGTCGATAAAGTTCTAAAACAAGCTTCTCTTTCTCCGATCTAGTTAATGCCAAATAATCTAGTTTACACGATCACTGAATAATATCTCTGCGTGGCTTATTACTGTTATCTGCTGCAACCGACATGTTACCCCTGATACTTTCATGTTTTTACTGTTACTTACTGTTACTTTCTGAGCACGGATACGGAAATATTAAGGACGGAAGCCAATGAATGAAATCTGCTAAAGTGAAGCGCAGCGAGGGCGGAGGGAACGGATCGATACCGATATTATTTTTAACATCTAATCATCGCAGCCACAACCTTCTTTGGTAAGGTCATATCTTCTGATACTATATTTCTCCTTGCAATTATCGCATATACTACTATCTTCAGTTATTTTATTGTCGCAAAAGGCACAGATTCTCGCGTTGTTAGAAATACTCTGCAACAAAATACTAAACTGGCAATTAAGTGTTTAAGTCTTATTATGCGCCAGAAATTAATATTGAACATCTTGAGATGCAGAAAGGGGCCGATAATGTGAAAACTGTGCAGATTACATAAACAATACTTAATTTTATTTGTAGTTACGCTAAGATAAGAAATGTCACCTTCGGATTCTCTTAAGAATATATCTCCATCACCAATTATGCAAATGGCTACTGGTTTTTGGGTGTCTAAAACTTTAATGACTGCAGTAAAATTAGGCGTTTTTACAAAAATTTCAGCCTATCAAAAAAATAACAATGGTAAATCTATGACTTTGCGAGAATTTCAAAACATAATAAGAATTGAAGAGAGTAGACCAGCAGAAGCATTTACTACCGCCCTTGTGTCTCTTGGATTATTAAAAGTAATTAAGAATAATAACTGGGAAAAAGCATTCGCCAATTCTGAAGTATCTTCAACGTTTCTTGATAAAAGTAATTCTACGTACATAGGGGATGTCATATCTATGTTTGACGAACGTCTGTACAAAAGATGGGATAAGCTTTCAGAAGCTCTTAAGACAAACAAACCTATTGGAGATGATCCCCGAGGAGGAGACATAGAAAGCATATTTGACAAAGCAAAATCGAATCAAGAAGTAGAACAAATACAAAAATTTACTCACGCTATGGATGGTATTAGTATCGGGCCAGCAATGGCATTAGCGAAAATTGTGGATTTTTCAAACCACAAAAAGATGATGGATATTGGAGGAGGTTCAGGAGTCTATGCGATACAGGTGGTGTCAAATAGTCCTAATAATATGTCTGCCGTAGTGTTGGATTCTACACCTGTGTGTCAGGTGGCTGATGGATATATAAAACAGTACAATTTGCAGGATAAAGTTCAGACAATGACATTTGACTTTTTCAAAGACAAATTGCCAAACGATTGCGATGTTGCATTCTTGTCTCACATCATACACATATTCGATAAAGACAAAAAACATCACTTTGTTGAGAAAAATACATGATAGCTTGCCGAATGAAAATGGCATAATAATAATTAGTGAATGGTTACTAAACGACGAAAAAACTGGTCCTATATCATCAGCTTTAATGGGACCGACTATGATAATAGAAAATATGGGGGGAAGGGGTTATTCTTATAGTGGAATATCGCAAATGCTTACAGAGGCGAGGTTTAAAAATATGGAGAAAAGACCGCTAATTGAACCTGCTGAGATAGTCATAGGATATAAAAAATAAAATCAAAGGTCACAGCACAGTCTTAGCACCTGAGGATATTGCATCACTTTCATTAGCTACAAGGTAGCATATATGATCAAGCAAAGTGATCATTATATGGACTAGAATGAGGCCACTAATATCATCGATCATTATATTATTTCATAAATATGAGTCCCGAGCCAAAAAAACATCACACCCTTGTGGACCTTGCAATAAAAGGCCACAGCTGGCACTACATATCGAATGCTGCATCAGGCAATACAAGGGCTTCATATTGTTAGTCTTAAATGAATATAGAGTCACATCTTGCATTTTCAAGGATCTTTTTTTTCTCAGAGTTATTAATATACACATAATTACAATTCATCTCTGTGCGCAACTTATACCAGATGTGCCCATCCGTTGTTCTATGCCATTCCACATCTGATTGGTGATTGAATATTATGCCACAATCACAGATAATTTCTGAGGTCATCAGTTAGATTAGAATACCCTCAATCTTTAGTCGTAAATATAGGAGTTCATTCTCAGTCTTCAAATTTATGCACGAAATAGGGTAATAGTTTCCTACCGTGTCTAATGCTTCATCTATTCTCTGAATCGCGTTGAAGTCTAACCTTCGAACAGAGTTACATTTGGTTAGCCACTCTTTTGTTATGTTTAAGGCCTCTTCACTTGCTAACCTTCTGATGTTGACAAGATAAGGTATGAATATACGCCAAATACAGTATTTGCGAAATTCGTCTAAGGGTCTATTCAGTAATTTCTCTATCCAATCTATTCTGTTATTGTTATTAGTACTGCCAAAACTTTTGAATTTTTTTACTTGTTCTCTTCTCCTCTTTGCGTTCATTTCCTTGACTGTTGCGTCTGCATGGTAAATGTAGAACTCTGCTAATAATGGCCTAATACTGGGTCTAAGATCATTCCAACATTGAACAACTCTAACCACTGCGTGCGATGGAATGTTTAGAATCTGGTCCTTATCGCCAAATTCGACGAGTTTAGGGTTATAAGATCCCGGCAGCCGTAACATGCAATTCCTGAAAGATAGACCATTACTATGACATGGATCCGCCTTTTTATTAGATAGAAATTGTTCTGCAAACTGTATGAACTTCCTTGAAGCGTGTTCAAATTCTGCAAAGATATTCTCTGACTCTAGGATAAAGGCCTGAATAGGTATGTAGATATGATACCCATTGCCAGACCAGATCACCGTTGGTTGAGCGTCAACGCCCAGTTTTTGTTTGATAAAGTTCAAGGTTTTTTGTAATGTTCGGTCAAGAGCCAACCTAGAAATGAACTGTGACAAGTCCAGATCTATAAATATAAAGTTGGGTGCTTGTCTGTTAAGCGCATTCCATTCTGTATAACTAGGATAGGCGTTTATCTTACAATTTAACAGATTAGCCCGCTTAAACATTGCAATTGCTTGCTGCTCATTATAGACTAGAACTTGCCTTCCATCTGTCGTGTTGGTAGAAATAGTCCTAGGCCAGATAGGCGGTTCGAAATGACTTAGAATAATGTCTAATCCAGCTTCGATTGTTATCTCACAATGGGCTATTGGCATTATCTCTTATTCTCTCCTTTTTTGATTTGCCACCAACTTTGATCGTTAAAGTCTAGTGGCTTGGGTTTAGGCGGATCACCGTGCCAACAGTCGAATGAGGCATTGGTGTTGTGATCAATACTGTCTTGATTCTCCCAGGGGATTTCTAGGAGCTCCTCCCTGACGGTTGGAATAATATCGTCTTTACCGTCGATATCGTCACTAAGTTGATTCTGAGCGTGATTTTGGGTATTTTTTTTACACGGTTTATCATCCGTACAGTCATTATCGTCTTCAATATCGTCTCTAATTGCGGGCTCAAGAGGAGCGTCAATTTGACTTTGAGACGATTGAGACGATGTTTTTTCCGTCTTATTGGACTCTATTTTGGTTATCTCTATTATCCTGGTTGTATTGCTGTCCTTTTGACGTTCTATATTGATCCCAATGTCCCTAAGATTTGTTCTTACTTCGTTTAGCTTGCGACTTAAGATATTGGGGCTTTTTGGCCATAATTTACTCATGGTACTAATACTGAGACTTTCTGCAACATCTACAAGGCGTTCCAATAGGTCGGTTGCGCTACCCTTCCAGATTTCTTTATCGGCCATAAACTTGACTATCGCAGTTGCCACATGACTGGACTCCAATAGTGCTTCTGTTTGCAATGTTATATTTTTGTAATAAGCCTGAAGAAACAGATTATCCGGATTGCCCATACAACGTGATATTATCTCTCCTATTTTTGCAAAATCTGCCATTCTTGGGAGCTCTTCTAGCTTAACCGATATGGCCTGTATGATGCCCAGTACTTTAACCACTATGTCAAGAATATATCCAAGTAGCTTAGGCCTTATTTCCTCAAACTTATTCCAAATATCTGTAACTTCTCGCTGTTCCTTTTTGTCTATACGTTTAAGCTCTATAATCAAGCCCCTATCAAGAAGGTCTGCTTTTGTTGCAGCCATATTGATGCCATTGAATCCGAGGCGGCTTTTAAAGAAGTATATTACATCGTCATCGTCAGTATACAACCTACGCTTTGAAAATCCGCTTCCCGTTACGGCTCTACATAGCTGATCAGATATCCAATCAGGTATTCTTGAAATATTATCGTAAAAGCCAATATAATTATGCGCCAGTTGTTGTATCAATGCGTCAATATCTTTTGGGAATATTAGAGTGCGTATGCTAGAAGGGTCAACTAACATTTTTACCAATTCCTGTAGGGTTGATTTTCCGCCACCTTGTTCACCTGGCAGCATTAGAACAGGTATCGGGATGTCAGGAAAGAATGCCGCAACGATCCAGCATGTCAGTAATAGCTTATGATCTTCTACATTATCACCACTGACGTTTAGCAGCTGCATAAATTTGTCAAGTACATCATCTGGGTATTGTTCAGAAGGATATACCTGTGGTTGTTGATTGCTATACCGCTTGAAAATTACCGGAGCCTTTTCAATGCTCCAGCCTTCCGATGTTATTTTTACTGCTTCCCATTCACCATTTGTCAAGTCATAATAAATTTCATTCTTGTTGTTGTAGCTTGCAACCCTTAGATTCATCTCTTTTGAATTGCCATCAAAATCAGCCTTAGCCTTCAAAACATTAAGAGCGTTTGATATGCTCTCTGCGTTTGGCACTTTTTCTTCTAACTCATAATATGTCTTGGAGAGCCAGTGCTTAAAACGCCCACCATTGTTCAAAGGAAGTGTCTCAGTATGTCCTCCAATATTTACTGCGGAATACGGGGTTCTGTATTGATCAACAAAAAATTCTTGGCATTTTCCTTCAGCTATTTGGACAATCCTTTCTGCTTGTGATAATGATGATTCTTCCTCGTCCCTGCTGTGTTGCTCCTCTTCTACCGACTTGACCCATACTTGCGACAAAAGTACAAGGAATTTCTCTATTGTTTTGTTATCAAAATGACCGGACTCAATAAGCGCTTGTCTTAAGTCATTTATGGTCGCCTGTAAATCATTCTTATAATATTCGCATTGAATTGGGGGTAGGTCTGACGAATTATATACTAGCAGGGTTTTTCCGTTTGCGCAGACTTTAGAAAACCCCAATTCCCTGATTTCATCATTTAGTGGAAATTCATGAATCATAGTAGTCATTTTGCAAGCAGCTTCTCCGCGTTACAACCCTGTTCCCAACGTAGCAATTTCTCGATAAGCATGTCGATAACATCCTGATCTATACTTGTTCGAACCCCTTCGAACGTGGGCCTGAAACTATGATCTTGACCACATTCTCGACATTTGTCTTTCTCACTAACTTCTTCGTCGTTTGAACCCAGTACACTTGAAAAGGTTTTAAGATCAGAATTAGTATTGTTCATTGTTGCATCTCACCTGTTGATGCATTCTCAAGCGCTACAGTCTTGTCTAGGTTAGGGGCCTCAAAAGGCTGTAACGATTTTTTCTTACTTATTCTAACTGTGGTTCTGCAATATGGACACAAGGTAAAATACGGATTTTTTCCGTGATAGGTCCATTCGTGGGAACATCGTTGGCATAAAAGAATTTGTGCTCTTATCTGTTTACTTATGTCTTTGTTCTATTCACATATATCTCTAATTTAGCAATTCTAACTAATAAGGAATACTGGTCCCAAAGGTCGTGCTAATTTTGCTTTAGCATATCGACACGATGCCGGGGTTTTTCAGTAAGTCACTGCTTTCCCAGTTTCAATTCCATTCTGTTCGATCTTTTTTATTGACCATTTCTGAAGTCCGCCTCTAATCGCCGCTGGTCTCTCTCATTCAGTTGTTCTTTGAATTGTGCCAACGTACATAAAATCTCCTCTGCTTTTTGTTTCTGCTCATCCTGCAGCGCTTTTACCTCGGCTCGTAAACTTTGAACTTCTGACTCTCGCTGTTGCTGCTTCTCCAGAGTTTCTGAGTATTCGTCATATGTTAATACCATCTGACAGTTAATACAAAACTTGCTATCTGGTTTATTGGGTTCTTTGCAGTTGGGGCAGGACTTCGATTTCAATAAATCTGAGTGTTGTTTATCGCTTGTAATTATTCCCGCAGCTTCTAATAAGTTATTAGATGATTCATTGCCGAAATACTGAAGATATTTTTGGGCCATATTGCTATTTTTAGCCCAACCTGCGTATTGTCGTAAATGGTGTTCCTTCAATATACCTGATTTTTCCGTAAGTGCTGAGTGTCTACGAATGTATGGGTTCCAAGGTTTTTTCAATAGCTCCGCAATTTTGTTTTTATCCCCCTGTGGAATATTCTTTAGTTTTGGAAAATACGTGTGCTGATAGTATCGATAAATTAAATCGACAGCACTAGGGTTTAACTGCTTTCCTAAACTCCTACCAAATCCACATAACAATATACTATTCTGATTACCGCTTTGAGGATGTTGATTGATCCAATCCTTGACATAAGGTATTGAATTAATCAATGGTATTGATCTTGTGCCAGTCTTTCCATTAACCGAAATCTCAGCATATTGTCTTTTATCTGATGTCAGCTTAAACATCACATCCTTTATTCGTAACTTTAATAGTTCATGTGGTCTACATGCTGAATCTCTCGACATTGCATGATAGCATTTATCCCTTGAACTTGGACAATACATTAAAAATAATGCGTCATCTTCCTGCGTCCATAAATCAGTTGGTTTGTAGCAACTAATCTCTTTTCTCTTGAGCTGTGGTATATTCTCAACCTGTGCTGGTTTGGGTCGTTGTTTATGCTCAATATTGGGACTATATAGCCACTTATAGAATCGCATCAAGTGGATTCTAAACAAGTTGTAAGTTGCAACATATTTATGCTTCGGATCACTACTTTCATGTTTCCTGTAACTATCAAGAAATTGTAACAGGTCTGCCCTAGCTATATCCTTAAAGACTTTGGTATTATTGAAGAATATTGAAAATCTAGCCAATAGCATAATTACATCTTTTCGATAATTATCTGATAGATTTACTTCGTGTATCATGCTGCTAATGTAATCGCATATAGTAACTAGGTTGGCCTTATTGTGAGGTAATATGCCAGTTTTCAGAATTTCATTGGTATATGCTGGTAATCCCTTAGTGATATCCACTATTTTTCTCAGTATATCCACCGTTGCTATAGTAGTTGCATTCATTCGTTTCGTTACTCTATGGGTAAGAACGTCAGATTCGCTTTATTAGCCTATCGACATTATCACATATTCTTCACCTAATAATTATAATATTAACATATTAAGATACATCAAGTTCATCTCATGATATGAATGTACTATGTCATCACGATCGAAGAAAATTCTAATACTAAGTACTAAATTCGGATCTAGGCTTGGTAGGATTATTTTGTCTTCCATATGTCCACTATTCATTGAGTAATTTTACACGCTCAGCCGGTTTTTTCATCCTTTCTCCCGGGCGACCATCTTTGAATAAATGAAATGTACAAGGAGATATCTACCCTTTGTAGGATTATCAAAATTCAGCGCAATACCGAGCGTCATCTATCATGACTTGTCAACAACTTTGTTGATTTTGCTCGAGGACGATAACTTGATCCGTCTAATACGGCTCTGAATCAAAAACTGACTGTTTGTCAGATGTGAAATGTACCTAAGATGCCGAGACACAGATTTTACTATTCATACCAACACCATTAATGTCGGAAGAATTTGGACATTACTTCTTAATTTATCTAATCTGTTGATGGTTAATCATCCATTGCCTCAATACACTGCAGAACTAGCTCTCGACTTCTTTTCATCATCCACGTAGGAAATTCATTTAGGGAGAATACATGTTGTTGTTGAAAGCTCAGGGGGATAAAACCTCCGTGTGTATAAACTTGAACGAGAGCATACCTTTCGTTGACAAGTGTGGCTACTTCTTCTTCACCAGCACACTCGGACTCTTCGAGCGTTTTTCTGTACAAGACTATAGGCTTTCCCAATCTGTTTGCAATGACAGAAGCCTTCTTGAGTTTCTCTCTGAACCTCTCAATAACCCAATCGTCGAGCGTTACTTGCTTTTCGTCGATGGTTACTTGTTTATTTGTCAACTTGGTAGATACCATGTCACGTTTTTATTTATAAACATATGAGAATATTTATTGACATAATGGGTATCTTTCCATCTACTGCGCGGCCGATTAATTGATACAGCTATTACCTAGTCGTAGTTGGCCAGAGCATATATTAGCTTATAGCAATAATATTGCATACCTTTTAGTGAAAAGATTCTTCTATTCTACGGAGATTTCTAATACCCTCTCATCAAGCTGGATTGTTTTGTAATTAATCTTCTCAATAGATGCTTTGGAGAGAACAACTGATTTGACACGCACTAGATGTAACAATTCTTCCCTCATTGAATATAATGAGGATATTTCCTCTTCAAATAAATTTGCAACAAAGGCAGTTGAAACTATCTCTGTGGGGTTGTACCCACGCTCCTTTCGAAGCTGCTGTAAATTTCTTGCAAGATCTCTTAGCATTCCCTTTATAATCAAATCTTTATCTCGCCTTGTCCTGACGAACACCATAAGGTTGTCTCGTTCTGACATCGCGTAACCTTCCAATGCGGCATATGAGAACTCTAACTCGTTGGATGAAAGGTCTATTTGTCTACTGTCATAAGACAGCGAATATTTGCCCGAAGTCTCCAGAGACTTTATCAGTTCCAATTTATCAACTCTGTCAAGAGCTCGGCTGACCTTATCGATATCGGACCTCACTCTGGATGCTACATTTTTTTTTACCAAAAAAACATTGGGAACGATGGGTAATTCATTCTCGATTAGACTCCGCATTTTTTGTAGAAGTGTTGCATTTGTAACCTCAAAAATGCGGTAGCTTTCAACATTCAGCTGAGTTATCAATATTTCAGCAATTCCTCTTGCTTGTAACAAGTTAGTATCCGATATACAAATCAGGGCTTCCTTTATAGGCCAACGCCTCTTTAAAGTGGCTTTCATTCGAGCAGCATTTGAGAGCGATATAATTTCCTTGCATTTATCTATAGCCTGCTCGACGATATTATTAACAAGATTATCGTCATATTCGGGCCAACGTTCGAGCAAAACACTCTTTTTATTTGGGAAACATGATAAGTAAAGGTATTCTGTAACGAATGGTGTTATCGGGTTCAGCATTATGTCTATTCGTTCGAGAGAGTGTGCCAGCACTGCATAAATGGCCAATCTTCGATCTAGGCCTTCAGGATCGTCATCCCAGATACCATTTCTAGTAACGGGGATGTACATTTGGCTTACACTATTGATTATAAATTCCTCCACGGCCTTTGCACCCTCGTTGAATCTACATCTTTCGAATGCTAGAGAAACTTGCTTCACAAGGTTTTGGAGTTTTGATATGAGCCAGATTTCAGCTATGGACATTAGGTCATTAGCTAGCACCCACTTTAGATCGTGTAATCGTGGATTAAATCCATCAAACGTGCTGTTCTGTCTAAAGTATACATGTAAGTAATACAATGTGCTTATAATTTGGTAAGGTCTTGCTCGCATTTCCTGTAGGCTGAACTTCAAAGAATCAATAGGAGAGGACTTCCAAATAAAATAAAATCGAATTAAATCAACAGGATGTTCCCCAAGTAGATCGTGGGCATCTAAAACGTTACCGATGCTTTTACTCATTTTGTTACCTCTTTCGTCAAGTACATGTCCTTGGAAAAGAAATGATCGGAATGGGGGGACTGCGCCTTGATTCAAAAGAACGTTCTCGATTAATAGAGTATAAGCCCACCCCCGTGTTTGATCTATCCCCTCTGTCATAAATACGGCAGGAATCAGATTTTTGTACTCGTAATCGCTGAGTGAAGCGTAGGGAGCCGCCCCGCTGTTATGCCAAGTATCCAAGACGAAGAGTTCCCTTCGCATGTTAGAACCACATTTTTCACATTTTATTTCGATCCTATCGATCTGCGGTCGATGTAGCTCGAAGCCAGGACCATCTGGTAAAGAGATCGATTTCTTCAAGATTTCCTCTCTCGAAAACATCGCATCTTTGTGTTGACATTTCTTGCATGTCCATATAGGCAGCGGCGTCCCCCATATACGCTCCCTTGTGATGCACCACGGAACTTTCTCTTTGATAATTTCCAGAAATCTATTTTTTGGAGCCTCAAAAAAATAGTCAACTCCATTTGCGGCTTCGGTCGGCATCTCACCTAGCTTATCTATGATATAGAAGTACTCCCGTCTTGCAAGCCAGACTAGTTTATGTTGGGAACGCCAACAAGTGGGATACTGGTGCTTGATCCTTCCGATCTTGAGTAGAGCATGCGATGTCTTCAATGCTTCCACGACTCGTAAATCTGCGTCCCTTACGAAAGTATTTGCGAAGGATCCAGCTTCTGAGGTAAAATTTACCTTGTCGTCTATAGGTACAAAAATTGGCAGATTCCTTTTTGCAGCAATTTCAAAATCTTTCTCGCCGTTAGCTGGAGACAGATGTACTATCCCACTTCCAGTAGAAATATCCACAAATTCCTCCGCTACTATAAAGTGTATAGAACCTGCCGCAGCGAGCTCCTCCAACTTTGGGATCAGTCCTAATAGCGGATGAACATAATGACTTCCGTTAAGCTGATTGCCTAAAACAGTTCTTTCCACGTGATAGTCTGTCACCCGTAATTCGCTCATTAAATCTTGCAGCCTGTTTTCAGCTATTATCCACACCTCGCCATTTACGTTGACGTAAACATACGCTGCATTTGGATTAACGCCAACCATTTCATCTGTTACTAGTGTAAATGGCATAGTAGTCCATACAACTAGATAGACATCCTGATCGGATAATTTGACTTTATAATACAACGAGGGATCTTCAACATTCTCGTATCCCTGATTCACTTCAGCGTTGCTGAGGGACGTCTGACATCCTGGACAATATGCCACTACCCTAAACCATTCTGTCAATATTCCGGTTTCCCATGCCTTTTTAAGATATCTCCATTCTCTCTCAATGTACTCATCGCGGAACGTCCAGTAGGCTTTTTCATAGTCGAAAGACATGCCCAATAACCTGTCAGCGGTAATCCAACTTTCATTGTACCTCTGGATCACTTTCTTACAGGCCTCTACAATTTTTTCTAGTCCTACTTTGTTTACATTTTCCATCTTACTTCCGGTCAAGCCTAATTCCTTTTCAGCCTGCAATTCGATCGGTAAACCCTGCGTGTCCCAACCTGCTCTGAACAGAACCTTCTTCTTCTGAAGCGATCTAAACCGGTACCACAGATCCTTGATTATGCGCCCCCTTAGGTGCCCAGCGTGCGGATTGCCGTTCATTGTTGGGGGACCCTCAATAAAAGCAACCAGCTGTTTATTATCCCGCAATTCGTTCTCCAAAAGAGAGCTCAAGTCGATATTGTGGAGATAATGGCGAATCTCCGTTTCGATAGCCTTTGCATCGTATTTGCCTACTAGTTCCATCTGCACGAGTGGCAATCTCCTCTTAACTCGTGTTTATGTTTTTTGTTTAAAATGCAATAAGAATATATTCTCGCTGAAGAGCGGTAAACACTGATTTTGACGCATAAATATAACGTGAGTGCTGGCGAAAACGCTCCTGAGGAAATCAATGTAATAATAGAGATCCCAAAAGGCAGCAGCATAAAGTATGAATTAGACACCACGAATGGATTAATCTTCGTGGACAGAATCTTGCTCAGTGCAATGTACTATCCATGTAACTATGGTTCCATTCCGAAGACGAAGGAAGAAGATGGAGACCCAGCTGACGTACTCGTACTCGGTCACAATCCTATAATACCTATGGCTGTTATAAGAGCTCGCCCAGTCGGGGTACTCTTGACGGAGGATGAGAAAGGTCATGATTCAAAAATCGTAGCGGCTCCGTTAAACAAGATAGACCCGAGCTTTTCAACCATTCAGGAAGTTGACGACATCCCTGAGTATTTGCGTAATCAGATTACCCATTTCTTTGAACACTACAAAGAGTTAGAACAGGGAAAATATGTTAAGGTTATTGGCTGGAAAGGCAGAGATATTGCAAAGAAGCAGATTTCCGAAGCAATGAACAAATTCAAAAGCCCAGATCTGGTAGTCTAACGCTTAAAGAGTGGCATATTTCATTTTGACTCTCAGAGTGCCTTAAACTGGTCACTCCATCTCATGTATGCTCTAATCATATCCGTAGGTACACTTGGTTTTCTAATCTTAAAAATTTCTTTGAAATCGATCATGTTAATGGCTCTTGGATTTGACTTTGCATCCATAGCTTTTCCACTTTCAAATAGCTCGTTAACTACCCTGAGCTGGGCTGACTGACAAATATCCTTGATGTCACTTGCACTATAACCTTCCCCTAACTTGGCAAGATCTTCGGATTTCAACGAGGGTTCTTTTCTCAATGCCGCGGTATATTGAACGAATAAATTGGTTCTCGAACTATGGTCTGGGAGCGTTACGTAGATCCTTTTTTGGAATCGCCTAAGGAATCCTGCTTCTAAACTCCATGGTTTGTTAGTTGCACCTATGACGTAGAGGAGTAGCTCTTTTGATTTGCTATTTATTCCGTCCATTTCGGTAAGGAACTGATTCTTTAGCCTAACTTCGCCACCGACTTCGCCGTTTCTGGTTCCGAGTAGAGAGTCTATTTCATCTACAAAAAGGAGTACCGGAACATTTTCACGGTCGTTGAGCTTACGTGCCATCACAAACAATTTCGAGACGTTTTTTTCTGCCTCGCCTAGCCACTTGCTCATCATCGAAGCTGCGTCGACATTGATAAAGTAGCCATCAATCTCGGCTGCAGCCGCTGCTGCGATTAAGGTCTTCCCACACCCTGGAGGTCCGTAAAGCAGTATGCCTCTGGGCCATCCTAGAGGGAACAAATCCGCTCTTTTTGTGGGATAGACAATAGATTCCCTAATGGCTCGTTTCGCATCCTCCTGCCCGATAACCTCGTGCCAGTGAACTGTCGGCTTTTCCTTCATTACCAGCTCATCTAGAGCACCATCCGACGGTTCAGCGGCCTGTGCATTGGTGCGGCCAGCAGCCTTGGCGTACTGATTTGAATTAATTGTCCGGTTCTCCTTAGTGGGTTCGTCTGGCTTCGTCAAGCTGCCTTCATCGAGCTTGTGTGACATTCGTAACGCTTCAATTCTACTTTGATATGCGCCAGCTCTCTCGACATAGATTTTATTTAATTTGTATTCTGGATAGACCTGTACTAGTTTTACAAGAGATTCGATTGCCCGCTGATATGACTGTATGGCCATTCCTCGCGAGCCTTGTGAATCTAATCGAATTGCTTCTGCGGCATATTTGCTTGCGCTATTCTCTAATTCTTGGGGAGCCAGACTCATAATGATTGATTACCGCTAATAAAATAATAATTAACACAACGTTTGAATTACTATGATGTAAATGTATATTGCGTAAGAAACAAAATAATTTGCACAAGATACTACGTCATGGCTAGAGTTGATTTCAGCTCAAAGAGTGGTAAATGGAGGTGTCCAGAGTAACATGTGCGCAGTGCTCTAGGAATTTAGTCACTTCGTAGTGCGCCGCGTAACTCTGATTGTTCTTTTGTTAGTTCTCCCCTTTATTCAAGGATGCCTCACTTATCAAGTGCAAAGCACTTTCATTTGCTGTTTGAAAGTTTATTGTGTATCCACCCAATTGGGCAGCATCTACCAGGACAACTTCCAACAGTTCACAAATATAACACAATTCTTGACGAGAATCAGGTATCCATGGAATCAATGAAGAGCGAATATTCTTAAGTATTCCAACAGCAGGGCTTAATATGATTACTATATCGCTGAGATTTGAAATGTTCCTCAATTGATATACCAACCTCTCGAGTAATATTTTTGACACGTGAATAACCTGGTTCAGTTTTCGTGTCGACAAGTATTCCGAGGCGGACATATCAGAATAATGAGTAGTATGATTTTTGACTAGATGCAGATCCTTATTCCGACTGATGTCGCCATCTTTTGATATTGATTGACACAATATTCGTTCAAGCTCGGTAATATGGTTTAGAATTGCATCAATTCTTGGTTGTAAAGACACGTCATATTTCATTGAATTGTACTTGCCATCGTCTCCTGACCTTAATTCCGATGTTACCCATCTGGACCTGGATTCCATTAGTGTATCTATGTCAAACCGGATACCATCATTAATACCATCCATGTAGTGAATAAATTCGTAACTACGGATACTATAGCACGAGGTAACAGCTCAGTATTTTTTTTAACTTTGATGCAATGAATTTAACTATTATCTTTACCTTCAGTCGAAGTCACAATTTTCTGAATAGTTTCTATGCCCAGAGGACATAACGCTAACGACCTAGTTGATAACTTAGAAGAATTAGGCCTATCAAGGTATGAAGCAGGAGCGTATCTTACAATGATTCGTAAAGGCTCGCTTGCAGCCAGTGAAATATCATACTACGCAAACCTACCTCGTACAAAAGTGTACTCTACTCTGAAGAAATTGGAAAAAAAAAGATTATCAATAGTCTCTCAATCGAAGCCCTTAATTTGCAGTGCCATTCCTCCTGAAGAGGCGTTTAGAGAAATAGTGAAGCTCTACGAACGCAGGTCAAAGAATATGAAAAAAATAGTGGATAGACTTCAGAGAATCACTGAAGAGCAAAGACCTAAGGCTTCCGAGGAAAGGAGGTATTACATCCTAGATCCCAATTCCACATTAGAGAAAATGAAGAGCCTAATTGCCAATTCCAAGTCCTCTGTTTATGCTATTCTGGATAGCTGGGGAATACAACTGATAATACAGTGTCAATTAGCCATGATCAAAGCTATCACTAATGGCGTCAACATTAGGCTGTTATTAGCAAATCAATGTATCGGGAACGAGAACCTGCAATCACTTCCGGAAGACATTGATCTGAAAATTGGAAATGTGACTTCTAATATGATAATTATCGACTCTAATAATATGGTTGCAGTTGATAGCAGTAACGGAAAAGCTGCTCTTTTTGCATCTATTGACATATTCGGCTTGTCACAATTGCGAAGTTTTGAGACGGAGTGGAACAATGCGCTCGAAATCAGGCAAATTGTAAATATGCGACCAAACATCGTTATGAAAGCAAACAAGTTAGTCAAGATTCTCGAAAGTGCAGATATCTTTGGACAGATCTCTAAAAATTGGGATGAACCTACGTCCGCTTTAATCAAGTCTGCGCAGAAATTAGGAATAGACATATTTGATACGGGTATCGATGAAATGCTTACCATCATTGACTGCGCCTTACGTATTAGTTGTTCCGGGTGTTTAACTCACGACAAAATTAATAATATACTGAGTATCCGATCAAAGGTTGGAAGCGAATCCGTATCACGTTGGGTATTGCTTCTTGCGACCTACCTTAAACATGTCGGCAATGACCCAAAGATCATACGAGACTTCAAACTCAATGGCGTAGAGGACACAATCCACATTAAGCTTTCAAAACCAATCTCAACTAAATCGAACGAAGAGACAGATTCCGATTAGCCTCGATAATTGAAACTAGAAACGCATCAAGCAGGTGCTGAAATATCCCTGTTAGGCTTTACCACTTACCACCTTGAATCGTTGTCTGAGTCGAGATCCACATATTCTACACACGCTAATGCAAGATTCGTACGTCTGGCCGCACGCCTTACAAAACGAGACCCACGTTCTCAACTCACTAATGCCCTTGAAGGCGAGTGTTTTGACTGGGATTTTCAAGAACGTTGCGACATTTCCCACTGCATAGTCGTCCGAAATTAGAGTCTTCCTCAGTTGAAGAGCAAGAGCAAGTATTGAAATATCTGCCGATGAAAGTTTGCGACTATCACCTGTTTCTTTTGCTGTAGCTATGACTTTATTCAACGAGGTTTTTTCGGGCTCTATAACCATCAAATTACCTGCGTCAATTAGCGCCTCTAACGGTGAGTAAGATCTTCTTATGTGCTTAACTTCATTATAAACTGCGTTGGTAGTAAAGCATTTCTTTGAAGACTGGAACGGAATCCCAGCATAAAATGCACTTGCGTCCAAAACGAATTCGCTAAAATCCGAGCTTGACAATCTGTCTCATACCTCTTTTTCTAATTCGAATGAATCGTGCGTCGTATTGATGGCGAGAAATTTTCAGAGTTTCGCCTGCGGCGATCGGGAATATTTCTTGTCCGTCTACTACCATGCTGAGATCGTGCGTGCTTGTAACTTCGATTTCGTCTGGTGGAAGCACCAAACGTGGCATTTTATTCATCGGCGCGATCGGGGAAAGGAGCAACGATTCCAACCTCTCATATAAAACTGGACCGCCGATTGAGAACGAGTGCCCTGTTGATCCGGTCGGGGTAGAGATTATGATCCCATCCATCCTCTGCTCTATCACATCGCCCATCAGTTTTATGGACAGCAGAGGAGTTCTTGTCAGATTTACCCTTGTTACCATGATATCATTTAAAGCTGCCGGAATGATCTTCTGCCCGACAGACGCCTGAATTCTTATACGGCGTTCATGAAAGTACTGGCCTAGAAGTAGAGCATTTATAGATTCGTCCAAAGATGCAATTCCTGTTTCAGATAAGATGCCTCTGTTGCCACCAACATTAACACTCAATAAAGGTGTCTCCCGCGGAATATATCTAAATGCTCTCAATGTTGTGCCATCCCCGCCTATTGCAAAAACAATGTCAAGTTCAAGTTTTCCGAGATCTTCTGCTTCGACTGGTCGACTAGCATCCATCGTCAGCGGATTCACAGCATATATAGTAAGCTCTCGATGTGCAACCAATCTTGTAATTCTTCTAGCGGCTTCCTCGGCTTCAATGCTGTTCGCTTTCGTTATTATGGCTATATTGCTGATTGATTCAGCCATTTACCATGCGATCTAGGGCCATGATGCTCTTAAATGCATTTAGAGATTACAGTACTGTCCTGAGCCACAAGATTAAATAACACTTATTTTGAGAGATTTTAGGCGACAAAGGGGCCGATAGCTCAGCTTGGTGGAGCGTTCGACTGATAATCGAAAGGCCGAGGGTTCAACTCCCTCTCGGCCCATCATGTACGTGTATGCATATTACCTATGGCAGATGGCTAAGATCATATGTGTTAGATACATATTCACCTCAGCTCTGGGTTCATGGTTGGTGGCAGGATATAATGGATAGTTATAGTTGAGTGTCTCATCTAACTGTCTATAGAATGCATTTGATAAGGCTACAGGATCGCTCTCGAACGGGGGTCAAGGTTGTGATTAGCAGCTAGTCTGTTTACATTCAGCAAGGATTTCTAATGGGAGCAGAAATGAGGATGCATGATCACATTTCTATCGCTGCAGACAAATGCAACAAAAATAGGCTTGCCGTATACTATGCTCATGTAGGGGATCCATACTGTTATCTTCTGTAAACCTGGCCTTAATGAATCACCACCGGGTAATTTGACATACCAGAAGCCTGTGCCATTTTGAGGTATGCTGTCATTTTAATATTCACCACTTCTGACACAAACTGTTACTATTTGAGAACGCGGAATGGTATTCATTAGTATCCTAATACTATTTGCGTCGATTGCAATAGTAAGTCAAGGTTATTCCAATCTGCATGAATTAGTTATTAACATGCTTGATTCGCAGGGGGCCACAACAAACAGACCAATTATTATACCTCTTTTTTGCAATCTTTTTGGCGACCAATCAAGCTTCCGGTTTGGGTACCAAGAGTAATTTGATTCCAATTCTTTGGAGATATTGTTCTACTCAACTCATCTACGGATGAATATGCTTCTTCGTATATCTTTACGGCTTTTGCTTTTTGTAATAATGATTTGGGTAGAGAAATTGCGATTTTGTTTTATAGGGGCATGTAGTTGTACCCTTCACACTAGTATTGTATCTACTACTATCTATCTCTGAAGAAATCGTGTTCTTACTGATCCTCGTACAAGGGAGGCGTTTTAAAACGAGTTCCTGCAACTATTCGATTAGTTGATGTTGCGAGGGCAAGAGTGCCATAATTAAAAGCTCAGTTGAAAAAGACCGCCTTTTCGAATTAATTGCTTTAGCATACTAGAAGAATCCAGCATTTTCATGAAAAGGCTTTCTATCTTGCTCTGAGTAAACCACCTGCAAAGCCATTCATAAATCGAACTGAGCTGGAGGTATCGGCTGTTGTCATTTCTATGCACAACAGATTAGTTCTGCTGTACCGTCAATTACACGCCGTTGGGAACATCATCCTAGCTCCAACTAGAGAATACTTATCTAACCTTTCTCCTTGATATAGCTCTCATGCCGTTCGAAAGCTTAGGGGAGTATGTTGAAGCGCTGGATAGAGCTGGCGAATTAAAGCGGATAAATGCGAAGGTAAATCCTAATTTGGAGATCGCGGAAATTATGCGCCGGCTGATGTATTCGAGAGACCAGCCCGCAGTATTTTTTGAAAATGTAGAAGGCTCTGATATCCCTATTCTTGGTAATGCCTTTGGGACGATAAAACGACTGCAAATCGCTCTAGAGATAGAAGACTTTACAGAGATCGGTAATCGTATAGTTGAACTGACTAAGCTAAGTTTACCGTCCGGAATGCTGAACAAACTCAAAATGTTGCCTAAACTCTCAGAAATCTCCGACTACGGTCCGAGGCATACAGAATCGGGCCCAGTTAACGAAATAATGCAAACACAAGATGCTAACTTAAACTGTCTGCCAGTTCTCAAATCATTTCCGAGTGATGCCGGCAAATTCATCACCTTCGGGGTAACTGTTACGAGGCACCCCAACACAGGTATTCGAAACCTAGGTGTTTATAGAATTCAGGTTATCGGCGACAAAAAAGCCCTAATTCACTGGCAGACGCATAAGCGCGGTGCACTGCATTATGAAATAACAAAAGAGCAGAGAAAACCAATTGAAGTTGCCATCATTATAGGCGCTGATCCTGCAACCGTTCTTGCCGCGGTTGCGCCTGTTCCAGAAGGAATAGATAAATTCCTCTTTTCCGGTATTATGAGAAAGAAAGGAATTAAACTAGTAAGATGCAGCACGGTTGATTTGGAGGTTCCTGCTAACGCCGAAATTGTTTTGGAAGGATATGTGGATCCTGACGATATTCGCATGGAGGGCCCATTCGGTGATCATACTGGCTATTATACCCCGTCAGAGCCCTTTCCTACGTTCACACTTACTTGCATAACGAAAAGAAAAGACCCAATTTACTTGACAACTGTGGTGGGTAAACCAATTCTTGAAGATGCATACATTGGGAAAGTTATCGAGCGCTCGTTCTTGCCATTAATCCAGATATTTCAGCCAGAGGTAGTTGACTTTGCGATGCCAGCTGCAGGTTGGTTTCAGGGCTTAGCAGTCATTTCCATAAAGAAACGATATCCTGGCCAAGCGAAGAAAGTAATGATGGGACTGTGGGGTATGGGCCAGCTATCACTTACGAAAATATTTGTTGTAGTCGATCAGGATATTAATGTACATAGTGTAGACGAAGTAATATGGGCTATTACTACAAGATCCGATCCTAAACGAGACACTATGGTGATCGACAATGCACCCACTGATACGCTGGATCCTGCATCACCTTTAGTAAATTTGGGCTCAAAACTGGGAATTGATGCTACTACGAAGTGGAAGGAAGAGGGATATGCCAGAGAAATTCAACAACTTGCTGTGGTAGACGATGAAACAAAGGCAGTTGTTGACCGAAATTGGAAAAAATATGGATTATCTTAGCTAGTAATTCCAACACTCGTCTCCAAGATTATGACATACCTGGGTCGGTACTCTCAATTGCTATCAGGGTAACGGTAGACTTTATATCAGGAATCTTTTTGAGATGCCACTTTATAGTTTCTTTCAACTCGTCAACGCTTCCCTGGTTTAACTTTACCAAAATATCATATGCTCCATGCACTTCTGCAACCTCAAAAATCCCTGGTAGCTGGCTAAGCTCCTTTATGACTTCTGTTTTATGGCTTATATCACAGTTAATTAGCACGTAGGCTGTAGGCATCGCTCTTTTGTGTCACAATATATCAAGGGGACTAATTAAGCATTGGCTTTGACTTAGAGTGAGATGATGAATTCATATTGATAGATCGTATCCCTAGCGTTCTACGCCCTCGAATCGCAACTTTATCAGATTCTGTCCCCCTGCCTTCCTTATCTCGATTAATTCCTCCCTTTCGAGTCTCTTCACCAATCGCCATATTGTAGTTTTTGGTAACAGAAACTTATTCCTTACTTCACTCTCAAACGCCGCACCATCATTCTCGGCTAAATACTTGAGAACAAGCTGGTCTTCAGGTCGAAGATGAGGCCTTTCGGCAAGAATTCGGATCACCACTCTAGAAAGGTCAGTTTGTTCCGCTTTGGGCACAGGCAGATCCTGTTCTTCTTGGCCTGGCGGCGATGCAGTTGGAAATGACGAAGGCTGAGGTGGAGGGCGTCTGTCAGATGAATCATCAGAGAATGGACCACCAACAGAATCATGCTCAATTTCAACCCGCAAGCGTTTGTGTATTATTTTTTTTCGAAGAACTAGAACTGAAACCGTACTTGCTATCGCGATACCTCCTATTATCGCAAAGACGGGAAATGGGTTAGAAGCGTCGTTCCCAATAGATATAGTCGCTTCATCGACTAGCGTTTTGACGCGGTTGTAGTGACCTTTAGAGAACTCATTTTCTGCCTGTGAAATAATTGCTCTAGCTGCACTAGTATTGTGCCCAGTTTCAGCCGCTTTTTGCACCTCCAGCTGTCCTGTTCCGATTGCATTTTGAGAGGCCACGTAGTCTCTTGTGATATTAAGGGCCAAGTCATTTGCTGCGGTGCTGAATTTTTCTGCGTCTGAATATTTTTTGCTAGCTTTAGCCGTTAATGCCTGTTGCAGTAGGTTTTGTGCATCTGCCGTTATTATTCCTGGATATCTGTTCCTAGCATCCTGGATTGCAATAACTGCAGATTCGATACTTGCGTTCGACTGAGCTTCCGTACCCAAATATCCAATTACGTAGCTAATTTGAATATGACCCGGCTGAAAAGTAAGTAATCCTTGTTCGCCAATTTGCGTGACAGACGTTGGAAATTGTTTGCCCAAGTCAATAATTGTCGAATTCGTAGGTAGTTTTAAGGAAAAACCAGTCGTGGAATTGAACGAAAAGGTCCAAGTCCTCCCCTGCTTATTAACAAGATCAGGCGTTTCGTAAGATAATCTGGCATTTGATATTCCGGAGGAGTTTATGATCACCTCACCTGGCTGCTGACCAGATTGGTATCCGATCGACTTTCCTTTATAATCCATTACACTTAGACCATCAACGCTCCTGCCATACAGAACAACCATCGTGTTGGGTATAGACGGATTGAGAACTACGTCTTGTTCTATTAATGCTGTGCCGTCTGAGAACAGGGCAACAAAAAGTGAACTTATAGAATACCTATCAGACTTGGTTTGCAAATACGAATACGCATTTCTTTCTTCAGAGCCCATAATGCCTAATAGTAAACTAAAGACTATTCCACAAACTAGATACGTTTTTTTGTTCCGTATATTTGGCATATTGAAATAATTTTCATGAAACAATTGCGGTATGACCAAGCGATATATGAAATGAACTAAACACCGCCCAAGTTAGCTCTCTTCTTGAACTACCTCTACTGCTCTATCTTGCTTTTCTTTTGCACTTGGATAGAATGCTCTTAACTCTCTCATGGGATACTCTTCGACCCACTTGAACTTGCGTCGAAGTGTGGACGTGTATATTTTTTTCCAGTCAAGCCCAACATACGCCATCCAGGCCTTCATTACCCGAGGATCGATGTAATTTCTCAGAGATGTGCCAAGGTTGTAATCGCGGGTATTTTTCTGTAGTCTTAGTTGCATTTCAAGCTTTTCTAATCTTTGCTCGAGTCTACTCTTTTGCATTTCAGTTTTCCATGTTCTTGCTTCCATATCGCGCTTTAACTTTTCGATCGTTTCTTGCTTTGTCAGCAATGAATTTTCATATCTTTCTATTGCTTTTTTACTGGCGGGATTTTTTGGATCGATGCCTTTTTTGTGGTTGCAAGTAACTGCGGCTGTCAAATTTGCCATTTTGGCCACATAGATTTTCTGTGCTTCAGATGACTTCTCATGGATCATTATCGGTGGCTTAGCTAGTGCCTCATTTACTGTTCTTGTAGTTATAAAAGTTCTAAAAACTTTAGCAGTTAATCCAGGTACGCTTTTGGGATCAATGCTTCGAAGGAACGCATTGACTTTACTAGAAGTGATTCCATCAAAAATCTGAGAGCCTGGTTGTTTACCCTTCATGAATAACTTGAGATTGTCGTAAAGGCCGCTTGTATCTTGAGAGTCAACCGGGAGTGTTTTTTGCCATGGAACGCTGTCTTTGCCCAAGAAGTTGAACTCTATAAAATGCTGTCCATCACTTTCTGGGAATTTGATATGTTCTACTCTCAAAGTTGAAGCGCCTACAGTATCAGATTCTTCCGGATCTTTTTCATCACCCACCCTCATTGCAAGCTTAAATATGAGGTAAGAGACAGTGGCGATCTTCTTTTGATTAATTTCCGTAGATCTGAGCATCCTGTTGATAATTTCTCTTTGCACTTTATTGATGTGCTTTCCTAGTTTGCTGGCCTTATCGTATTTTTCTTTCTCGTTATTCTGTCTAAGCGTAGCCGAGTCGTGTAGCCACACGTACTTTCTTTTACCGGTCAATTTCTCTGTCCAGGTTGCAAGCCAAGTTGACGAATGATCGTGCACGATATCTTGCCATGTTCCTCCGGGCACAGGAGCGTCTTCTCCGAGATTAAGAATAACATCCTGAGCTCCTACACGTGGTTTCCACCTTCCTCGGAGAGGGTGCTGACCTCTACCCATAAACAACCCTGGCGGTTCGACCAGCCAGTTGGCTATTTCTACTTCAACATCATCTACGATGGCCTTCGCATAAGTTGCTTTCAGTTTTTCTTTTTCTGCACGTTTAGCGATAGTCATGCTTCGTTTCTCCTCCCGGGGAAGGTTACGGATTCTCTCTAGCTCGGCCTCATGCATTTTCTTTTCTTGATCTACCAGTTGGAAGGCTTCGGAGAAGTCAATAACGTCAAGGTTATCAATACTTTGAAATTCCTTAGACAGCAGTTTTTTTAGGTCACTCAAAAAATTCAGCTGGAAAACCCTGTCTAGGATGTAATGAGTGTCTTTTTTCTTTGCCCATGCATAAATTAATTCTTCTTGAGCTGGATCGAGCGATAATCTTCTTCCACCAATAATTATGTTTAGCCCTCTTGATTGATAGGCAGGAGGAAATGCTACACCCTTATGCCGGAGAGTATGCCATTTTGAGCGGAGTACGGTAGAAGTGCTCGCTGCCGATTCCATCGGATCTAACACACAAAAGACCCTCGCTACTATTCTTAAACCTTACCCGCAATAGTGTTAATATCGTCTATATCAAAAATAAGTAGAAGTGCACTTCTACTAGCGTGGGCTAGCAGACTGGCAAGACGGGAATATGTAACATATGCCGGAATAAAATCCCTCGCCCAAGCCAGGAAATTATCTCATATAGCTGTGTAGCTGTGTGTATTGAAAAGTTATCTTTGCAGCTGATCAAACTAGATGTCAACAGCAGTTCTTCTGTTACGAGTGAAGTGAAAAAGGTATTGAAAAACGAAGGGTTTGATAGGTCTGTTAGTGAACGGTACTGGTTAAATCTTACTAGGATGTTTCGAGGATATTTCCATTAGAGAAATGGCAGCACAATTTGAAACAAACTTTTATGGCATCATCAGAATGTTATGGTCAGTGTTACCGCTCATGCGGAACCAAAGAAGCGGTGTCATAATCACTAACTCTGTCGCAGGACGAATTGGATTTCCATGTTCTTCAGCGTTCGTCAGTTCGCAGTTCAGGGTTTGAGTGAATCCTTAAGATATGAATTAGAACCCTTCGGTATCGCTGTCTCACTTATCGAACCTGGAATCATCCGTTCCTCGACGTTTACAAACTTGTCATGACCCAGAGCCATACGATAGTCTTCCACATATTCTGAAATGACTCGGAAGTTAACTAACAACATGGGGCGCATGCTTGAATTGGGATCATTACCTGTCGAGGTAGCATCCAATACACTGAAGACACTACGATCCAAGCCAATATTACCTCGTTATCTAGTAGGAAATGATGCTGCGATATTAATAGAGACTCGCAAGTCAATGACAGACATCGAATTCGAAAATTTGTTAAGGGTACTATACTGAGCGTCTAATTTTCTAACCAAGATGCAACGAACCCTAAGAGCGACACTATGCGGTCACGTTAGGGCTACATCACTAGGCATGATAAGTCTAGTCAGAAATTCCTGAATAACGTAAACGAATTTTTACGAGTTCGGACTGATCAGGTCTGGTTCCTATATCGAAACTTGTCCAGCTTGATTAATTCGTGATACGATCCAAATTCTCTGGGATCGGCCTTATCCAAACTAGATTCCGATTCTCGGGGCTCAGGGCCGAATACCTTGATTAGTGTATAAAGCGTTGTGCGCTGAGCCGGTACTCTGCCCGCTTCTCTTATTATCGAATGTAAATACTTGGGTTTCATTAACTGCCCATATTGCGCACCTGCTGCCGTAGAGATGCTTTCATTCATAAGGGTGCCGCCGAAGTCGTTCGCACCTGCTCCGAGCAACAGCTGAGACATTCTAGCTCCCTCTTTGACCCATGAGACTTGAATATTATTTATGTAGCCATTTAGCATGATTCTTGAAACTGCATGCATTTTCATTACTTCATTGCCGCTGGGGCCCGGCCTCATGTTAGGCATCGCGCCATTATTATGATTATTCTTATTGTTATCATTATTGTACATGGGTGCCTCGCTATGAACAAAGCTAAGGGGTACAAATTCCGTAAAGCCGTGAGTACCTTTCTGAATCTCCTTGAGTACCTCAAGATGTTTTGCTTTGTGCAATGATGATTCCACATGACCATACATGACGGTAGACGTGGTCGGAATATCCAAAGAATGCGCAAGCTTGACAATCCTTATCCAGTCCTTGGCGCTGATCCTACCAGGAGAAATTTGGTCTCGCATCTTCTGATCCAATATTTCGGCCGCTGTCCCTGGAAGACTACCGACGCCGGCTTCCTTCAACCTTCGTAAATATTCCTCAACTGAGACTTCAGACCGAAGTGCTCCGTAAAGAACCTCCTCAGGAGAAAATGCATGTATGTGAATATCGGGGAGTTCTTTCTTTATCGCTCTACAGATTTCAATATACAAGTTCCCATCCATTTTTGGAGGTAGGCCGGCCTGGATACAAATCTCAGTTGCGCCTAGCCTCCAAGCTTCCTTGGCTCTTCTCAGAATCTCTTCTGTAGGCAGGAAATAACCTTCCTCCTGCCTAAAATCCCGACTAAACGCACAGAAGCCACAGCGTTTTATGCAGACGTTTGTGAAATTAATATTCCTGTTTACCACGTATGTAACGTTCTCTCCCACTGTCCGTCTGCGAAGTTCGTCTGCGACCCTGAGAATCATATTCATTTCTGTTCCATTGGCATCGAACAGCTCGGTCCCCTGCTCTACCGAAATATCCTTGTCACTCAATGCCCTATCCAAAATCTCTGAGATTACGGGGTCGAGGTTCTTCAATATAGAGTCGAGTGTCATGCTAAATATTCCTCCGGAACGAGTCCGTAACCGTCACATAGGGGCTCTAAGTGGGGCCTGAGTGCTTCGGAGACATACTTATTGTCAAGCAAGAATTCTGGGTATACGGGTAATCGCGCTCTTAAAGTGTAACCCATGGTTTGCGTCGCATCTCTCACGGAAGATATGCTGGGCCACGGAAATTCGGGATTAACATGATCAATAGTTAACGGTGAGATGCCACCCCAATCGTTAATGCCCGCATTCAGATATTTTCCGAAACTGTATGGATTCAGGTTTGGAGGAACTTGAATATTCATTCCCCCCAACACGATTCTGGCCACTCCTACAACGGTTAAGAAAAAGTCGTACGCGGGTGGCAGGGTTCCTGACATTTGTGTCCCTGGTTTAGGTGCGAAGTTTTGTATTATCACTTCTTGAATGTGGCCATAATTTTGGTTGATCTCTTTAATTAAAAACAAAGAATCAATGATGTCTTCTGGTTGTTCGCCTATGCCGATAAGTAATCCCGTAGTAGTTGGTATCATTAGATCGCCAGCATTTTCTAGAGTCTTTATTCTTACTCTCGGATTTTTGCTTGGAGCCATTTCATGTGGCATCCCCTTTGCGGCAAGTCGTTCGCTAGAAGATTCGAGCATAACGCCCAAGCTAACATTAGTATGTTTCAAAAGTGACATCTCTTTTTTTGTCAGACTACCAGCATTGGTGTGCGGAAGTAAACCTGTTTTTTGTAGTATCATCTCACTCATTTCCCTTATGTACTCGATTGTCGTAGAATGACCAAGAGAATGTAACCAGGATCTTGCTTGGGCATACCTCTGCTCCGGCCTTTCTCCAGTAATAAAAAGGGCTTCTGTGCACCTTAGTTTTTTCCCGGCTTGCGCAAGCTCAAGGACCTCGGAAGGTCTCATCATAGAGACCGATTTGTCAGTTGGTTCTTTTTTATAAGTACAGTAAGAGCATGAATCACGACAGAGGTTTATCAGGTTTATAAATATTTTTCGTGAATAAGTTATTGGACCACGCTTAGTCTTCTCCCTGATGCTTCTGGCAGTCGAGAGGATGGCATCCTGATCGTGACAGACGAACAGTTCCATTGCTTCAGGTTTTGAAATATGTCTCCCTTCCAAACTCTTCACTAAGGTCTCATATACGCCAGGATCAGACTTGGTAGCCAACATATTCTTCTGCTTGTTAATTCAAGTCATTCCTAATAAAGAATTAGAATTCTAACGCCACTAGCCTAATGGATGCTGTTGATGTTCATTGATTGTATACTGTCTGTTACGCCATGTGACGGCGCCAATCTTTTTTGCATCTATGATCGATGAGATAAATGCAAAAGAGATGATCGCACCAGCCAATGGAGATGCCAATGCATAGATCGAGCTTTGGTTCAAGCTAAGCTTAGAATGAATAACATTACTCAATACTATAAGTAAGATCGTCAGAATGTTCACGTATCCCAGAATGTATATTATAAGATGTCTGTCGCCAAAGAATAAAAGCAGAGATGAATATGGCAATAGAATGAAGGGTTCGAACAACAGAAAGAACACCGCAATTATCATAAGAGATGTCTTGGTCTTGTGCTGGCTATATAGCGGGATCATTAGTCGCCGCAATCCATGCCAGAGCGAGTTCAGGTCCCTGGCCCAGATCGCGGTTATGTTCTCTTCCCCTCGAACCATTTTTAGCCTAAACTTTGCGTCCTTGACTTTTCCGCCCAGGGCGCCGTCTTCCACAAGCTCTTGTTTTACACCCTCGTGGGTACCAACTCGTTCATAGACACTTCTAGAGATTATGAAAAAACTTCCAAAAAAATAACCAATTTTAGTCTTGGGATCATTGACCCTCAAGGCCGAAAATCTTGTATGAAGAAATGTTGAAAGCATCGGCAGAGTAATCTTCGTCCACGTCTCTATGCAGTGCAGCTTTGGGATAGCAGTTATCGCATCAAGATTTTGCTGCAAAAGATGCCCTACTCCAAGGGACATGAGAGAGGGTGAATGCTGTGTATCAGCATCTGTAAAAAGGAACAGGTCTCCCGTTGCCTTTCTATAACCTTGATAACAGGCCCAACTTTTACCCACCCATCCGTCGGGGTTAGGTCCAGGGTCGACAGCGACAACAAGCTTGTTATATTTTTTTGAATAGCGGAAAATTATGTCTCCAGTCTCATCAGAAGAAGAGTCATTTATCGCAATAATTTCAAAGTTCGGATAGTCCTGATCTAACAGGCTGTCTAGGCACCTTGCAATGTAGATTTCTTCATTCCTTGCGGGTAGAATTACACTTACCTTGGGGAATTTACTGATAGGCGCTTTATCGAAACATTTCAGTCGCGGAGACCGTTCGTACGATTTTACTAAATAAGTTAATAAATATATCCATGTTCCAAAAATCGCGAACATAATTGCTGTTAATATTGTGTCCACGATCAAGATAGCAAGCTCCATAATATCAGCGCTGCTAGTAGCTCAATCTATAAATATAGATTATGCTGTTGCTGCTGCAATCCTAGGTATATCTTACCTCAGTGCCTTGTACTATTTGCATTTTGACTATTACTGTCAAAAATCCCCACAGTATCCCGGCGAGTCTAACATTCCAAAGCACATCCATCATTGGACGGATCATGATAGTTTTTGTTCCCTGGGTAGGTCCACTCGTAATTTTTATCTAAATAGATTCTTTATAATCTTCGGTCCCAAGCTCTAGACATTTTAAATTTTTAAATGCTATCCCAACTTCTCTTTCGATACTGTTCCCGTTTTTGCGAATATTTTTTATCGACTTTTTGCCATGCCGGTATCGCGGCTCATTATCTAGATTAGGGATTATCCCCTGTACCTCTAAAGGGGTTTAGATTTCCTTACTAATTTCAATAACTACTTCTGTGTGGCAGGATTACATTTTGAAGTTTGATGTTGTTCCACTCAAGAATTCCATTGGTTAACGGAAGGCCGAATTATCTTAAAATAAAAAATACGTATTCTATTTTCATATTTTTACCTGAAAGTATTAAAGGATCGGTCTACGCTTAAGCACTTATGCGACAAACAAAATATATCTTAGGATTGCCTTTAGCGTTAGCCATGGGTGTCATGTTAGCAACTTCTGCATCTGTCGGCTCCGTCCTTGCAGCAAGTAACATGACGGCAGGCGGCGCGGCAGGTAATGCGACAAAAGCAGGTAACATGGCGGCAGGTAATGCGACAAAAGCAGGTAACATGACGGCAGGTAATTCGACAAAAGCGGCAAGCAACGCAACCTCTGGAAGTTCATCAAATCCGTTGGCGAAGATCGGACAAGCATTATCTGGGCTATTCGGCGGTAAAAAGTAAAAAACAAGAAGAGTCTTGTAGCTATATGTCAATATAGTATACAAGACCTAATTTTTCTTTACTCAGCATACTTCAGCGAATTTACTTGCAGCGATATTCGGAGTTCTACTTTTTTTGAAGCTACGAGAAAGGGATGTCACAGAAACCAATTTTAATAGAATATACATTATCATGTGTTGATGGCCTTAGACGAGGAAAAGTATATCACTTATGATGAATTTTCAAAGATGCATCTCAAAATTGGCAAAGTAATTCATGCCGAAACTATTCCTGGCATGAAGAAAGTCTTTAAAGTCATCGTAGATATTGGAAACGAACGAAGAGATCTGGCCGTAGGTGCAGCACCTTATTTTTCCCCCGAGCAATTCGTTGGGAGAATAGTGGTAGTTTGCACAAACTTGGAACCTCGCAGGATTGGTAACGTGACTTCAAATGGTATGTTGCTCGCCGCGGAGGGACCAGATGGTCGGCCCGCATTTCTTACAATCGCCGACGATGCTCCTCTTGGGTCAGCTGTTCGTTAGATTGGATTTATTCATTTATTTGATTGTCAACCAATTCCTGGACGAAAAGTAGGTGGCTCCTATATCTTCTAAAATTGACTCGTATTGTTTATCAAGCCCTTTGGCAAGTTGCATATTTTCAACTTTAGCAAATGCCTTCAAAATACTCTTTGCGGCAAGCGGTTGGGGAGTTGTTGTCTCGGAAATTTCGTCAAATAACCCTATTGCTTCAAAGTCCGTATCTGCAGCCAAGCCCAAGATTAATCCGTTGAACCATGTAATAGTGTTTATTCCTGGTCTAGTATGTTGATGCCTGAATTTAGCAGCATTTGTTTTAGTCCAGGATTGCTTACGACTCACACACCATCGGAGCACCTGTTAGATCTTGGCGGAGATATCCACCTGCACTGTATAAACGCCTACTTTTGCCAATTGTCTGAATATGATCAAGGAAGCATTTGCATAATTGATAGAGTTCGGTTGAGTCCTGTGGCTGTGAATTTCCTGCGAAAATAAGTAGGTTGTGGTCTGTGTTATAGTAAAGTTGGTAACCATCACTAACGGTTTTCACAACACCGTCGATATACGACACCCCCGGCTTTTCATTGGAAACTATTTAGGCAATGCATTCTGACTTCAGGTTTTTCGCTAAATATGCTGACACAAGACCACCCACTTTTCCCAAATCTGGGAGTGATGCGAATACGTTGAATCCATCTGTTTTGAGCTGCTTGATATTATCTAGGCGCATCCCTAGTTTCCATTCCATTTATTTTCATTAAAAAAGCCGCGATAGCAGTATAATCTTGTTCGGAGTATCCGCTATTGTTTGCAGTTCTATACATTTGTTGCACCAACGTAGTCAATGGCAAAGAAACCCCTGCAGTCTGTGCACTAAGCGCTGCAAGATCAAGGTCCTTTAACATATTTCTAAGATAGAATGACGGCTCGAAGTTATTTGCTATCATCTTGAGCCCCTTTGCTTCGCTCAGTTGTGTTCGAATAGATGTGGAATTCAATATCTCAATAAACAGCTTGGGATCGATTCCGGCACCTCTGACAAGGGCAATACCTTCAGACATCGCCCCAGCTATTAGGCCAATATTTAGATTCAATGCTAACTTGAGAATGCTGGCATCCCCATCTCGTTCGCCTAAATAGAACATTGCTTTTGAGATGTTTTTGATAATAGGTGCAACTTTCTCAAAAGCCTCTCTACTTCCGCAAATTATAGGGACCAATTCACCATTTTCTGCTGCAGTAGTCCCTCCCATAACAGGCATCCCGAGCATTGCAATATTGGCCTCTCTAAAACGCTGTGCACATAACTTTGATTCTTCGGGAGATATTGTGGTAGTGTCTGCCACGATAAAGTCTTTTGAATTACCGGCAAGTATTCCTTCATTTCCAAAACATATCTCCTTCACTGCAATAAAATTTGTAACAGAAATAAGAATAAGATCAGAATCCTGTGCTAGTTCCTTAGGCGTGCTAGCTACATCGACTCCCCTGTTTGCGAAGGGTCCCGTCTTTATGCTATGACGATTATAAACAGTAATGAGATGGCCAGTATCGATAAGTCTGCGTGCGATCGCAGCTCCCATAAGTCCCAGACCAGCCAGTCCAATCTTCATCAAACCAAATTACATCAAGATAGCCTACGATATTAATCATAGCGTTTCTCAGATTGTTGTCTATATACAATATTATGCTGTATGAATCCTGATACATAGTTAATAAGGCTGGGCTTGATATATTAGGGAGACAGCAGCTTTTATAGCGCCAAAGTTTACCGACTCAGTGTTACGGAGTGTGTCTGTGAGTAAGGGCCTAGTAATCGTTTACACCGGGAAAGGCAAGGGCAAGACGACGGCTGCTTTAGGACTCGTTTTACGTTCCGTGGGCCATGGGCATAGAGTCATAATGATTCAGTTCATCAAGGGAGAATGGTATTATGGTGAACTAACGAGCTCAAAAAGACTAGAGCCCGAATTCGAAATGATCGCTGCAGGTAAGGGATTTGTTGGAATTTTGGATGATGACCACACTTTAGAGCAACATCAGGACGCGGCGCTGAAAGCAACGGCCCTGGCGATAGAGAAACTTTCAACTGGCCTTTACGACGTAATGATACTGGATGAAATCAACTATGCGGTAAAACTAAACTTGATATCAGTTCAAAACGTGTTAGAAATTGTAAGAATTAAGCCTTCCAAAACCACGCTAGTTCTCACCGGTAACTATGCGCCTGTAGAAGTCATCGCATTGGCAGATCTAGTTACAGAAATGAAAGAGGTTAAGCATCCTTATGGGTTGGGAACCAAGGCAATTAAAGGAATTGATTATTGATTGGCAGTTAACTCACGAAATCATGATATGGTAACCTTAAAGTATGCCGTTTGGACCGTTTACCTTTATAAATGGTGACTGCCGAAATCCGACGGCTTCCAGATGAAGGCGATGTTATTATCGCTACCATTAGGCAACTAACAGGACATGGAGCGTATGTCGTTTTGGACGAATACAACGGCATGACAGGCTTCCTGCATATTTCTGAAATCGCGACCGGCTGGATACGCAATCTCGAGCGCTATGTTAAACCTAGGCAGAAGGCAGTCCTCAAAGTTATCAGGGTCAATAAAACCAGAGCGGAAGTTGATTTGTCTCTCAAGCAGGTATCCGGGGAAGAGAGAAAATCAAAGCTCATTGAAGTTAAGAAGAACGAGAAGGCTTCCGCATCCATGGATATTATCAAGGAAAAAACAAAGATCAATGATGCTCAGCTAAAAGAAATAGAGGATAAAATTCTTCAGAAATACGACTACGTGTACGACTTTCTTGAGGAAGTCGCAAAGAAAGGAATCGGTGCAATCACAAATATCGATTTATCGCAGGATGTCTTGAAAGCAATTGAAGAAGAGGGCAAGAAAATACAGATCCCCCACGTTGAAATACGAGGGATCGCGGAGATCGCTGTGAGAAAACCTAATGGAATTGATGTAATCAAATCTACACTACTACCAGTAGAGACTAGCAAGAGTGCTACTAATACTGTGAGCGTGACCTATATTGGAGCGCCGCGATACAGAATCGTAGTCGAGGCGGAGAATTTTAAAATTGCCGAAAAAGCAATGAATAATCTTGTAGAAAAAATTCATTCTAATATAGATAAACATCATGGAACCTTCAATTTTATCCGTGAAGAGTCAAAGAAGACGCATCTTCAAAGGTAGGTAATGTTGGCAGATGAGGCATTTTATCCGAAAATGTCCAAAATGCGCTTCATATACTCTTAAATTCAGTTGTGAAAAATGTAAGGTCCCAACGATCGATGCTCATCCGGCCAAATATTCACCTGACGATAAATATGCTCGATATCGTATCGCCGATAGGTATATCCAAACAGAAGAAGTGAGTGATTCGGAGCCTCTAAAAGTGGATCGTGAGAACAGTGTTTAATAGCATCCACTAAAAATTTGTTCAGCAATTGATGTTGCTTATCGTAATGCGGTGAGCTGCGTCTAGTGTTTTAAAGCAGTAGTATTCTTTGTTGCATTTATAATATTGTGTGCAGCAAAGCTAGTCGCATTAGTATTTCGTGTAATATTCAGAACGGACGCGGCAGCAGTAGTAGCATTCATTCCAGCAGTCTTATTCATT
>QHBN01000176.1 GCA_003176995.1 Candidatus Nitrosopolaris wilkensis
TAGTGTCATGATAGGTAAGCTAAGGGTAGCTAGGTCAAACCATACTAACAGAAGACTCAGTTATGCAACATAGCTTCATTAATCTAAAACCTATAAATCTGCTGTTGTAGAAATAAGTGGTACTAAGACACGATAATGACTACTCCAAACCAATCAATGCAATTACCAATAGATGAGTGTGAGGAGTGGATATGGGATACTTTGGACTGTACAAAAGATTGTGGATTTGAATATATAAAAGAAGGAAATAAAGAATTTCTTATATTCAATACAAATGATTTCTTTGCAGATTCTAAAGCATTAGAAAAAATCAGGAAGACTACTGCCATGGAATTGGTTCGAATGAGCACACACAATGGGTACTCAAAGTTATGGTTTGGTAGATACATTTCATAGATAATACCCATCAAGCTTACCAATTAAGTAGATATTTGTTGTAAAAATCTAGTCGCATATAGCAGTTGTTCTTGGATCATTTTTGGAGGTTCTATCTCATGTTATTTTCCACCATCTGCGATAAATTTGGGAACACCAAAGGCTCCGGACAGGGATAAACATTCCGGATGGTGGTAGCAACATTCCGGACAGAAGCAAAAGATATTACCTGGAAATTGGTTTTAGTATCCATCACAGCAAAGAATAAAATTTCAAGGATTGATGGATTATTTATTCAAGCCAAAAATCTTCAAAAGACGAGAAAGGAGTGAACAGAGTTGACATGTCCAATATGACCGATAGAGGTAGAATTCGGCTCATCAGCTGTAGCAAAAGAAGAGAAGTTTCAAGTTAAGCCTTCCTACTATTGCCTTTTAGCGTGTTCGGAACAAAGGTGAAGAACGCCCTTTGACTTTAATAAGTACCTAGCGTCTTACGATCAAGTCTGTCTAGTGTGTGATGACCAGTAATTTTTGTTATTATCTAAAACTGTAAAAGCCATCTCTGCTAGGTTGTATTGAGCCACTGCATAAGCTGTCACCGGCTGATAAAGCTGATTGTCATGGCCTAAGCCAACCTTTGGTACGTCCGCTTTCTTGTCAAACATTCTTAGATGGTTGCGGTGCATCGTCAGTTAATGTTGTGCTTGCTTAATCTTAATATTAATTAAGTTTATATTAATTGTTATAACAAATCAATTTATACGATATATTGAGTAACTTATAGCGAATATCGACGGGTGTTCCAGGACTAGATTCACTTATCGAAGGTGGGATACCAAAAGGATCTACGTTAATGGTTGTAGGGAGGTCTGGAAGTGGCAAAACAGTACTATGTTCGCATTTTCTTTACTATGGTCTGACTGCTAAAGAAGACAAAGGATTATACATCTCATTCAGCGAGTCCAAAGCACAGTTTTATGCCAACATCAAAACGCTTGGAATGGATTTTGATAAATTCGAAAGACAAACGAAGTTTGCACTTCTGGACTTTGCTTCATTAACAAAGGATGGAATACAAGATGCACTTGAAGAAATTTTAGCTACAATTAGGACTATTAATCCCAAGAGGGTAATATTAGATTCATTTTCGGCAATATCGCTAGCATTTGAAAATCAGGCTGAAGCCAGAACTACAATTCACGTACTTTTAGGAAAAATATTGAGATCGGAAGGAATAACCAGTATTCTCGTTATGGAAATTCCACATGGAAAAGAAAATATGGGTTCCGGATTAGAAGAGTCTGTTGTAGATGGCATTATACAACTTGACCATAGAGAAGATAATGTCTTACCGGTAATTTACGAGTCTTCAAAATGAGAGGTACTTCAATCAATCGAGAGCCACATGCTTGCACAATAAGTAAAAATGGAATGATTTTGTATCCCAAACAGAGATTAAGACTGACTTATGCAGCTTCAGAGGAGCGGATATTTAGCTGAATCCCTGGTCTTGACGAAAAAATTGGGAGCGGTTTTATCAAGGGTACAACAACTGCTATTATAGGCACATCCGGTACTGGGAAGTCAACTTTTGCTTTTCAATATATTGCAGAAGGTGTGAAAAAAGGTGAGCCTGGGATATTCTACTCATTAGAAGAGAATGCTGACTGGATAAGAATGATGGCCCAAGGATATGGCTATAACATCACAGAACTCGAGAATAATGGATTAGCTATACTTTTAGGGGGTGTTGAGGATGACAATCCAGACGCACTCGTAGCAAACTTGGCAGCTGAAATTAAAAGAACAAAGGCAAAACGTCTTGTGATAGATAGTCTCTCGGCTTTCGAAAGCAAGTATAAGAATGAAATGTATATCATCGCTAGACGTTTAATAAGCTTAATACAGGAACATCATCTCACTGCAGTATTACTATTCTTACAACACAGAAAAGTGGATTTGAGTTGTCAGGGTCGGGTTTAACTTCACTTTTACAAAATATAATACCTCTTAGATTTGTGGAAATACAAGGACGCATGAAGAGAATTTTAGCAATACTAAAGATGCGTTGGACAGAACATGACGAATCTATATTAGAATTTAGAATCTCAAGCCAGAACGGAGCCAGAATAGTTGGCGCGATAGATAAAGATTACATGGGCATATTCACCGGGGTAGCCAAAAGGGCAGAATAATAATGTACAAAAAAACGGCATATCCAGATGATACTAGATTGAGTGAGGATTATGAGGAAACAAAACTTGACCACCACTCAAGATAGGTTCAACGGTTTACTTTACAATAGAATCGGAGTTGAACTTCCTTTTGCAACGACAACAAATTTTGATGACAAAATTCTCACTGCAAAAAAGGAATATGAAAAGGCTACTTTTTATAATTAATCGTAAAGTATTGTATTATTGCTTGCTCGGTTAATACTAAATATTATTGTTCAGACATTTGTTAGAGAACGGGCGCGTAAAGATAATCTAACTTACATGCAGTTATGGCTGATTCGTTGTTATTTACTTAAAGGTAGACTAAATGTAAATGTTGCCCCTCTTTTACCCTCTTCGTTGTTTCCAGCCGAGATGGTGCCACCAAGTGCTTCAATAATACTTTTGGAGATAAACAATCCTAAACCAGTACCGCCTAGATCGGATTTTGAGAATAACCTTGACATAATCTCATCATCTATTCCTACGCCTGTGTCTTGAACCCCAACGATGGCCTTATCATTTTCTTTTTTGATAGTGATTGATATTATCCCTTTTTTGGTGAATTTGACCGCATTACCTAATAAATTAGAAATGACTTGTGTCAATCTGATCCTATCTGCTTGTATATGAATATCGTCTTCACTAGGTTCGTATCTTAATTTGATATTATTTTTCTTTTCCATATCTTGTGCAATCGTTATTATCTGATCATCTACAGCATCTAAAAGTACATCGGCTAAATTTAGTCGTTCTTTATTTAATTTGAAAGTTTTTGCTTCTATTCTGGCAATATCTAAGATAAGCTGTGAAACTTGGGCCAGTCTTTTTGCATTACGGATTATGCCATTTATATAAATCTTTTATCTTTATTTTTTTCTATATCTCCTACTATTTCTTCATGTTGTTCTTGTTCTGCTTCTGCCTCAAGGATTTGTGCAAAACTAAGATAGGCATTATTGGTGTTCGCAACTCATGAGCCGCTATGTCGATAAACTCCCTTTGCATTTTATCGTGTAACTTCAACCGCTCGTTAGCTTCTACAAGGTGTTTATTTGCATCTGTTAGATTATCCTTTGTCGCAATTATAGAATCCAGCATTTCCTTCTCATTCCACAAAGAATCAAGAAGCGAGCCAATGTTTTTTACAATAGATTTATTATTAGAATATACTGTGAAAGTCTTGACTCCATCATCCCCTTCGTTTATTGTTAACACTTTAGAATTATCGATTAAAAATATCGTTCCATAGATTCCTGAAACGCTTTTAATTTGAGCATAGCATTTGATAGCAGAAACAATTTGCGATGTTGTAGCCACTTCATTTTGGCCTCCTTTAGAGTAAAGGATCATTACATTCACACCATTGCTTTGTGCCTTTTTTAGACTATCAACTAAGCCAGTTTCAGCAAGATATTCTAGGTATAGAATTGAATCGACTGCAATAAGCACCTCTGATTGAGCATGTTGAATTTCAGATGCAAATAGAGAATAAGCGTGATTTGGATCTCTAATATCCATTGGGCAGGGAGACAAAAGCGGCGAGGATATTTATGGATAATGCCGACCATGTGATGACAGCCGCATATCAAGAATTGAACCGCGGCCTTTGATATCGGGACGACTTACATAGCTCCTACCAAAAAAATATTATTTTTTTATAGCATTTAATCTATTTCCACCTTTTTCTTTTATACAGATCAGATACTCTGTCCCGTTCTAGATCTACAAAAACCTTAGCAGGATTTACATATGGAATAGCTTGTTTGACCTTCTGTTTTATATTATCTATCACAGATTCTATTTTGTCTGTATCCAAGCCATCAACTAGGTTTACTTGGATGGTAACTAAAACGTCTTGTGGTGCAAGATACATAGGTTTACTTGGATGGTAACTAAAACGTCTTGTGGTGCAAGATACATGGTACGAATCGCTATTATTCTGTTAACTTCCAGTATCTCTTGAATTAGGCTGACAATCGTCTTGTAATCCTTCCTTGATATTGATTCTCCTATAAGCAATCCTTTATTCTCTCTAGCTAAGAAGAATGCAAATACTATTAGAATACACCCTATAGCAAGCGAACTTATAGAATCGTAACTAGAATTGCCAGTTCGGTCAGAAAGGAAGATACCTACACCAGCAATTGCAATACCAAGCAACGCTGTTGAATCTTCGGCCATAATTGTAATGATAGAAGGGTCTTTACTTTTCTGAAAATTCATTGATCAAAGAACGAAAACCAAATTTCTCTCCCCCATCTTCAAGAGACTCTTTTGCTAAAGCCAGAGCCTCCCTTAACGAAATTGCTTCAAAAACAGCGGATACTGCCAAGACAGCGTAACTGATATTAACATTCTGGATGTGATGAATTGTACTCAATAACGAATTAAAATCGTGCTGTAATGAAATGATGCCTGATATCCCAAAGAGCATTGTAGCAACAATAAAGGACCAAAAAAACTGCTCTTTACCGTAGCCGAATGGATGACTTTCAGTAGCAGCCTTGCTACTTGTCTTGATTCCAATGAGAAGGAGTACTTGGTTAAATGTATCTGATACTGAATGAAGTGTCTCAGCTAACATTGCTATGCTGCCTGTAAGAATAGCTGCGATAAGTTTGGCTACGGCTATTCCAAGATTACCCACCAGGGCCATATACACTGCCTTCTTAGAGCTGGTCATCACGTATCCCACTTAGATCTGTTCCATCGTTGGTTCTCACATTCTTGCCTTTATCGTTTTCCACAATGTGGTACGTCATGCCTTGTTACTCTCAGTTGTCAAAGTGAGATAATATATCAGTGAAATACATGGATTTCAATGTTTTAGGCATCAATTTAAATAACGTTTGTCAGTTTACTGCTAAGTCAGAAAAAGAACCTGGCTGTAAAGCAAAGAATACCTTTCCTCCCCAATAGAAATAGACTTTGAAGAGATCAAATCTCCCAGATTATGCTAATGCAGGAGACCGCAATAAATCTGAGCTGTTTTAGTTTGCTAATGATTTGTTGTGGATACATTAACCTAGGTTCAAAACGTAATGGCTTCTATTGTTTAGTTTGATATTAGATCAACTCGAATACGATATGCAATACAAGGACTAGCCTGGTTTTCCTAAGACAGATTATGGATTGGATATACGGAGTCCGAAGTCGGGGAGGGCATTGCGACTGTCCGCGTATCGAAGGCGAGTCCTACAAGACAGATGTAAAACAGTAAAACTTATAAGATATTTTCGGAAAAGCAGGGTGATGGTAGTATGTCCTTACTGTGAGGGAGAATTTCAGGCCAAAGAAATTAAAACAGAGTTTACCGAGGCTTCTGGCACTTTCGCACGGTTCGACCATCCGTATATCGTGTTTATCTGTCCCAAATGCAATAAGCTTCTTGATATTCATGACGATTGATGTATGAATACTATCGCATCCTTGTCTTTTTTCTTATGTCAATCCTGGAAGTACGATTGTGCTAATGATAATGATAATGCGAATGTCCGCTTCCTGATCATTCTATTCTGCTTGGAGGTCAAGCTAACTTCTTTTTATGCTGAATTAAAAAAATTATTCTTGTATACTACATAAGAACGTAGCAAAAAAATGATTTCGTACTTCTTACTTCTTGCCTCCTGACATCGCATTGCCAAGACCCTTCAGACCGCCGCCGATTGCTTGGCCAAGCTGAGTTAAGGCGTTGCTTGCAGTTTTTGTCACATTACCTGCTGTTGTGTTACCTGCCTTTGTCATATTGCCCGCCGTATTAGCCGTAGCAGCATATGGTTTTCCCGGAGTGCCATGACCAGAGAGAGTTGCCCCTTGGGCTTTACCTGCTTTAGTTGCATTAGCCGCTTTTGTTGCATTAGCCGCTTTTGTTGCATTAGCCGCTGTCATGTTAGCTGCTTTTGTGGCATTAGCCGCTTTTGTTGCATTAGCCGCTTTTGTGGCATTAGCCGCTGTCATGTTAGCTGCTTTTGTGGCATTAGCCGCTGTCATGTTAGCTGCTTTTGTGGCATTAGCTGCGGCAAGGACAGAGCCGACAGTTGTGGAAGTAGCTAACATGACGCCAATGACTATGGCTAGAGTCAATCCCAAGATATTATAAGTCATTTTCTCCATTTCCAATAGAACGTAGAACTCTGCTATAATCTTTTCAGTCATTGACACTACTAAGGTACTTGTCATGACAAGAAGATATCGATACGTAAAATTTTACTCATAATATGCGATTTTATTCCTATCTACACAATGACTACGCCGTTATTGATCGATTGGAAAGCAAGAAAGACAAAATGGGTTTACAGAATACAAAAAATATGGATGAGATAAATCAGGAGCCGAACCCACTATCTCTTCTTTTTGTAGGAATAGCCACGGCAAATCAAAATTGTCTGCACTAAATCTTTAAAAGGAACATGATAATACCCCAGAAGTAATATGGATTCATGTCGTTCTGATTCGATAAGAAACATTACTAAAATGCCAAGAGCGTCTACAATTGTGTTTAGAAATCTTATGGTAGCTCTACCAATAGTGTTACTTCTTCTTGTACCGGTCGCACAATCTATACAGTTAGTGAACGCACAGAACTCTACGATGTCCGGTGCTGGCAAAACAACTATAACAACAACGGGCAATAAGACAGTTATTTCAACATCTCCTAGCCCGAATACAACAACCGGAGCCGGAGGTGCTGCCACTGCTGCACCTAATTACAATAGAACAGGGTTTACTAATCTCTACGTACTAACAATCAACGGAAAACCTTTCCCAATCAAATATAGTATCAACGGTGGCAAATTGATTGGGATTTTGGCCGATAAGGATAGAAGTACGTTGGTGCTAGTCCTTAATCCAAGTGCAAATGGTGGAAACATGACTATTGAATTGCCCAGAAATGTTATAGACTCCAAAGGGGCTTCAAATGCTGATACAAAATTTCTAATAAAGATTGATGGCAAGGGAGTAGATTACAAAGAGATAGCAAACAACGTGAATGCAAGAATATTAGCTATTAGTTTTAGCAAAGATAATAGACTTACAGAAATTATAGGTACTCAAATGACATCGTGATTATGTAACCTGGTGTATCATCGTAGGTTAACTCGACCTTCAGATAACCTAACTAATATCAGTAGATCACCGGGATCCTACGACTGAATACACAAGACGCAGGAGACAATTCTGTATACAGTATAGGTGCCATATAATCATTTTAGCATAATGTTTTAGTCGTAGTAGTAATAGAGTCCGTTTTTTGGACATAATATTCAATAGCCTAATAGTACAATTCGGAATTGTTGCTGTTTTACAAATGATCTTCGTGCAGGCAGGATTGATTTTACACCAAAAAACCTGTATCTAAAGGAGGAAATTGGCTCAGTAGAAACCACCCTTCTTTCACACAAATCCGTCAAAGCTTTGTAAGAGCATAA
>QHBN01000177.1 GCA_003176995.1 Candidatus Nitrosopolaris wilkensis
CAGCTCAAAAATTTTTCACAAGAAGAATCAGCCAAAAAGATCAAAACATTTGTTGAGGATTCTATAAAACATTTCTCAGAGGAAGAAGAAATTGTTTTTCCCCTTGCGCTAAAAGCAGATTCTATGTAGCGGATGATGACGTATATCCACTTTCACAAGCAGAGCGGCCCCGGGTGTATTTCAATCTATCTAGCAAACGAATTATCGCTAGAGCTACGCGATAAATTACAGAAGTGACATTATTATTTTAGAGATTTAGTTATACATATGAAAGCAATAAGAATAGTTAGACCAAAAGAACCGCTTGAAATACAAGAACTTGAAACACCAAAACCCCAGGGCTCTCAGGTTCTCGTAAAAGTTCAATCATCTGGCGTCTGCCATAGCGATATTCAATTATGGGATGGAGGATACCGAGGGCCAGGAGGACAGTTTCTAAAGGTCACTGATAGAGGTATAAAGTATCCTCTAACGCCTGGACATGAAGTTGCAGGAACGATAGATAGTTTGGGAGAAGATGCAAAAAGATTTTTTATTAAAAATGAAAAAGTTGTCATATATCCGTGGATAGGAGAAGGTCTATGTCCCGCATGCAGGGGTGGTGAAGATAACCTTTGCGATAAACCAAGATCGTTAGGTGTCTACAGAGATGGAGGATACGCAGAGTATGTTCTTGTACCGAATTACAGGTATATTGTCAAACTAGATGAAGATATGGATATTGATGCAAGTGCAACTTTATCTTGTTCTGGCCTCACAGCATATAGGGCAATAAAGAATGCCAATTTAAAGCCAGATGATAATGTTGTAATAGTTGGTGGTACCGGAGGATTAGGTTTGATGGCAATTCAACTAGCAAAAGCACTAACTGGTGCTAAGGTAATTGCGATAGGTTTACATAATAACAAGTTGCAGGCTGCCAGAAAGTGTGGTGCAGATGCAGTTGTAAACTCGAACAAAGAAGATCCTACCAAAGCAATTATGGAATTAACTGACAAGATGGGTGCAGATGCAGTGATTGATTTTGTCAATGATTCAAAGACTGTAGAAGCAGATATGCAGTTTCTTAGAAGAAGGGCTAGATTGGTGCTTGTTGGGCTTTTTGGAGGGGAAGTGAATTTGAATTTAATTAATATACCTGCAAGAGCATACAAGCTAATTGGAATAGACAATGGAAGTATAATCGACTTTATAGAGCTGATATCTCTGGCAAGCAGAAGAATTGTCAAACCGGTTGTTTCAAATCAATTTAAGCTTGATCAGGCTACAGAAGCATTGACATTGTTAAGAGAAGGTAAAATAATCGGGAGATCGGTGATAAACCCTTGAAATATCATTATTTGTAGCTTTGTTATTATGTTTATTATTCCCTCACTGAATTTTATCAGACACAATGTAATTCCATACTAAAGGTGAAAGGAATGCCATCAATATTAATAGGAATATCTGACTGATGAAATCGAGACTACAGAATCAGTCCTACGTTTTAATAGGAGTGTCTATGACAATATGACCAAGAAAAATACTGAATGGCAGACAGAATGGAAGAACGAAAAGAGATGGAGAGATTCTAAAAGGGGAACACAGCAGCATTTATAAACGATTATGCTCTTGTATTCTTAATGACGCCAAAAAATAAACAAGCTTTACTGACCAAACCATTTATCATAATAATGGTGACGGCTGTAGTAGCGATTATGACATCAGCTACTGTTGCATCAATTGTGAGCGCGCAACAACCACAAACATCCGGCTCTAAATTTGGAACAGTTGCCAGCCTACAAAATGGAAAAGATGGCAAGCCAGCATGGATAGTCTCAGGTGCTTGGGACTTCAAAAATGTGAATTCAACTTCTTCAGCATTCAACGCTACTTTCAACATGGTAATGTTAAATGGCAGTGCACCGCATAAACATACTATAACAGATTTTAAGATTACAGGTAGTCCAACAAAAAACAATATAGCAAGTACGTATAATGGTACTGCAACTGTAACCTTGAAGAAAGGACCCGTTACTGGTGTACCAATTTCGATAAAATTAATGGGACCTAGTGCTATGAGTTTGTGGATTGATCCAAGTAAGACTGGAAGCCACTTTGGAAATACACCACTCTATGGAGTACAACATAGGGTAAAGTAAGACAGCCTGAGATGTATACTACCGACCAACAGCCTTCCCATATTTTTTCAGCAAACAATTTGTGATACTTGCTAAATAGTACTTGTGGCATACTTGATTAATCAGAGGATTACATCAGGTTACGTACATTTAATTACTTTTTCCACAACAACATATATCTGATAACTAATCATTCTCCATTCAGCAATTCTCAAATAATACTAATGCTTTGTTTCACGCTCTAAAAATACAATGTGTGAACAACAGAGTAGCATGATATCTAAACCTTCATTTAAGATGGGCTTACTGCCTTAGCGGTAGCGGCGATCCATTTCCTGGATGGGGTAATCATTAGCACTCATATCTCGAATACGCATTAGACCATTATCGTCAAATTCCCTATGCTCATTGCCATGAGTACGCATCCATTGAACAGAATTATCCGCATCTCTCCACTCATACTCAAATCTTACAGGAATGCGATTCTCTGCATAGCACCAAAGTTCCTTCATCAGACGATAATCCAGTTCTTTTGCCCATTTGCGTTTTAAGAATTCTATTATTCCTTCCTTACCTGTGAAGAATTCGGTACGGTTACGCCATCGAGAATCCGGCGTATAAGCTTGCGCTAGAAGCACTGGGTTGCGTGTATTCCAAGCATCTTGAGCAGCTTTCACCTTGGCACGAGCTGTTTCTTCGTTAAAGGGTGGTTTGATAGGTTCTGTCATTTTGGTTGGTTAATATTGGATTATTTACTAAAAATATCTTCCCTCAATTGGTGTATGTCTGATTGGCTCAGTTTTGTTTTTCGTGATTATTATCATAGAAGTCTAGACTTGCAGGAAGGTAAGAGGAAATCGCCTAATACTCGCAATTTTCAAATATTAGGAGAGGCATTGTAATATGTGGTACAAAAGCAAATTGCTTTTGAAAAAACCAAACAACAACAGGTAGGGTTAGCTCAGTGATATCTCACCTAAATGGGCTAAACGACTAGGACAGCAACGACAACTACCTGTTCCTATTTCAATTACATGACTACGATGGTGGTTTGAAATCATTTATCCTCCGAAATGCGTGGTAGGAGAGGCACATGGTTTCACAAGATCTTATACATTTAGTTGCAGGGAATGCGGTAAAATTGGAGACAAGTTTTCGCTTTACTTTACTCTCCATTTATCTTCTAAATTAGAAGAGAACAAACAGAAGTTTGTCAATCATTGGAATAAAGAACATACTTAGTTTGTCCGGTTTGGTAAAAATTTTTCCTAGGCTGTATTTATAATCGAGTTTGATCCTTTTGTATATACAGATGGATTCATTTTCTTTCTCAATTTGTCCGAATAGGCCATTTGGCGTCGATACCATAAGTATGAAAAGATCGCGAGGTTTTCTTAAATTGAAAAAAATTGGAAGGTTAGGCTATTGGTACTTACTGTAGTGTTATGGTTCTTGTTGCATGATCTACATTACATCCGTGGAACAACATTGCTATTCAGACCGCGATGGGCAGAGAAAAAGCCTTGACCATGCTCATACATCCCACCACCGCGATAGTGACCAAACATTCCTCTTCCACCTGGTTGAATCAATGCATTTGCAAATGGGAGCTGTATAGTTGAAAGTACTTTTCCGTTTCCTGCATCTACTATTACTCTATGGATATTGTTGTTAGCGTCCACAACATGTGCTATGTAAACTAAGAACCCATTTACTACTCCAAGATGAGCAGAAATTACATGGGAATTAGCACCTACTGCCTTTTCTGTGCTTGTAGCAGCTCCACTCAAACTGGCGTTAGCCTTAGATTGAATTATTTGCGATAGTCTCGGAAATACTTGTACTGAACCTGTCAAGTTTTTCAGAGGAACAGCACCTGCACTACTAGTACTGTTTTGATTTTGGGCACTCGCAGATTGCTGTATCTGTGTGGATACCAAAGTTCCAGTTATTTATGTTGTAGTTACAGCTACTATTGCAATTATCAACAGGTTTCTGTTTTTAGTTATCGATTGAGTCGAGGTTTCTGAGGAGTTTTGCCTTCATTGCAATAAATAGAGTTATTTTTGTCAGTGACGCTCATCCGTTATGTTGACAGCTACATACTACTCTAGGATCAAACTCTATGAGTGTTTATCCTTACCAAATATCTCTTTGTGGTCTCCTACAGCTACTATTTGTATGATCTTGGTATCTTGATATACTCGATAGGCCAGTCTATAGGAATTGGTTATTCTCGTAACCCAACATTTTCCATGTTTCTTAGTTGGGACAAATTCTCCAAAATTATTAGGATGCTCTTCAGATGCTAGGTTTCTAACAGTTTCTCGATATTGTTTCTTTTCTGCAGAACCTAGTTTTCTAAATTGTTTAGATACGTGCTCGGGCTCGTCGATATGCCACAATGTTATTCAACAGATATCTCATCCAGATGCCTTACGTAGTCATCTACGTTATTGTATCTAAAAATTTTGACTCTTCCTGAATCAATATTTTCTAATGCCTTCATTTCAGTCCGAGTTAATTCTCTGCCGTGATCCCTGGAAATTATTTCTACATACCGCCCAAGCATCTTGGTGTAGACTTCGCATTTCTTAATCACAGAAGCGATCTTTTTCTTGTAGCGACTATTATTACTTTTCAATATCTCTAAAATTGCGATCAAGCATACCCAAATTCCGAAATTTGCTCCTAGTGCAGCATTATATTTTGAGTTGTTCACATTGATCTTAGGATCATTTGCAAGTAGAACATAATTCTCAAGCATAGATAAAGCGTTAACAAATGACACAGTGATTCGTTTATCATCTATCCTCGAGAAATTGCTCTTAATATCTGTTAACATTGATAAAGTAGACTCTGTCAACTCACGAGGTAGGTCTGGTTTATCCTTACGCATTGTTCCAACCAACGATAACAATTGGTAGGAGTAAGTTGCATACTGCATTATTGCGTTATCAAATTTCATATTAAATTCTGATGGCTTAGATTCCAGCAGCGGAATGATTGCTTTTTGGTTATACCGAACCGCCGATTCAGATATAGGTTTTGGGAAGGTATTCGCTTGTTTATATTTACTTGAATAAATGGGAACCATTACCAAAGCCATATTATGAACATATTACCTATGCGGTATAAGTCTTATGTGTGTTTACTTGAGAATCCACCAAGTCACCCCCAGTCAGATTGAATATGGTTCTCTTGAGTTGTCTTCCTCTTCCATTATTAGCAGTTCTTGATTTACGCTTTGTAAGAATTCTTCTATTCCTATTGGTTTTCTAATAAACCGTCCTCTTTCTCCTTTCCTCCCACCAAGCTTGCAAATACTAGAGTCGGAAAAAGGCCAGAATTTTCAATAAAGAAGAAAAAGGAGATTTCCCGCATGAAAGAAACCCTTATCGTAGTTGTTCGAGTTTTTGGTCTCCGACATGTTCTAAACCCTTTTGAACACATATGCAGTCACATAATATTAACTAATGAGGTCCAAACTACACCAGTAAAGAAAGTATTGTAATTGCTTAATGCGTGGGCAATAGGTATATTGTATTATGCTCTTACAAAGCTTTGATGGATTTGTGTGAAAGAAGAGTGGTTTCTACTGAGCCCCATATCTTATATATATTGTTATATTATTTTAATTTGTCAAGTTCTAACCGCATGCGGTAGCATGAAGTATTTTGAGAATTGCTATATCACCGTTAGAAATGGCAATAGGTGATAAAGGCTGTGGGTTTGTAGAAATAATAGATGGCGTTCCTGAAGCGACTGCTGCTGTTGCTGATAATACTAATCCGCAAAGCGGCGAATTAGAAAATAAAGTTGCTATAGTTTGTTGTAAGAATTAAATTCTTATTCATGTTGTTTTACCTTTGCACTACTAAGAATCTGTCGGCCGTGATACATCATATAGAGTAGAAATTATTTTGTTCTCACATACATCGTAGCAAAAAAGAAAACGAGGGGATATTTTTGTCGCTGCGCTATCTTCAGCCGCTCTTTGTCATGTTACTCGTACTGCCGCTACTGTTAGTGTAGTTGATGTCAGCCTTTTGGAATACCAAGAAGGTAAAGAACAATGGCTGCTTTGGATTATCAACTGGCCATGTTGTGGATTGTGATTGGGGTGCCGCTATAGAGCCTGTCCTTGGTGCTGGTATATTGACTGGATATTTAAACTGCGGTGGGCTCTTCATTGATACATCGCTTGCCAATGGTGTAAATGATTGTGCTTTGTCTGGAGTTAATGTTCCTACGCCTGGTAATGCAGTACCACTTGGAATGTTTATTGCAAACAAGAATACCATTGTTGGACTTAATGCAACATCCTTCATGCTTCTATAGTAAGCATGTTCATCCATGACATGTGCAACCATTACATGTGTAAACACATCTTTTGCAACTACCGTATTGTTTCCTTTAGTAATGTCAGTTACTTGTGTATGACCATATAGAAAGGCGTTATCGGATAGTTGCGGTACATCAGATCTATCTACATGTGATGCGCCGTGTTGAACTTGATTAAATCCAACGTTGTTTGTTATCCTAGCAAATTCTGCCTGTCTTGTGGGCTTGGCTGCGCCGAGACTGTTCCAGTTGGTGTCTGTCAACGTAATTTTGTATGTATGACCTTTAATTTGCTCAGGTCCATATGTGACCGGTGCTGTGTAGGTAGCTTGGTATGCAGTCATATGATTCTTATTGCCTTGTTCAAAGGTTCCAGTGAAATTCGAATCATTACCAGCCGATACTCCACATGTTAATGCATTGGCACAGTTGAAGACGTTCGTAAATGGAAACAATCCCTTAGGACCAAATACGTTACTCAGACCAGCAGCTGGCTCAAAAAGTGCCTTTGATCCATTAGCTTTGAGTAATGTTCCGTTGGTATTTGGTTGTGGCAGCGGTGAAGAAGACATCATTGACATTGATTGTTGTTGGGCTAGCACTATCGATTTGCCAGCTGTCGCGGAAAAAATAGCTAGCGATAGTAAGAGTATTGACGAAATTACTCCTGTCATTTTCAACTTCGAGATGTTTCTCTTAGAAGATGCTGTTCTTGTTCTTGTATTTCTATGACTATCCGTCATTGAAGGCAACTGATCTACATACTATTTAATGAAATAATTGTTTGACTTTGTAATGTTTGTTATGGTCGTTTACTTCTTTTGAATGTTAAATCAATAAATTGGTATATTATCTTCTCGTGATCCAAAGTAGCACTGCAAGACCTGCAGATTGTGCAGTATTAATAGAGAACAGATACGGCGCCGCAGCATCAACTATATTCTTTATCGAAGGTCCTGCGATGTATAATTTAGACCAAAAGATTACAATGACTATATTTTGTACTATAAACAATGAAGCAACCAGAACAAGGCCTATGGTAAAGTATGACTTTATTAATCGCATATTCTGGATGTATGTGGTGATAACGCCACCTAACAAGCCTATATTGAGCAGAGCAGCTGCTGCGGCAGCTAGCATAAAGTCCAGTACTACCATACTTGTAGGATCTTGCCGTCTCTTATGATTAATTTACTTTTTCCCAATTTTGACCAGTATCTCCATGAACGAATTGTAATTCTTTTCCATTAATGGTGTTAGAAAGTACGTTGCACCATAAGATTCTTTATTGTCAGTGATAATCAATCCATTTTCTGCCAAAACGGAAAGATGATGAATAATAGTTTTATAATCCAGTTTTAACTCAGATGAAATTTGGTTCGGATTAGCGGGATGAGAATTAATTAATTCGAGAATTTTTGCCCTATTAACTCCTCCCTTCGTGCTACCGATTAGATACCAGAGGACTCGCTTGAACTGTGGGTGAGAGTATCCGCCAGGATCGATGACTCCACTATTACCTGAAGCCATAGTGATCTTCCCAATCAATCCTGTACTGGAGACATAAAGAGGAGAAAGAAAGAATGCTCGTCCAACGACATGAGAGATGAAATCTCCATCGTCAATATAAATTTGTGTCCGGATTTGTAAATTGGCTATAAAATCAAATTTGGGCATAATTTGGAAAATGCTTTAAATGGTCGCAATGTCGTTCTTTCGACGATCAATGAAAATGTCAAATCATTCCAAGTTGATGTCTGTACCAGAAGTACTAAGAGCAATCTCTGATGACAAGTCTCTAGTCCTTTTTAATACCATCCGTCTTGCAAGTGGACGAAGTGACATTCGTATAAACACGTTAAAACTTACTCGCAAACAGTATTATTCAAGAATGTCTGGCTTGATAAAAGCCGAATTGATAAAAAGACAGAATGGGAAGTATTTTCTTACTTCGTTTGGTAAAATTATTTATGATTTTCAAGAAAAAATTCAAAAGGCTGTCCATGACTACTGGAAACTTAAAGCACTTGATTCATTTGAAGTATATCCAGACGAGAATCATGCTAATAGTCATAAGCATTATCATAAACTCTCAATAGACGAGCGAAAAAAGATTATTGACACTGTATAGACAATCAAGAAATCAAAAAAATACTCATAGCAAAGCTATGCTAATCGTTTTGTATCTGGATCATATAGCAAGACTGACTGGATTATTCGGTGGCCTTGTGGGTTGGTGGTCTATAGCTAGTTTGGTAGACTACTATGCTTCAGCCGAAGAACGTCTAAGGTTGTTTATTATCCCGGAGTCTATTGGTTTTGTGTTTCTGGGCTTAATGGTATATTACGGAAAGTCATGCAAAAAACAATCCCACAAAGACAGAACCTTAGAATGTATGTACACAAATGCATGATACTTTATTAATAATCTGAGGAAGATAGACAAGGCGAGACAATCATTTTGTATCGCTAGTTAATTTTTAGCTCTAAATTAGTGCGTTCTATACTGCTATCCTTTATTGTGCCTTAATGCCGGAACTGACTAGGAATTCATGAAATTGTTTTCGCATTAGGTTTTACTGTAGATTGTGCTGGTGGGAGTAGTTTGTTATGGTAAACTGGGAATCTGCCTTTAGCCTAATTATCCATTAAATTGCTGTCATCTAGTTGGACCACATTCAATTCAGTAGTGTCGTTATATTAATCATCTGAGGGTTTCAAGCCTGAAAGTGCTGATTAGCCCTTGAGCTTCTCATTTACTACCCCCGTATGCCAGTTAGGTATGCAAGATATAACGTTTGATAATTAGACATAGGCATGTCGAAGGTTACTAAATCAAATTCTTCTAAAATACAGAGCATGAGAGGAATACAAAACCAAAGGAATTGTATAAACACCATCTATTAGGTGTAACAGATTCACATATAGGTGAATAGCTAAGCAGAACGATTATTAAGGACGATGAAAGTAAACCTACACCTGGCCTTCTTAATCTCAGGGAAGAGGAAGGGGCCAGTGTCTAGATTTTAGCTACTTGTGGTGTCACGACATAACAACTGCTTTTGTCAACAGTTGTGAGTCAGCATGAAAAATAGTGTTAACTTAGTATCTAAAACTTTACATAATTTATTTCGTCTCCTATTATAACAATTTACACTCAAGGTGTTTGAACAGATCAATAACATTAGCACTACAATTGTGATTTCATAGAATTCGAATCTTTTATCTACTTAGACGGTGGTGTGTAACGTACAACTATGGTGTAAGCATGACAGATACAAGGATGGGCTATTTGAAAGTGTCACCTATCTATGTAAGTACTACAACTACTCGAACTAAAAAATTCTGCATGTAATATAAGGCCAACTACACGACATGTGAACTAATTTGGGAAGGCTTCTATATATTCAATTGAATCCGCTGAGGAGAAAGCATATCATAGTTTTAGGTCGAACAACTGCAATTCCTACTACCACACTAATGATTCTAAGCTTCGTACTAGTATTCTTGTCCTATTCTTCTTTTGGACCGGAAAACCAAACAGTCAATGCTCAAGCAACAATAACATCAGCAGGAGGAGACGTAAACGTTCTATATGCCGGCTCACTAATATCGGTTATGGAGACTAAGGTAGGTCCTGCTTTCAACCATTTGGGATATGGCTATAAAGGTGAAGGACATGGCTCAATTCAGGATGCTAATATGATAAAAGATGGACAAAGATTTCCAGATGTTTTCATAAGTGTAGGCGAACAGCCAATAACCAAGCTTATTGACAATAGACCTTCTTTAGCAAAATGGTATCTTGGTTTTGCATCTGATGAGTTGGTTATTGCATATAGTCCAAAGAGTCACTTTGCGGCAGAGTTTGAAAAAGTAAAGACAGGATCCATACCATGGTATCAGGTTCTTGCCAAACCAGGAATCAAATTCTTACGATCAGATCCATTGCTAGATCCAAAAGGCTGCTATACTGTCATAGCTACTAAGCTTGCTGGTATACTATACCATAACTCTAGCTTGAGCCCCTCAGTACTAAAAGGAGAAAGAAACCAAGAGCAAGTGCGTCCAGAAGAACTATTATTAACTTTGTTGGAGACGGGAGTAGCTGATGCAATCCCAGCATACAAACATGAAGCTATTGAGAGAGGATTTCCATTTATCAGCCTTCCCCCACAGATAAATCTCGGTTATCCCGCTTTTGCAGGTTATTACAAGCAAGCCAGTTGCACAGAATTAAACGGATCTTTAAACTTTGGTAAACCAATCGTATTTGATATTACTATTCCGAATACTGTTAGAAATACTGAAGGTGCAATACAATTTGTCAAATTTCTGTTTTCTGA
>QHBN01000178.1 GCA_003176995.1 Candidatus Nitrosopolaris wilkensis
GTGTTTTCAACTTTTCTATTGATAGAAGCGTCCTACGATGTACTCGATCTCTTTCCCTGTTATACTAACCAGCGACGACAGAGCCTTAATTATCCTTATGATTTCTTCAAAGTTAAGAAGATCACCGGAATCCACTCCCTCCTCATTGAGAGGCATATAAAAGACAAGCAAAATTATACGTATCTGTAGCCGAAATTGTCAGTTTTCTCAGAATCCTTCCTTTTCCGCCGTGAAGTTTTACATTCACAATTCATCTAGTATACAAGGCATCTTAGGTAGCTCTCAGGCTTCACTTTTTTGCATACTGCTCCTTTGCAACTCCTATTATATGGATCGAGTATTACTTAGAAGTACAATTCTTATAGGTATTACAATTATACCTGGAGTTAGAGTCCCACCTGTTAGTAACAATGCAAACCAGAGAGACTACTAGGATCCTTTATATACAAAAAATAATCAAAATGGAAAAATGAAGTCATGTTAAAAAAGCTAACGGTTTTATATGGTCAATCGAACTCCACCAACGAAATCGATTGAATTTGCCTCAATTGATGGAATTGGAAATATGTATCTTGTGTACTTTGTGCTTTAGATATTAGTCTTCTTCCGCTCTCATCCGCACCATTCGAAAATACTATAAGTTGTTTACCTGCCGATCCAAACGGATTTTAACCTCTCTTTAAACTCACAGGAGAGATCATATTTCAGAGAACACAAACAGGTCGTATTTTTTAGGCTAGTCTCATTTTTCATTTTGGAATTCTGTTAAATAAAGTTCAACAAAAGACATGGAACAAGTTCTATTCTGGTCAATAAGAGCGATCGGTTAGTTGAATTGATAAAGACTGAAAAGATCCTTCGGATCAAAGGTGAATTAGGTGTGCATAACATAATTGATTTATTAGGATGCGTCACGGTACCTGCTTTTATTGCAATGCTTAGACACTAAGTGATTAGATAATGTATAGTGATTTATTCTTCCTTAAGGCAAAAAAGATGAACGTATAATCGCGCTCAATAGTAGTGGCTCTCCAATGTACTACCTTATCTTCATGTGTAAAATCAATTGGTTCAGTAAGAGTAAAACCATTCTGTTCCGCAACATCAATCACATTCTTCTTTATCTCTTCCTTACTGAAAACATTATTAGGCGACATCTTTCGAATATCTTTGCTAATAATTTTGTTGACTAATTTATCGGGCCAATAATCGCTAGACGTCAAAAGCGTCCCACCTTTTTTTAGTATTCTATTCATTTCCTTGAAGTAGTTTTGAGTATTAACACCGTGTTCAATTACCGATAAGGATGTAATATAATCAAACATATTGCTTTGGAAGTTGGTTTTTTCGAGGTCTTGGATCGAGATAGCAAACCTCTTATTTTCATACATTTCTATTATAGGCTTATAATTTCTTCTGTAAATAGAATGCAATACTTTCATTAGTGAAAGATTTGTTATTCTATTTAGAAATAAGTCGCACCCGTAGAGATTTTTAAAGCCTAATCTTTGAAGCATGGGTAAGATAGGGGAATCGTTACATCCGACATCGAGAATAAATGAGTTTCTATCTGCTCCATTTATTATATCAATCATTTTGTGTGTATCCCATGATTTTACTCGGTCATGATGTGGAAACAGATCAAGGGAGCGAAGATGATTTATAGCCTCATCCACTTCAAATGAGGTTTTCAAAACTGAATTAGATCCCATTTTTTCACCAGCAAAATTGGTTAGTCTAATCAAGTAATTTAAACTTATGAAACAGTCAGGGGAAAAATAAAAATAATTTTTACTATTTAGCTGTTATATAATAAGTCTAATTTTTAAAACATTTTGCGTATTCTTCGTAGCATTATTTAACGGGTTGACGTAAATCCCACAACATGCCAATGATAATATTCACTTATTTGGAAGGAGATTTGTGTATGACGTACTAGCGTAAAAATATCTAAAAAATCCCTTTGATGTGAATATTTGGAACGACATCAGTCTTGTCGTAGGTTCATTGCTTGGACCTACGAAAAGATGTTGGCTTGCAATTACGAACCAGGACCAGGATATTGTTGAAGCAATCCACCGTTGACCGGAAAGAACAACAATTTAATCTCTTAATGAAAGCAGGCGAGTATAGACCGCCATCTATTCGGGCTTAATAAAAATTGGTACGAAAAACGCAAGATGTAGATGTCAGGGAAAGTGCGGCTACTCGCGTCAGATAAAAAGTGGTAAACGTTCTTGGGTTTTTCTCGCTACACGATCTCATCATTTGTATATCAAATCCATAGTAACTCCGTTTGCATTATCGAATACGATTGACTGTTGGTTGTTGTTCCATAAAAACAGATTTGTAATAGAACTTACCTCATCTGAACTCCCTGTAAATGGATTTGTACCGCTAATGTCTGAGCCAAGACTTGTTTCATAAAGTGAGTTCTGGTCTAGATTTGATCCGGTAATTTGTTTTAGATCCAATATTACAGCATGTTGAATTTGGCCGTTGTCTGAGATTTGGGCTACTACGATGTTTTGCTGTGAGCTACTTGGAAGATTTGCTGTTATGTGACCTCCTATCACCCGATACGGCGCTACATCGGCGAGTGGGAATAACGCGCCACTTGACATCGAGGATTTAGCCAGCTTTACCATTAGTATGTCTGTTAAAGGCCCCTGTGGAGCTGAAATGGTACTCTGCTTGACTATGTTGTTTATTTCATTATTTTTAATTATGTTGTTTACTTCATTATTTATCCTAACTGATTGTTTTATCGTTTGTTCATTTGTTATGCGGGTTCCTGGACTATTGTTCACATTAATATTGGCATTATTTTGCGCTCCCTGATTGACCGTGGTTTTGGAGTTTTGAGTTACGGTGGACGGTGAGAACGATGCACCAGAATCAGTCGTAGAAGATGGGGAAGATGGTTGATTAACTATATTAGATTTCACGTTGGCGTTATTACTAATACTAGATTTAGTATTCGCACTACTTTTTGAACTATTTGTTACATTGATTTTGCTATTGGTCTTCCCTGCTTGGTTGAGGTTTATCTTGGAATTTTGTTTTATGGATGATGGATTGTCGAATTTGGATTTGTGAGATGACGATAATGGGATGTTAGCTAAATTAGAATTGACATCAGCATTATTGTTAATGGTTGATTTACTACTTGCACGACTGAACGGACTGTTGGTCAAGTTGATATTGCCATTGGTGAGGCCGTTTTGGTTTAGATTTACTCCAGAGTTTTGATTGGTACTCATCTTTTTTCTGGCACTCGACGAGCTACCGCCTGATATGGATCCTGCCTTATATCCATCGCAATATGCCCTACTATGACCACTCGGGCAGCTAGTTCCGGGAGCATTCAGTCCATCGGAATAACCTACACTATAACAAGATGAATATCCTGGTTGATCGCAATGTGTCGGATCTCCAGAACCCGGGGCGTTGTTAAGATCAGAAGTGCCGCTGCTAATGCTGCTGCTCCCTGTAATACCTGATGGTGATGAAGATAAAGGTGGTGATGAAGATGACGGCGGTGAGGATGTAGAATTGGAGGTTGATTGACCGGAGCTTGATTTATTTCCATTGGTTTTCTTTGCTAATAATTCATTTTGTGTCTGGAGGATAACGATTACTGAGGAGATGAGTGCGACAGCTACAAACAATGTGAGCATGCTTGTCCTAATTCCTATTCGTTTATTATTTATCAAAAGACGTATCCTATTGTCAATATTTTTTCTGTCTATATATCCATTTTCGAATCTGTCTCTCGAATATTACAACAGAACATGAAACCATAGCAAAAAGTACTACAGTAATAACGTATACATTTACGCCAATAAGAAGAATATTTCTCAACAGAAACCTCACCTACAGAAGGAATCAGATGTCGATTCTATTAGCGCAGGTGTATGAAAATCTGTGAACCACGTCCGATGGCTCCGATAGAGGCGGCGATTGTGCTGATGAACGACAAGAAATGCCAGATGTTATATCTTGTTTTTTCCGGGTGTATTGAGATTATCTATAGTAGAATGTGACAATAGTTCTCATATAATCTATGAGGATCAAAATATGGAATAAAAATCCGCAAGTCAAATAAACCTAATAACAACAACGTCAAATGAAGTATTGATGTTCTCTGCTGTCATGATCATGGGCCTAGTTTCTATTTCTATGATACTCCAATTCACAGTTTTAAACGAATTGAATATGCAGAGATCAATCGCTATGGACGAGAAGAAAAACTATCAACAAAAGATCAGTCAACATAATGAGTGTAAAGGTAATAGTACACATTGCACGAATGCGGGTTCAAACGATGTCTCGATGTCTACCAATTCACCCGATGTCAAGCAGAAAAGTGATAGCAGCAAGCAAACAAATTCCAATAATCATAATTCGCAGAGACACACCTCTATTGCTTCCTTTCCCATGAAGATAAGTTAGATGGAACACAGCCTCCTCAGAATAGTGCTCCCAAACAAGGTTGAATCGGTGTGCCAAGGGGTGAAGTAACAACAAAGTAGATAGAACGACCGTGTACGTATCCATATCAATTATTAAGTAGAATGTAATAATTTACTTTAGGCATTTGTACCGTACACTCTTGCAAGATTTTCCCAAATAAGAGAAGACGCTTAGAAGCATGCAGCTTCATTTCCTTTGCTAACAAGAAAGTGTCTATGTTATTCTAACAAATCGTGTCAAGGTTCTTGGAATTATTTTGATATTCTATCTATGTTCTTCGCTACGAGGTACGTGTTCAAAGCTAAAATGACGATCCGAGATTTAGGAGATACAAGAAAAGACCCGTATTGACCTTATCTGAGAATCAAATGAGAAATATCAGTCCGGTACCATTTTATGGAGGTACATTGAAATATTTGTATGAGATGTGGAATAAAACCTAACCAGGCTTCATGTTACAACCGTGGTTCCAAGGTGTTCAAGGTGGATCATGATTAACATTTTCAGACGTTGGAAACCAAAGGGGCAAATGTATAGTCTAAAGTGTTTTCAGTGCGGGTCTGGTTTTCTTTCGAGCTTCAAACTTGAAGCGCCGATTTGCGGTAAGTGCATGCAGAGAGCCAAGTCCTTAGATTCGACAGTAGACTATGAAAGGGGATGCAGTAAATGTGGCAAGAATGGTGTTATTTACGGAAAAGAAATGTGCCATTCTTGTTATTTTGGCTTCCAAAATGGGGAAACTTTATGATTTAGTAAAATTGTCAAGATTTGAAGATAAATTTCCCTTAGCCTATAACATGTGCGGAGCGGTAATAGTTTTCCATAAAATGAGATCACTCAAATAGAAGTACTTTTCAAATGCTAAGTAGAGAACATAATTTATGAGTTCCCAACATCATCAATTTGAAAAACTGTGTGATGACATTTTTGGACTAAGTCCTCAGATTCGATTTGTAGGTATTATAAGTCGTATGGGAAAACTTGTCGCCGGAGGGATGAGAAGAGGGATGCGATCGATGGAGCATAGAGAGGATTCATCGAGATTGTATTTGGAATTTGCGCTCAGAAATGAGATGAGTAAAGATTTTGACTCTGAATTTGGTAGAACCATCTATAGTTTTTCAGTAAGAGAGAGAATAAAGCTTGCATCGTTCCCACTCGATGAGTACCTATTACGTGTTTCTATGGAGAATGATGTACCTCACTTTCAACTAATTGAAAATATATTGAAAATCCTCAATAGTATTCATTGACACTATGAATGCCATGCTATATACTATGGTCGTCTGCCAATGCACTCCGAGGGAGAATATTTGCCTTTACATCAATGCACAAGATGTGGGATATTATACAACTGTAGAGAGAAGAGCTGTACTAAGCCCTTTCATAATGGCAGATGTTCTTTGTGTGAATGACTGGATTAAAATTACTTGAGCAATTGCTCTTGTTCTACAGCGTAGAATGAGCTCAAGGCTCTACTATTAATAAGCGCATATCATTTACTGGATGTCAGTGAACTATCAAAGATTTTAATCCCATAATTGTGGATGGAACCACTAAGACTCTATTACTTTTTAAAGCCTTTTATAAATTGCTGAAGCTTTTTCAATGTCTCAGGATGAAGGTGATGCTCTATGCCTTCAGCGTCAATATTAGAAGTATTTTCATCAACCCCTATCATTTTGAAAAATTCAGCTAATAAGTGGTGTTTCTCGCGAATATTTTCAGCAACAGAAATTCCCTCATTTGTTAGATTAATTCCTCGGTATTTCTCGTACTGCAGATATTTACTTTCATCGAGTCGCTGAAGCATTTTAGTTACACTTGGAGAACTAACATTGAGAGATTCAGAAATGTCTACAGCCGTAGCATATCCTTTCTGTTTTATGAGTTCATAAATGACCTCTAAGTAGTCCTCCATTCTGTCAGTATGTTGATCTTGAGCTGCATCTCTTTTTGTGTTGTGAACATCCCGAATGACCTTGAGACGGTCATCATTTTCGGCCCCTGATCTGGCTTTCAACTTAATTCTTTAAGAGTGATCATGAATCGAGTTGCACATTTATCTTTTGTGATAGTGTGCTAGTGGGATATTGAATACCATATTGAGACATTCATAGAATGACGATCGCTTATCTCGTAGATAGTTAATTGTAGTACTTACATAGATAGGT
>QHBN01000179.1 GCA_003176995.1 Candidatus Nitrosopolaris wilkensis
GCTCTTTTTGTTCTTGTTGTCGTAACTATTCATGTTTGGGCTACGGGGATTTCACTCAAAAAGCCAAGACTTGTTCAGAATAAACTTGGTGCTGTCATAGAGATAGTGAGACGTGCCTTGTTCCGTGGAATAGTTCCAAGACCATTTTACTCAAAATCTGATGTTACACCTTTTTTCAGAGCAAATGGTTACCCGCCTGATACAAAAGAATACAAAGATCTTTTAGAAAATAAGTTCGTTAATTGGAGGATGAAAGTTCATGGTTTGGTTGAAAAGTCCCTCGAACTTTCTCTTGCAGATATCCGTGCATTGAAAAAAGAGATACAGATTACAGAGCACTCCTGTATTCAAGGGTGGACTGCAATAGGAGAATGGGGAGGCGTGCCGATGAGTTATATTATATCTCTATGTAGGCCTCTTCCTCAAGCACGTTATGTAGTATTTTACTCTTATCAATACACTGATGGTGCACAATTCTACGAGGCAATATATATGGAACTTGCAAAGCATCATCAAACGATACTTGCTTATGAAATGAATGGTAAGCCCTTGCCCGTTCCTCATGGAGCTCCGCTACGCCTAAGAATTGAAACTCAACTTGGGTTTAAAATGGTGAAATGGGTCAAATCAATCGAATTTGTCTCTGATTACAAGAAAATTGGTATGGGACAAGGCGGTCATCGGGAAGATCATATGTACTACGGTATAGGTGCTGGGATTTAGGACTTGATAATAATTTGAAATAAGTGAGGCTCAATTTGAAATAAGGTACAAGCGATTCTTATTGAGACTCTGGACTTTTGGTATTGCTACTACTGCTATTACTTTGCTTGTTGATATTGTCAGACCCACTCTGTATGTCAGACCTTTTTATCATGGCCACATCAGGCTTGAAGAACAAATCTGAGGTCCAATCGCCCATAACTTTTAACTTCTTCTTACCTGTTGGAAGGTTAGCTAAATAATATGTACGCCACATCCACCATGCTAGAAATCCATGTAACTTGATTCTACCAAATAATATAGCCACACCTGTTCTTTTGCCAATCTCCGCCATCATTCCCTTTGTTTTATAATCGAATTTTGTTTTCTTCTTTGCTTTTCCCTTAATTGCAGAAATTATATTCTTTGCGGCGACCTTTCCTTGTCTGATGGCATGCTGCGCTGTTGGAGGGTACGATTTACCTGTATGTGGGTCTGTTATAGATGCGCAATCCCCAAGAGCATAAACAGAACCTTCATATCCTGACACCTCTAAATAGTTGTTAGATACTATTCTATGTCCTTTGTCATGTTCGCATGGGAGATTTGCAATTAGCTTGCTTGGAGTTACACCTGCAGTCCAAATTAGAGTATGACAAGGTATTACCGTACCATTATCTAACTTTGCACTATTTGTAGTTGCTCCATTAACGCGAGTATTCATTATAAATTCTACACCACTAGCTTTTAGTTTCTCCAGTGCAAATTTGCCTAGTTTTTCATCTATTTGTTCAAGAAGGTTATCACTAGTATTGACAAGTATTACTCTCACGTCTGTCATATAGATATTTTTATAATAATCTTTTATTGATTCTCGTACAAAGTCATTAATTGCTCCCACAGTTTCGACACCATTAAATCCTCCACCAACCACTACAAAGGTTAAAAGACTTTTCCTCAGTTCGTTGTTATCTTCTTCAAGGATTGCTTGTTCTAGAATGTTTATAATATGATTTCTTAGAATAATAGCATCATCAATGTTCTTCATAGTGAAGGAGTATTTTTCAATATCAGACATCTTAAAGAAATTATTTTCACTTCCTAATGCAATGACGAGATAATCGTATTTCAGTGTATGTTCACGCCAGTCAGTTGGTTGAGACTGTCTGCCAATAGCATGTGTTATGACAATCTGTCTATTACCTAGATCAATTGATTCTACATCTGCTTCGTAAAAATTAGCTTGTTTGCAAAATGATCTAACCGTTGTTACTACATGTCTTATTTCAATCATGCCAGATGCTACTTCAGGAAGCATTGGTGTAAAGAGAATAAAGTTATCTTTACTTACCAATGTGATTTCAATATTTTTATTATTGTGGAATTTCTTCTGAAGCTTCTTTAAAACTTCTATTCCAGCAAAGCCACTACCCAGAATTACTATATGTTTATGGTTATTATTGTAGGATGGTTTTTTCTTGATTTTTTCAGTCTCTGACATGTATATTTGACTATAAGTCTATTGGACTTAAAGCATAAAAATGATTATGGATCTAGATCCTTATCTTGTTCGTGTTACCAATTTAAAATGGTAACATAAGTTATTTCAATATGTTGAAAGGTAATAATAGTATTAATAAATTTCGAAGGCTTCATTATGGTGACTATTCGATAGTATTGAAAAATAAAAACCTGATTCATATAACCTGCTTGAGCTCAAACATTTGACCACTTTATCAGGGGACGTGGCTACCAAGCCTGCCAGATATATCCAACTGCTTAACTATCATCATTTACGAATATTCTTGGACTTTACAGAAGAAAATAGTAGAAAAAAGTGAGACTTCGCTTGTCTTGTTTCATGTAAACAGTGGCATTGATATTCGCATAACCGACTCATATTTGCTTTTTTTGCTACCATTTATCTTCTACACAGCACTATTATTTGCCGCCTGTTTTATTGCCACCTCCAGCTGCTGCTGATGAGGTCATGTTGCCGCCTGTTTTATTGCCACCTCCAGCTGCTGCTGATGAGGTCATGTTGTTCGCTTTTAGTAATTGTGGATGGAGAGGAAGCGCGCTTATACTCTTGGGTGTTTGGCCACTGATTTTATGTTCTTTGGCAAAGTTTTGAAAAGGGTGTGGATTACCAATGCTTGTATTATTTGCCATGATTCCTGAGTTGCTTCCTGCTGCTTTTTCTAGTTGTTTTACATTCCCGAATCCCGATTTATTGGCTAGAGATGTGATGACCGACGAATTAGACGGATTGTGCTGTGGCTGCCGATGGATTATTATATAGCAAAGTCATTGCTGTTGCTGCAAACACCATTGCGACTCCCATTGTTATTGCAAAGATGTGATTAGTAATATTACTAATTCTGGGGACCATACTTAGAAGAATTTATTATAAGATTTAACGATTATAGATCTTAAATCTAATACTATGCTAGGAACTGTGTTATGAAATAATCATTCATATTGCCTAGATATACCGCTCAATGTTGTGCACTTCTATAAACAGAAATTAAATAAATTGGGTTAATCTTTAGGTGCTCGCCATAGGTCGGCAACTGGATTATCTGCTAAAAATCTATCCCTTATTTCATCTTTCTTCAAATTTATCATTAAATCATCTCCGTTGAATCCTACAACATAAATTTTTGGAATGTAATAATGTTTTTTGGCTATCAAACCATCCTTGACCTCGATGGAGTCAGGAGTTGTGTTTTCAACTGTTCCAACATCCTCGTTATCACTTGATTTCGCCTTCTTGCCTAAAGTCTTATCCCAAGAAATAATATCGCTCATGTCTTTCTTTAGCGCATATACAATTTATTGATTTCAACTTGATCCTAATAAGAAATAACTGCGCACTTTAGAGTTTCTAAAGAGTCAAGATAAAAACCGAACATAATAAAAAATAAAATATAAGAATGTATTTTATGGTGTGTACGCGCTTTGTATTCGAATTCGTCAGGCAATTTAACGTCATCCTCTCCTCCAATCTCATCTAATGTTTAATGCTGGTTTGTTAAATAATGTAATGCATTTACATATTTACTCCACGTGATGATGATGCACGAGCTCATCATAAAACCTCACGGACTTAATATTGACAAACTCTAGCATTCCATATCTTGATAACTCTCTACCAAATCCACTTTTCTTGACACCGCCAAATGGTACTCGAGGATCGGAAGCCACTATATTATTGACAGATACTACTCCAGACTGCACCATTCTTGACAATTTTTCTGCTTTATGGAGATCTTCAGTCCATATGCTTGCTCCAAGACCATATTGAGAATCATTTGCAAGCTTTATAGCCTGCATATCATCATCGGCTACCATTACTGGTGCAACAGGGCCAAAGACTTCTTCTTGTGCTGCGCGCATTTTATGAGAAACATTTTTGAGAACCGTTGGTTTGTAGAAATAACCCTTACTCTTTATTCGTTCACCTCCTGTAAGGACCTCAGCACCTTCTTTAACGGCGTCCTTGACAATTGAATCGATCTTGTTCAAACCCTCGGCGTTGACAAGGGGACCCATATCTGTATCATCTAACATAGGATCACCGACTTTGAGTTTTTCAGCCTTTTGGGCAAACTTTTCAATAAACTCGTTTGCTATTTTCTTGACTACAATGTATCGTTTTGATGCAATACAGCTCTGGCCACAGTTAATGAATCTACCTTTGATAGCCCCGTTTGACGACTTTTCAATATCAGCGTCTTCACATACTATGAAGGGATCACTTCCACCTAGTTCAAGTACGCATTTCTTTATCTGAGATGTCGCCCTTTGAGCTACTTTAGACCCAGCTGAAACGCTTCCTGTAAATGTTACGGCGTTAACATCTGGTGAATCGATAAGTGTATTTGCAATACTTGAATCTCCAACTAATGTTTGAAACACTCCGTCTGGTAATCCAGCTTTGCTGAAAGTCTTTTCAATTTCAATTCCACACTGCATCGTGGCACTTGCTGGTTTTAGTACTATTGTATTTCCAACCATCAATGAAGGAGCTGCAAATCTTAATGCCTGCCAATAAGGAAAGTTCCATGGCATGATACTTCCTATTACCCCTAACGGTTCAAATGTTACGAATGTTTTTCTAGCATCTGCATTAATTACTTCGTCTGTTATGAAAATCTTTCCGTTATCTGCAAAATATTCCATTGCCCACGCACATTTCTCTACCTCAGATCTGGCTTCTTTTATGGCCTTTCCCATTTCTTTTGTTGCTGTCTTGGCAAGTTCTTCCTTGTTCTTTTTTA
>QHBN01000180.1 GCA_003176995.1 Candidatus Nitrosopolaris wilkensis
CATCCGCAGGAATCATCGTTTTCACGGCTACATTGATTCTCCATTTTTCATTTATTCACCTGTTAGTGGTTGTACGTAACGGGATAATTAAATATGGTAGTCATTTCTTAGTAAGTTGGTTAGTTTTATGCTATCAAGTCACTCATAAACTTCTATGGAATTTATCTAAATTACTTGGTAAGGTCCATTATGACGGTGGTAAGAAATACTGTAGACGATGTGAGATTTACCTATTTCATGATGGTGCCTTTTGTCCGTGCGGAAGAACCTGTTCAACAAAAACATTCTGAACTTGGATCAGTTCATATCCAGAGCCTGGACTCCTAAACGCTTGAAGCAACTTCAAATTCAGGTGGAAAGTCATCGATAGAAATGGTGAAAGGAAAGGTCTCCATGAATGCTATTCCTTTGATGTTTTCTTGATGATTGAGAGCATACCAGAATCCTAATACTCCGCCCCAATCGTGCCCTACTATGATTAGATTCTTATTATTACTAAGGTGTAGCCCATCAATGACTTCTTTGACGTACTTGTAGTGATCATGGAAATTGTAGTCTATGTTTGGCTTGTCGGATTTTCCAAATCCTATAAGATCTAATGCTATACAACGATTATTGCTAGCTGCACTAGGTACGATAGGAATGATATTCCTCCACAGGTATGAAGAAGTGGGGTTGCCATGCAAAAATAAGACTGGATTCTCACCCCTACCTTCTTCTACATAGTGGATTTTCGACCCCTGTATATTTAGAAATTTACTCTGGAAAGGAAAATCAGCATTAACATTCAACGTAATATCCACTCAATTTGCTAGCTAATAAATTTAATTATGGCTAATTTGATAAAGTAAGAGCTCGTCTGAGATTCACCAATAGTCATTTGTGTAATTCAGTTTTTGTTCCGTAGTATGTTCCCAATTTAACTATGAAGTAAGACCATTGAATAAATCTGAAGATATTAAAGAATTGTATAAGGATTGGCACCATCGCGAAAACCTGTGAGGATGTCCTCTTCCTTCTGAATACTTTTCCTAAATATTAATCAGGACACAATTGGATTTAGACAAATTAATACACTTTTTCATTGTTATCTGCATTTGGGATGAAACCCCGATCTAATTTTCGCTTTCATCCGTATTAAATTGCACAATAGCCGTTAGTCATAGTCCATAGCCTATCTAGAGGGCTGATATTCAAACTTAGCGATAACTAAGTCAGAGAGGTAGGTGTTATTAATTATTACCAATACCCTGGCTTTATCCTAACATTCGTGTTATTTCGTTAGTATCTAGGACTTTTGTGTCATTGAACACTACTTGTGCATTAATCTGATTCCTTTTTCTTCACCACGTGGTATCTTATTTGCCATAGAACTTCTCATAAAATCTATTTTCGATTCATGAGCTTCTATAATAGAAGTACAACAGCGTAATGTAACAGTTAGAATACTCATGCCTTCCCATGAATCAACTGCGCAGACTTAAAAAAATTATCTAAACATATTGATCTTAGATATATTGAACAAACTTCAGTCCAACTGTTCTTCTTGTTTTGTCTTCTTTGATTCTTCTACCCCCGATATACTTGACCGCTTTCTTTCCTCTATTACTAATGCCATGTACTCTTTCACGTCATTGTCGGTTACTTCATGAGAAAAACCACCAGTCTGTTCTTCCAATTCTTTCTGTTGACTCCGGATAACCTTCCTTACTGTGTTCTCTATCTGCTGCTCCATCTCGGCAGATCCAATATTATATACTAAATCTTCAGTAGATGATCTAATCGATTTTCTCAACAAACTATCTTGCGATACTGATAATGCCGAAACATATAATCCGATGCTAAACAGATACGAAGATAATAGCACTAACGAATGAGCAGCAATTCCGTACGTTTGTTGTAGAGCAGAAGTAGAAAGTGAAATACCAACCATTGTAAACCCTATTGCAGTGATAGTGAGATAATCTTTTACTTTTAGTGAGACTACACCTCTTGCTACTATAAAAAAGGCTAGACCAAAAAGAATATTTCCTGCTATAGTGCCACCTCTGTATAGAATTCTAAAGATATATCGATATGGCTCAGCTATTCCTGTCATTGATTCACCTGAAGTGAAGCCAGGGATTTTTCCAACCATATACAGTATTAAAGGAAGGGAAAGGACGATCCAGAATGAGATAGGCAGCTTGCCTATTCTCTGATAAAAGCTCCGCAAAAGGGCGATGGAACCGAACCATCTAAATAGGAATGCTATAGGAAGTACAATGGAATTTAGGTAGTTGTAAACCGCCAGGTTTGAATTTGGTAATAGATAGAGTGTAGTGGTATGTGGGTTTACCACTTTGTATTCTATATCAGCATTATATTTCTTAGAGGGTTTATACACAAAAATTGATTGAGTAACTGCTCCTGGTAGTGATTTTTCTTGAATCACTTGTATCATTAATAATTTAGTACCGACGTCTTCTGCTATTGAGATAGCAAGTGTTACAGCTGCAAGTCCATACAGCAAGACGGTCAGATTTTTATTATTGCTTAATTTGTACCATGAAAAGAATTTGAAAGAGATTATTCCCAAAACGACGCATGCTGCTACCGAGCTAACTGCGAAAACTGAAGGTGACAAAAATCCGGTCGTATCACTGAAAAGTATGAATGATAGTATTGCGAATAAGGAAAACTGAATTATCGTTACTGTCCAATGCATTGAATTGACAAAACTAGATTTGGCTCTAATCTCTTTACTTACTCTTTTAGTAAATCCCAAAAGCATCCAAGATCCGATGCCATATCCGATGATTATAGTCAAGATAAACATGACGGATTCCGTTTCGTTAGTGTAAGGCAAAATTTGACGGCTCATTAGCAAATCAATGCTTACAAGGAAAATTACAAGTGCTCCAATAGCAACAGATACTTTTCTGTCAAATATAATACTAGAAATTTTTACACCTAATTTCATCGATTCACTTCGCGCCTCACCTTACTGCGATGAGGAATATCATTCGCTATATTCAAGTAACTCTCGACATGCTGTACAGTGGACCATTCCTCCTTCGATTCATAACCATTAACTGATTCTTGTCTGTGGCTCATTTTATCAACTTGTCTCCTAGATTAAATTTTGTTTGGTGTCTCAGCTTCAGGAGTAATATAATCAGTAGAACCATAGACTGGAGCAGCAAAGCTGGCATATGCCACTATTCTCTCGAGTACAACTACTGCCGTATTATCGAAAACAGTGCGATTCCTACAAATAGTTGAGATATGGCTTAAGACGGCATCTATTGATGTTAGGCCCCTGGCGTTGAAATAATCTCCCAAGGACACATCATGTCTCTACCTTGGTAGCCGCTAATGATATTACAGCTTCTTCTACTCTTCTTTTACCTGTAACCTTTCTTCTACCCAATCTCCCATAGACTTCCAGCAAAACTAGTGTTGGTACAAACCCTGAGGCGACCCATGCAACTGACTCAAATATCTCCATTAAGTAAGCTACGCATCTTTATTAGATTAATCATGCTCAAGCTTACTTCATACAAATCATAATCTATTATTAGTCAGTCCCTTTTCAATCATAAAGTCATAATCAATATGATTTTGGAAGCGCCGGCAACTCGCTTATCGTATGCCTGATTGCTGGGTGCTAAAATACCATGGTTGTCTAATACCATCACATTGCCAGGTTCTGACTGTTGACTTGGGTTATGAGCAGAGAATGTTTTAGCTTTTCCGTTATTCAAATTCTCCAGTATCGAAGCAAAAAAAGCATTGCTTTTTCCCAGTGAAGGTTCTTTACTTATTGATTACCGTGGTGGGCTTTGGAGGAGAGCCATTTTTGCCGCTAGAACCACTATGATGACTACCGCTGCTAGTGTGATGGTGATGACGTACCAGAGCTACTAGAACCGCCTCCACCGCCATTATTGTTGTTGCCATTGCCTCCTCCACCGCTATTACTGTTGCTACTTCCCCCACTTGGCGGTAGGTTATTTGTCGATGGAGGTGTTGGATTGTTATTTGTTGTCGGTGGACTAGATGTATTTGGACTTGATATTGTCGGTGATTTAGTAGTTGGACAGTTACCGCTTGAATCAGGTGTCGATCCGCCAGGACATGTTTTTGTTGTTGTAGCAGGCGGTGGAGCAAATGATTTTACGCATGATGGATCGTTAGGGTTCATCTTACAATCTACTGGCGTTAGAGTTCCTGTAGTGCAGTTGTTAATGCAGGTTGGTCCTGTTCCTTTTCCTCCTGATGCTGCAACTGTCATATTGCCTTTTGTCATGTTAATCGGCGATATTGTCGTATTTGTTTTTGGTATTACGGTAAATGCTGTCTTTGCAGATCCCGACTTACCACCTGCGGATGCTTGTGCGTCTATCTTAAATTTCCCAGGCGTAGCATTTCCACCTATTCTCCAGTGGTGTGAATATATGCCCTGGCTATTGGTAACACCTGTGAGAGGTTCTTGATGTCCTGTTACATAGGTCACCTCACCGTTAACGTCAGCACCCCCAATCTTCTTGCTTTTGTCTGTGTCATCTGATACTCCTACGATAATAGTCTGAATATTTCCCCGAATAATTGGATTCTTAGCAACTGCAATAGCAACCGATAATTGGTGAGGTAAGGTCTTGCTACCACCGGTGCCTCCACCAGTTGTGCTGGTTGTTGTCGTCTCATGCACTATGACCTTTATCACATCTGGACTGCTAAATACAAAATTGGCTGGCACATACAAGGTGATAACCACAACTTGTTCGCCATTACTCAAATACTGCGTGGCGTAAGAACATGCTAGGATCTGACCTGAAGTTTCCTGACATTGCAGCGGGTTCGGAGGGGGCGGTAGCGTCGATATGACCATAATACATGGCAGGTTATGGCCTGTCGGGTCAACGCAAGTTGGTAAGGTTTGTGTAGTTACCGCATAAACACTCATTGTCGCTGTCGAACCAATGGCTAGTACAACTGCTCCAATAAACAAGGCGAAGCAGGTAAATATGACGACTGAGAACCGTTTGTCTGTTCTCACTTTGTTTTTGTCATTGTTTTTATTTATCATCTATTCTCTCTTTTTTACTTTGGATAAATAACATGACCATAGTGAGTGCATGGGGCTACCATTCACTCCACAATTTCAAACCTTCTGATTGCTTTCGTATCCTTTTCTTAATTTTTGGAATAATCTCTAAGTCTGCAAGATCACGGTATCCAACGCAAAGCGACATCGTATTGTTCTTATTCATATGATATCCTACTTGATATCAACTGCTGAGTGTAGACTTTCTCTTTTTGAGGAACGGTAATATCGTTCTTGTTATTGTATCTATGGAGAATACCTTTGATTTCATCATTGCCGTCCATCAAGGTATCAATAACTCTATTGTATTCTTCAGCAGGTAATTGCGGTCTGGCAGACGACGATAATTCAAATGAGTCTAGTGCCTTAAGTTTCCAGTAACTTTCTACTGCTTTTCCAATCATCAATTGCGCATCATAAACTATCTTGCCAAATGAAGTAACAAAATAATTTCTGTTCTTTCTTGTTACCAAGCCAGCATTTACCAAGCCAGACATTCTTGAGTAATACTGTTTTCTTGTTAGTTTTACTGTGGTCCTTAAAATGTCACTATCTCCAGATGCCAATGCAATGGTGTTAAACAGGACCAGAGATTTGTCATCGGAAATGACCTTAATGACGTCGGCAATAGACAGGGAACCCATTATTAGAGATACTCACCAGAAATGGGGAATTACTAGAGTCTATATATAAATTATGTCGCAACACGTAACACTTTAGCTCTCTATGTACCAATAATGGAGATTATTGTAATATTGAGCCAGAATTTGTCTGGCACTTCCAAGCTCAATTATCGCGTGGATAACGAACATATGTTTGACGTAACTGATATCCTGACGCGATTGACTAAAAATCGTGAAGAGTGGCATCGAGAAAGACAGTATCATCTCAGATGACAAAAAATTAGTCTGTCAAGGATTCGTTTAGACATTATCACCATCGAAAACCATTAAGATAATGTCCTGAAATAGTGTATAAGCACAATCTACTAAAACCTCTAGAAAACTGCAACTTTGGACGAATCATTCTAAAACTAAATATGCCATCAGCTTTGAAAATGAATTACACTACCTTGCAACAACTGATCCTAAGGTACTACGATACGCAACTCTGATAGCAGAATCTGACGGAATCTTTAAGGGATATGAATATAATTGGAAGGCCATATTAAATAAATGGATTGATATTCATAAATTTGCTATCGGTTTCAGAAAGAGATCAAAATTCCCTTCTACTTCCATCACATCATCTGAAAACAGATCTAAAATTAAAAACATAAGTGCAAAGACCGAGAGTAAATCATCATTCTATGCTACCACCATGGATGGCAAAAAATATTCAGTGAGACTGAAACCATATATAAAATGCCATTTTGTAAATTACTGTTTGAAACCAATAACAAGAGAACAACACATGAAAGAGAATGGCATTAAAAATAAATAATTACAAGATAAAGTATTTAGTAGAATAAGAAAACTTCACTAACATTTCAGATAAAATCTCCCTTTCGTTTGACTTTTTCTAGTTCGTCATCATGTCTTTTCGTAGCCTTCATTATGATCTCTTCAATTTTTTCATCTGTTAGACCGTGAGTAGATTCACACTCATATATCATAGCACATTCCAATTTATGTACAGCAGAAAGTGTGATAAACGCTGCAACTTTGAGCTTCTCTCCATTCAGGACAATAGTCTTCCTTAGAACTTGAAGCATCATTTCTCTTTTAATATTATTATCGTCTTTGATAATACTACATCTTGTTAATCTGTTCCCTCTAATACTTTATTGGTTAAAAAAGTACCCATAGTACATCGAGGGAAATCATATTAATGACCTTAACAATTAATATAATTGACTGAGGAGCGGAATATCCATCAAGAAGGTCGTCGGTCTAACCGCTTTAGGTAAGTAAATGGCCTTACCCTTCAGTCCAATGTATATATTTCGATTATTATTGCTATTTTCGCAAATAATCAAGTACGCCTACAGGTCAGAATATTGAGCCATGCAGACAAAGCCAACAAACAGACCGGTATATGAGCAAAACAAAGCAAGTAATATTTTCCGTAACCTTTTATTATTTGTATCAAATGCTAATAATAACTAATGGATATGTCTTCAACCTGCGCTACTTGCGGTAAGAAGACTCAAGATTATCCGATTTTTTGTTATATGTGTGACGACTACTTTTGTTCCGAAAATTGTCATCTTCAAAAACATGCCAAACCATGGCAGAAATATTGATGCAGACGCGCCAGCGAAGCGCTCAAATCGTGATATCATAAGAAAAAACGGAAAAATACTAGAAACTCCCAAGGAATGATACATCCTACTAGAGAGATGATTGAGTGCGGGATTCAGTTTTTGTATCTTACGATGAATTTGAGCTTATGTATTATTATCTGCCATCCGCTTGCTTTAAAGTTTTTATGTCAATTTTATCCATTTTAAGCATTGCTTCCAAGACTTTTTTGATTTCTCAGCATCTTTGTCTTGCATCAGCTCGCCTAGAGCAGTAGGAATAATTTGCCATGATGCACCATATTTGTCTTTAAGCCAGCCGCAGCTTCCTTTTTCTCCGCCTTCAGAAAGCTTTTTCCACAACTCATCTACTTCTTCCTGCGTCTCAAAGTTCCCGAAGAAAGATATGGCTTCCGTGAAAGTGAATTGTGGACCACCATCTATCGCCATATATTCTTGTCCATCGAGTTGGAGTATTGCGGACAATACTTTTCCCTTCATTCCAGGGACTTCTTCTCCATAGCGAGTAATACTCACGACCTTTGAATTTTTAAGAGAGGTATAGAAATTTGCCGCCTCTTCGGCTTTGCCATCGAACCACGAGAATGGGGTGATTTTTCCTTATGCCTGTCAAAATCGCCCGAAATGGCTTCTCAAATCTCTTCGTTTGGAATTGGTTTCGGATTATCATTGTTGGGGCAATAGCTATACATCAAGAAAAGAGGATCCTACCAGGCTCGAATAATATCTAAAATATTGGGAGCTCCTGTCGGTGAAATGAAGAGATTTCGTTCTACAGAAAAGGAAGGATCAGGAATACCTTAAGGCTATACGACAAAACATACTAAGCGGGTTGAGTCTTCATCCGATGCTCGGAAAACTTTCGTAGCATTTGAACCATTAGGAGTGATAGGAAGCATAATGCCATGGAATTTTCCTTACTGGCAAGCATTAAGATTTGCAGCTCCTTCATTGATGGTCGGGAACACAATAGTATTGAAACCAGCAAGCGCTACTATGCAATGTGGAATTGAAATTGAGAAATGTTTTAACAAGATTGGAGCACCAACAGGAGTTTTTCAAACATTAATAGGCGACTCAAGTATTGCAGAAACACTTATCGATTCTGATGTTAACGCTGTAACATTTACAGGAAGTGTATCAGCCGGCGCTAAAGTGGCGCAAAGAGCAACATCCCAGATAAAGAAATGTGTACTTGAATTAGGTGGAAGCGATCCATTCATAGTATGTGATGACGCGGATATTGCAAAAGCATCAAACGGTGCAGTCAAAGGTAGATTCATTAATTGCGGTCAGAGTTGTATTGCATCAAAACGATTTATCATAGTTAAAAAAATAGCGAATGAATTTATTGAAAAGTTTGCCCAAAAGGTTGAGAAACTAAAAGTTGGTGATCCTATGTCAGATGAAACAGATATGGGTCCTCTTGTCAACGCAGATGGTTTGAACAAGATCGATTCAATTGTCAAGGATGTGATTAAAGAAGGTGCTGAATTACTTGCGGGAGGTGAACGAATAAAAAGTAAGGGTTATTTTTACAAGCCAACCGTTCTCAAAAATGTTTCTCCAAAAATGCGTGTAGCACAGGAAGAAGTCTTTGGTCCTGTTGCACCTATCATGGTTGCCGAGGATGACATGCAGGCTATAAAGCTTGCAAATGATACACAATACGGTCTGGGAGCAAGCATCTGGACTGAAGATCTTGATAAAGCAGAGAAATTCTCAAGAATGGTGCAGTCTGGAGTAGTATCTGTAAATAATACAGTAGCTTCTGATCCTAGAGTTCCATTTGGAGGTGTCAAGAAAAGTGGCTTTGGTAGAGAATTATCAAGATATGGTATGCTAGAGTTTGTCAATATCAAGTCAGTTAGGTTCTATGACCAGCTTGTTCACCAACACCATGTAGAGTAACAGGTACTAAATAATAATAATATTGACAAAGCAAACAACAGAACAGGAGCGAAGTATCTAGTCATATGTCGGGAGTCGATATAGAAAAGTCTAACCCTCAGCTTTCTTCTAAACATATAGTAATTTTGGGTAGTGGTTTTGCAGGAATCGAAGTTTTAAAAAACCTTCAGAAAGAGTTTAACAATGATAGCAGCGTTGAAATTACTTTAGTAAGTAAAGATAACTTTATTCTCTTTACTCCAATGCTTCCTGAAGTAGCATCTGGCATGATTGAAACAAGACATATAGTAACACAGGTTAGATCATTTTGCAAACACGCTAATTTTTACGAAGCAAATGTAGAATCAATAGATTTAGGTAATAGACAGATTGATATAACGCATGCTATTGGCAGACAGTCTCAACCAAGTGACTGGCGTGAACATACACTGAAATACGATTACCTTGTTATTGCGTTAGGAAGTGAAAATAATTTCTTTAAGATGTCTGATATTGAAAAATACTCCTTTACTATGAAGGATATTAATGATGCCATTATTCTGAGAAATCATATTATAAATATACTTGAACAAGCAATACTTGAAGAAGATAATAAAGAATTACGAAAGAGTCTTTTAACTTTTCTAGTAGTTGGTGGAGGATTTAATGGTGTTGAAACGGTAGGAGCGATTAATGATTTTGTACGAGAATCAATAAAAGATTATTATAAAAATATCTACATGACAGAAGTAAGAATAATACTTGTCAATACTAGTGATAAGCTTCTCGAACAAATAGATGAAAAACTAGGCAAATTTGCACTAGAAAAACTAAAAACTAGTGGTGTAGAATTTATAATGAATACTCACGTTAATGGATCAACTGCAAATAGTGCAAAACTAGATAATGGTACTGTAATACCTTGCCATACTCTAATTTGGACTGCAGGTGTAACTCCAAGCAAACTAATTGCAAATCTCCCATGCGAACATGATAAAGGACACAGAATAATATCTAACAACTATTTAGAGGTGTCAGGATATGAAGATGTTGTTTATGCTCTTGGTGATTGTGCATCTATAACAGACCCTCATACAGGAAAATCCTATCCTCCGACAGCACAACACGCTATAAGACAGGGTAAAGTAGCAGCAAAGAACATAATTTCTTCTGTTAAGAATGGAAGAGAAAATAAGACTAGCAAGAAGACTAAATTCGATTATAAAACAAAGGGGATGATGGCGGAGATCGGGAAAAGAACAGGTGTCGCTATATTATTTGGTAGAATTAAGTTACATGGATTTCTGGCATGGTGGATGTGGCGTACGTATTATTTAGCTAATCTTCCAACTTCAAAGAAGAAGATAAAAGTTATGGGCGATTGGACGTCAGATCTATTCTTCAAGCCAGATGTAGCTATGATAAAAAGGTCTGAGATCCAAAGTGGGCTTGACAAAGTTGATGAGCACAGTAGTAGCAGTATCAAAAGTACAGAATCTTAAATGCGAATCATCTCTATTTTTAAAAGCCCTATATCCCAGCACCCATACATAATACATATGATCTTCACGATGACCACCTAGTCCCATACCTATGTTCTCGTAATCGGACACAAATTCAATTGACTTGAGCCATTTTACCATTTTGTACCCAAGCTGCGTTTCAATTCTCAAACGTAATGGAGCTCCATGAGGGACAATTAATGGTTCACCATTCATTTCATAGGCAAGTATCGTTTGAGGATGCTTTGCAAGTTCCATATATATTGCCTCATAGAACTGTGCTCCCTCAGAATATTGAAGAGAATAAAACACTACGTAGCGAGCTTGGGAAAGAGGCCTACAAAGAGATATAATATGACTCATCGGTACGCCTCCCCATTCTCCTATGGCAGTCCATCCTTGGATACAGGAATGTTCAGTAATTTGTATCTCTTTTTTCATTGCATGTAGATCTGCAAGTGAAAGTTCAAAAGGTTTTTCAACCAATCCATGAGCTTTCAGTCTCCAATTAACGAACTTATTCTCTAAAAGATCTTTGTACTCTTTGGTTTCTGGAGGATAACCATTTGCTCTAAAGAAAGGGGTAACATCTGATTTTGAATATTGCTGTCTTGATATAACCCTACTAAACAAAGAATGTCTTACTAGCTCTTATGACAGCACCAAGCTTATTTTGGACAAATCTTGGGTTTTTGAGTGAAATCCATGTGGCCCAAACATGAATAGCCACGACAACAAGAACAAAAAGAGC
>QHBN01000181.1 GCA_003176995.1 Candidatus Nitrosopolaris wilkensis
TATCTATTGTGCTACAAGCTATCCGTGGTGCTACAATGGGACCCGTGCTTTTGCTATTTACTAGCTTGACAATAATAGAGCAGTTCCTGCTGTTATGCCGTGATTTTGTTAAATTATATTAAATGTCAATTTCGATTAGATAGAAATAGCCTTCTGTCACGTTACCGAAGAATAGGATCCTAAAACTGATGAAAGATCTACGAAGCTATGACCGTAGGGATAGACACTAAACAGACTAAGCAAGCATGCAACCAGACTTAGGTGCCGCTGTAGCAGTTCATATTCCTGCCTTCTTGTACGCTTATTGCGAAGGTTGTTGATTTTTCAAAGTTCTCCTTAAAGGTAAGGTGCTACAGTAGCACCTCATCGCTCATCATTTAATCTACCTTCGGCGCATGTTCATGTCACATCGTGAGCGTATTGAACTGATAATAGCAGTAGCAATACAACAACAACAGATGATTAGTTAGATTAGTACTGTTATTATAATAATGACTCGTTAACAATTCCCAGGAGATTCTTGTTTATGGGTAGGATCATTCCTTCATTTCGAATAGCCAGTGTCATAGAAGAAAAAGAATGGAAATCATTTCGAAATTCTTTAGATATGTCAAACAGAAAGATATTTGATCAAATGTTTTCGGTAGTTCATCTGTATATCCGCATCGTCTTACACTGCCAAGCCTATTCAAGTCTGAAGACATTCGAAATAGTTTCTATGAAACTCAGATAAGATTTAATGGTAATAAATAATATGTGTAATTTGTAAACCGTCTTAGATTAGGTTCATTCTATAGGATTTCAACATCCATATGCTCGTTTAGTGCACGACCATAATCCGTTACGATAAGCGAGTTTATGTCACTAGAAGCAGGATGATTTACACTTTTATCCCTATATTGCATTGTGAGGTTTCCTATAACACCAAAAGATATTGTCACAGCATCCTTTATGCTACGATTTAGTTCTAGAGGATAGAGGAAAAGATGATGAATTTAATATTTCAGTTGTTGTGATATGTTTGCATTAAGTTCTAAAGTTAAAGTCAGGACAGGAACATGTTTTCGCTTGTGCGTTTACTTCATAGAATTTGTCTTTTTCTTTACGACTTCTAACTTGGAATAATTTCTGCTCATGATTAGTTTCTACAATTATTGGTTCATGTGAATTTATTTCTAGTATATTATAAGCTTCCCTAATACGCATCTCTTCACTCTCTTTGGTTTGTACTCCTCCATCCTCATCTATTGCTTCTTCACTAACCACTGTTCTCCCACCAAGTTCTATGGCTTTCCTAAATATTTCCAAGATTCTATCATCTCTGGTTTCTGAAACATATACCACATAGATCAATGCCCTACGCTTTCCTTGATATATTCTCACAACTCTTCCTATTCTTTGTATCACCTGATTCATATTCGAAGTAGTTGCTAAAATTATCTCTATTCCAACTTCAGGAACATCGTAGCCTATTTCAAGAGTATGAACTGATAACAAAGCATAGAAATCCTTACCCACGAGGAAAGGATTTTCTGTCTATCCGTGGAATTAGTAGTACTGTCTATTAGCATCGATCTTATTCCTTCTACCTCTAACGTAGTTTTTAACTTGTTAATGGAGTCAAGTGTTTCACTAAACACCATAACACGTTGCTTTGGATGTTTTTTTGCAATTAAATTTACTACTGCGGATATTTTATCTTCCGCGCAACTCAACAAGACCCTTCTCTTTCTTACGTTTAGAAACCATGCTCTTGCTAATCCCCCAACAAACCCACCTTTTTTTAGGAGCAAAGACATTGAAGTGGCATCATATTTCTTAAAACGGTTGGAAATATTCTTAATTTTTGTGGAGCAAGTATCATAAAGATCCTGTTCTTTTTCTGTGAGCTTTACCTTTAGAGGGATAACAACTGGTTTTGTCAGTCTGCCTTCCTTTACAGCCTCTTTTAACATGTATTTTTTAACAATAGGCAAAACTGTGATAATGGTATTGTATTTGGAATGCTTTTCATTTATTGTTGCAGTCAGACCCAAGAGAGCCTTTTTGGGGTCCTCTACAGCTATATCGAATATCTTACTAAGCACTCTGGCTGAGTCGCTTGCAAGATGTACCTCGTCAAAGATTAACATCTTGGATTTACGGATAAGCCCAGGATTATAGATTACACTTTGATATGTACTGATTGTTATTTCGTTGATCTCTTTGCGCTCTCCAAAATATTCTCCTATTTTTTCCTGCGGTATACCATAGTTCAGCAATCTTTTGAGATTTTGAGTAATCAAGACGATGCGTGGGACCAGGAAAAGGATATCGAGTGAAGAGCCAGGTGAAAATGACACTGAGTGCTCTGTATTATTAGAAATACTATCTGCTGCTCTTCTTGCGCATTCGAAGGCTATTTCCGTCTTACCGGTTCCACTGCTGTATATGATCGAACCTCGCAAACCACTTGAAATCCATGCGTCGACTGCTTCAAGCTGATGTCCTTTTAGATGAAATGGAAACTTTAGATTAGATATCGCAGAAGACATTAAGAGCAACATCCATTGGAGTAAGGACACTCATCAAAGGGAACTCGCATTAGCTACTAAATGCTCCTCGATGCTTCATGAATGAAATTCATATGCTTTATTCAATTAGCAGCTCTGTAACCAAAATAAATAAGAAGGAGCACTTAAGGTGAGGGGGGAGGGGAGCAACTAGATTTTAATTAATATTTTGAATTATGAAAATACGGACTATCCCACTCAGGAGAGAAGACTAATGGACCGAATCTTCTTCAATCCAAATATTTCCTGTGAATGATATTTCGGTCTGCAGTGGCTCCCCCACTCCCACTAACAGGTTTCACTTTTTAATTATTGGAACGTATTTAATAGTCTGTCTTCATTATGGATATGTGGTATTCCAAGCATTCGCCGGTCTTTGAAACAAAGAATTCCAAGTCTATAATTCATCCTTTCATAGTTAAAGGACACAGAGGACTTACGATTAATCCATATCAAGGGTGTCAGCACAGATGTGGGTATTGTTATGCAACTTATGAGTGGTCTCCAGAATTCTATGACAAAATTTATGCCAAAAGTAACGCGGCTGAAATATTAGAAAGCCAGTTAAAATCTTGGAAATCTGACACTATTGAACCAGTAATGGTATCATCCGCTACTGATGCATATCAGCCTGCAGAATTAAAATATGGTTTAACACACAAGTGCATCGAAGTATTGCAGAAGTATAACGTCCCATATTATGTTTTTACAAAATCAACATTAATAGAAAGAGACCTCAAGATCCATCAGGAATACAAAGAGAATTGCTTCTTGGTGTGGTCTATAACTACGTGTGATCAGAAGATTAGACGTTTGATGGAGCCAGGTACTCCTCCAGCGTATTCTATGTTTAAGGTGATAAAGAAATTTGCAGATGCAGGTGTCTCATGTGGTGTAAACATTGACCCTATTCTACCCTTTATCACTGACTCTCAGAGCCATATACAAGAAATAATAGATTGCTGTCACGATGCTGGTGTTCGGTATGTTTTTGGTGCACTTTTGAGGTTAAGATCTGATATATGGGAGAGGGTGAAAATAATTCTTAAGTTACTCGATATTGAAAACGGAATTGACGAATATAAAAATGCAATTTATCAATTTAGAGAACCATTGAAATCATGGTATAATGTTGCAGCCAATAAATCCTATGAAACCAAAGTACTTCATAATTTAAAGGAAAAAGTGTTGCAGAAAGGGATGATATTTGACTTTCCAGATTTAATTGGAACTAGACGTCTAAATTCAAATAAGAGTTATAATGGAGGACGCCAAGTCATGTTAATGAGCTATATATGATAATCTTAACTTTACCTGATCCCCCGCTTTTGTTGCTATCGTTTCTCCCCAGTAAAATATCGATTCTCTCTGTGTTAGTCCAAATACGTTAAATATTTAAATATAAAATAGTGTAATCCACCAAACGAAGTTTTATGATATCAACGGCACGCTCGAATAAAAAGTATTTCAGATTTATGACCTGACAAATTGCAGCTTAGTCGGTTCGGTGAATAAACCTCTAGGTGGGATGGGTCTCTTTTTAAATCAGAAATCTAAAAAGCCTTGAATGGTATCTTTACTCTGTTGGAGTTACTAAATTAATGGGTTCGGTATTCCAAAGTCTAATACTTCAAACTATGACTGAATCTTTACTTGCTCCTATTATTCCTATTATTATTGCTATAATCTCATTTGTTATTGTATGGGCAATTGTTTCCATTCCTGTCTGGATATCAGCTAAATATTAACCTCGGGTCGTGCAAGTTTCGGACGTACAATGTTGGTAACGGCTGCAGGACCAATACTCTATGCCTTGGTTCTCATCATATCAACAAGTTTAATATCATTCGTTATTGGAAATCAGTCGGCAACAATAACTTCATTGGGACTGATAATAGCATTTGTGGCGTGGATCTATGTATTCAAAAGAGGGTTCGAAACAGGTTGGATTAAGGCAGTAGGTATAGCGCTATTCGCGATAGTTCTATTTGTCTTCATGAGTATTGTTATTGCCTTAATTACACATGTACTTGTACCTAACCTGCCTCCAATGATAACAACACAATCATTTCGATCGGTATAAAGTAAGAATACATGGAAATATACCTCATAAGAGTATCCCTCAGTATCTTTCCTGATCATTTAATGTCACAAAATGCTAGAGAATTATTTCTAAAAATGATTCCTGCAAATATGCTAAACCATTAATACGAAGGAAATTCATTTTCATTGCATTTTGTACATAACATGACTGGCTTCAGCACGCTAACCTCATCTTTTAGACATTTCTCGCAGGTTAGAATTATTTTACTGATACCCATATATGGGCTAGATCTTATTAAACAGATTGGAATTTTTGATAATATGAATTATGGAGATAGATCAAAGATTCAATCAAACCAGAAAATGGTAGAGTCTCTTTCAACTGAAAGGATCGGTAGGTTTGCCTCTATCGACAATAATGGCTTTCCTTTTATTGCACCGATGAACTTTGTATATTTCAACTCTTCCATTTACAGGCCCAGACCCTAACAGTTAATGTTCAATCTACTGGCGCTTCACAGGTAGCAGGTCAACTCAATCAGGTAGCAGGTGCGGCTTCAAGAGCAGGTGGTGGCATTGGACGGATGGGTAATGCTGCTGGTGCAATGTTCGAACCTGGAACTATCATGACGCCGATTGCAATTGCTAATCCTGCTATAATACTGATCCTAAAATTTTTTTGCATTACAAGTTATTGATCCAATTAACATAAAGGCTTTAAGAGCACATCTTCGGTATGTTTCATTTATAAGATATATTATAAAAATCTAACCAATTCGTCACCAAACAAGAACTAAGTCACATTAATAAGCTCTACAACCAGTACGAGATAAAGACTAAGAGGATTACAAAGGCGAGAAGTCGAGTCTGTCCTGTCTCACTTTAGTCGAAGAAACCAAATAATTTGCAACTCTCGTCTTCACTGCTCTTATGTCCCCTTTGAATACTCTACCGAGGAAATATAGTCACATTACCGCAATATGACCTGATGAAAGCTATCTTGTTATTGCATTACCATTTCCTATTAGGAACAAATTCACAGTCCAAAGTGAGTCTGGCTACTTATACCAAAGATTTAACCGATACCGCGTCTGCTGTAATATCCCTTCATACGTTTTACTACAGTTCCTTTATTTGGCGTCCTTAATGGTTTGTCTTCGAAAACTCTTTCAATTTATGTGCGCCCTTCTTTAGATTAGGATTATCATGTCTTATCTATCTTTCAAGAGTTGGGTCATTGATTGATGATTGATTGGTGATTGAGTTTTATCGCAACCACAGCACCAAACTACCTATAATTAGTCCCGATTGCAACATTAGATGCAAGGACAGAGATTTTTTATGTTGTTTCCGAATATATTCACTGTCATGTACGTGTTTTAGTATCTTAGACATATTCTGAATAGCTATGGAAGCAACAAGGCTCACACATATGGGTAAGATCGATCCTAGATTTGTTGCTAAACTATAGTAAATTACCCAGGATATCGCAATCATAGTTGCAGCAATAAGTATAGTCAGAATTACAGTATTTTTCATGCCTATGACTACTGGAATTGTCCTGCGACCGAAAACCTTGTCGCCTTCGACATCTCCTAAATCGTTCAGTAAAGATGTTATAAAGATAATACTTCCTGACATTAATGCTGCATATGTACAAATTGGTATTATGTTAAGACTGCCATAGTTGTGGTTATAGTTAGTTATGGTTTGTCGTAGGTCAGAGATATTGAATGCATAGGAACTACCTAGCACCAGACAGAGCATACTAGCTACAGCAATAGATGCGGTCTTGAGTAC
>QHBN01000182.1 GCA_003176995.1 Candidatus Nitrosopolaris wilkensis
CTAAAATCAGTGGAGAGACGAACTGAATTCATCAAACAAATGCCTTCCCAGCTTAAACAATTACAAAAACAAATGTCGCAAGTTCAGAAGGAGAGTCAGAAGATAAGATTATTATTGAGTAAGAAGAAGACTGCTTCTACTAAAAAGAAGAATACTTAAAGTAAGAAGTAGGCACTAGCAAGGAAAGAAACCTGGCGTACTATCGTTTTATCTTATCCCAGCTGGACGCGTACGGAACGGTTGATACTATTTTTTATCGTTTGGATAGGTTACCTTCGTAGTCAAGGTATTTCATACTCAATGACAATAAAAATACTATTGGATTGAGTTTTGGTAATTTAAAGGAGGAGTTAGAAGGCATATTTAACAGGGCCTAAGTAAAGATCATATTCATAATTAATATTGTGACTTGTTTGTAGTCGTAGTTCCCATGAATACCAAGAGTTCTATTCTCTATACAGTCTTTACTGCCTTCACACCTTCACTTTGTTTATTTTAATGCTTATTCGCGACTTGCTACTTGCAATTCTCAACCCATTTCATTTTCTAAGGAATTATCGCCAATCACTGGTGGCATAAAAAAATTTTGGTATCCGAACTGTCGTTTCACTTGCATATATGGTAAATCATTATTATTGGCGAGTTTCGGCACGTTAATTATTTCTTGTTCACCCATTCCTCGCGCGCACTTAGTATTCTGTATAATTTTAAGAACGAAGATATGCATGTGTTTCAGTCCCCAATAATCCCGATATATTGCCAGTACCTTGTCAGCTGGAAGTTCCAATATTGGTGTTTACCCTTCTGAAAACAATTTGAAGGCTTGCGACTTGGGTTAGTTATTATCTATTTCCTGCTCATAAGTGTGTTCTGCTTTTCTCTCTGCTTCGGCTTCACTTTGTGAATTATGATCCCTATATCACGAAATGACATATGCATCAGTTTAGCAATATCCCTGATCGATCTATTCTCTTTGTAAAGTTGGATTGCGTACTGTTCTTTTTCTTCCGTGTTGAATACCCATGCCATGATATGTCTCCTATAATCATACTACGCATACCCTGTTAATGGATCCTTTGTCTTTTTCCCTGCTTTCAATTGTTGCCGGTATGTTTCGGCCTGTTACCATGGTGTTTTCACTTGGTTTCAGCTACTACCCGCTGTTATCGGAAGGATGGAACTGTACAAGAATTACCCACCCCATATGTACTTTAGAAAAATAATTTAAATCTGTCATTACTAGGGTTCATTTCCATCTAGAACAAAACACAAGTCGGTGGATGAAGAATTCTGAAGTCGTTTCAATATTGCCTGAAGCACAGGTATATGACTTATTATTTGACCATATACCAAACTCTGTTTTACTAGCTGTTTTAAACAATTTAACAAATGTTTTAGGTTGATGTCTACCATTAATTATACAAGAAGGTTGAAGCTTTTGGTGATATTATCTTTATGCCTAACAACTTCATTTTTGTCAGCTTCATATGCGTACGCAAAGGTAATTGGTAATCCATTAGTTTATCATCTTAGCAGCGATGAACCCTGGAGGGCAACTGTAGCCATCTCCGATGCTACTACCCAGTTAAAATTAGGACATAATGTAACATTATTGCTCAGTGTAGAAGGAGTACAAATAGGAGTTAAACATTCTCATCATTATTTGGGACTTGATTTGCTAACTAGAAATGTAACAAATTTTATTGCTGATGGTGGAAAAGTGATTATTTGTGAAGTATGTCTAAGAATAGCTGGATTCAATAATAGCGATATAATTGACGGAGCAGTCATAGGCAGACCGGAGATACTATCTAACTTACTGACCAATGCAACAGTTATAGACTATTGACGCAGAAGGATTTCCGCCTCTTTGTTACTTGGAAAGGAGAGATGATGGTCGGCATTGGAGATCGTATCATAATGAGCGGTTCAAACTTAAAACAAATTTGATGAATACACCCTTTATTAATGAATTAGATAAAATAAGTCTGCGACATAAACATTTGAACAACTTTTATTGGCAGACTTGTGGTGGTACTTTTAGAAGCTAAAAATCTGAATCCGACGTCAACTTAAGGGGGTTACATTTTTGCGCTAAAATTTAAAAATAAAAAAAGGGCCGTGGTAGGACAACTAGAATTAAAGGTTGATATAATATTACATAAACTTACATAACTAAGCACAATCAAATATAAAAATAATCCGGCAAGTAATATTAGTAACCCGCTCGATCTCCTTTTTACATATGACCCATACTCAGAAATCCAAAAAGGACTACTATCATTAATGACTCTAAACCTAACTGTAAGCACTATCGGTTAATCGAAGAAAAAGTCTTAAACTGATCACTGTCTATGACATGCCAAACATCGCAACACTATCTCATTCTCAGAACGGCTCAATATGCTGAATTTTTGAGCCACAATTTTCAAACATGGGACTGCTTCTTGCTTTCACTTTGACTATCTGATATTTAGCCTTTAATAATAAAATTTATTCGAAAATAGGCGCAATAATCATTAACTATTATAATTCTCATATTTTCACCTTAATCAACTTTCAGGCTGGCTGAAATACGAGGGAGGTTTGTGTTATTATCTCCGAAAAAGAAATTTAAAAAAATAAAGGTCCGAAAGCCATTAAATAGGAGTCATATGGTGCTCCAGCAAAAATATTATAAAAATAAGCAAACACAGGCAATATCTTAAACAACTAATTAAGAACAAAGCCGACGTCATGAGAATTGCGTTTCATTCCTATTTTTTGTTTTTCGTTACTTTTTTTTATGGCTCCTATGAGTCGACTGTATCATTTCCCCATATATTGTGGTTAATAATGGTACAATTTGCACCAATACTCCTTTTATCTTATCAACGTACTGCAAAGCCTCCTTCTAATAGATAATGATAAGTCTACAGTCTACGAAGGTCTGGAATATGTTTCATGGATATTATCACATCCCAGAAATATTGAGCTGCGTGGAGGTTAATAAACGAAATTCCAATTGAAGTAAGGAAGATTAGTGGAGGTACAAACGTCCTCACAAGAAAATACCTAATCAACTGGTTGCCCATATCTTGAACTACCAACTTTTGAGTGTGTGTAGCATACCACCATATCAAACATAAGACAAAGCCGCTTGCAGCCATAATACCGCTAAAGGATATTACAACTATTCTATGAGTCTTATACGTAGTAAGAAGCCCAGTAAAGTACCCAACTAAAGCGATAAACAGTACCAACTTTTTTTTGTAGCAAATCTGTGTATTCAGTTTTTATGAGAAGATTTCACGGATTCACTCTTTTAATAGGTTCTCTGATACCCATCAAATGGATAGTTTGTTCAAATTGATCTTTTCCTCCTGAAGCGATTACCTGCAACCGACCTATTCCGCTCCTCTTAAGCATTCTATTATGACGAAGGAATTTTTTAACGTCTTTGGCTACAATATTGGAGGGATCTATAAATTTTACGAGTGGAAATAGAGAACCAAAATAATTGCGTACCAATGAAAGATGAGTGCTGCATAGAATTATTACATCTATATCTTCCTTTTCTAGCTTTCCCATTAGTACGTGTGATATAGTATCAAATGTTTTTCTTTCATTAATGATGTAAATACCATTTTCTATCAGCTCTATTATTGGTGAAGCATTGAACTTGGTTACATGTACATCTTGAGCTATTTCTTTTCGTATCAGCGCAGCAAGCTCCTGACTGGACACGGTTCCTTCGGTTGCCATAATGCCTATGTGTTTTGTCTTTGATAACCTTGCTGTTCCTCTTAAAGGGGGCATTACACCGATTATTGGGGTATTGACTCGTGTTCTGACTTTCTGTAATATTTGGACAGAGGGGGTCATAGATGCTAGTACAATTACCTTGGGTTTGTAGTTCTCTAAAAATTTTATCGACGCTAGAATAATCTCGTACAACTGCTGATGAGATTTATTTCCGTACGGAAAATGAAGTCTATCTGCAAAGTAAAGCAAGTCCTCATGTGGGATCTCTTTTTTTAATTCTTTAATTATTGATAATGAACCGACTCCTGAATCAAAGACTGCAACTGGATTATTTGTCAAGGTAGTATCTATATTAACCGTAGATCATACAGGTAAATATCTATTCTCCATACTGGGATACTCGTGGTATCCCAAGACACATATTTGCTAACAAACGCAATTAATATACAGCATTTAGATATACAATATCTGGCATTGTCAAAGGGTAAGTTAGTTGAAGAAGATTTATTGTTGCATAAATTAAATGAAACGGTTGTACATTGTAAATTATGTCCACGTTTATCAAAATACATTCGAGAAGTGAGAAAAACTAAAACGAAGAAGTTTATGAATCAAGTTTATTGGGCAAGACCTGTTCCAACTTTTGGGGATCCTAAAGCTAAATTATTGGTTATTGGATTGGCTCCAGCTGCTCATGGGGGGAATAGGACGGGGAGAGTATTTACAGGGGATAGCTCTGGTGATTGGCTTATAAGAGCTTTATTTGAAACAGGATTTGCAAATAAACCTACAAGTGTATCAAGAGACGATGGATTAATTTTAAAGGATGCCTATCTGACTGCAGCAGTACGATGTGTCCCGCCATTAAATAAACCAGATCCATCTGAAATATCCAACTGTTCTCAATATCTCCTGGCAGAAACAAAAATACTCGAGAAGACAACCAAGGTTATCTTGACCCTTGGAAAGATTGCTTTTGATGCATATCGCAGTGTTTGCAACGTTAGAGGATTGATGTTTGGTCATAATAAGATCTATCCTGTCTTTGATGGTAAGACTTTGATAGTTTCATATCATCCAAGTAGAAGAAATACTAACACCGGTACATTAACATGGCAAATGTGGATTAATATCTTTCAAACGGCCAGATCGATAATAAATGGGGAGAGCGTTTAGCACCCCTGCTAGAAATACTAGAATATATGATGCAGATGTACTGAGGCCTTCCATATAGGACGTCCTGAAAGCCTTTAAAAAATGTTTAATAACATATCCAAATATACAATCCTATGTCCAGCAACGCTGTGGCTTTAGTGGTTATATCATTCGTACTTGTCATATTGACGCAGATAATACTTGATTAAGGGATAACGGTTGATACTGAAATGATGGTCAATACTAAGGAAAATACTCCTTCTGACATTAAGGCAGATGAGATCAAGGCAAAGGATATCCATACCCATGAATTCATAAAATCTATTGAATCGTTATAGTCGTTTAAATTAAACTGCCATCGAACATGGACAACCTTGCAACTAGGACACAAATATGCTTAGCATCTCCTACAACTTTCTTACTAGCTTCATAACCGACGATTGTTTTGAAATGCGTTCTAAAGGAAGTGCTTCAACAAGATAGCCAGAGTATGGTATCCAGATTGAATTGGATTCCTTCTTAACGGGTGTAATTCTTATCGACGTAGCACCATTTCCACGATTTATTTGGAAGCGCTATCATCACCGGGTGGCTTGAATTCTGAAAGTGTTTAGTTGCATGCAGACCAACAGATGAGTCACAGCATCCGACGTGACCGCAACTGAGACACATTCTTAGTGCGACCCACTCTGTTCCTTCTTTTTCACATTCTTCACAGCCAGATGTCTTGGGTGCAAAATTTTTATCAACATTCCTAGCATGCTCACACGCTTTCTTGTCTATCAAGTACCTCGGTATCATGAATAAACCAACATACTAATAAAATCTTTCGACCTTCGGCAGTTGGTAGGAAAAAGCGACGAGCAGCAGTATCAACACCTACTTTTATAACAAGAGGAAGGTCAGGCTTTAAAAGACAGTTGCTTGAAGTTTGCATTTGGAGTTGTCACTTAAAATGTCTTGTGATGGTTAAATGGTTAAATGAATATGGTCTGTAAACTGTAAGTTTTCATGAAGTTGGTCATCGATAAATTGGCAAAACAGCAGACACGATTTAATTTTAGAACATATTAGAAAAGCCAGAGTTGCTTCTGTCTCTTCCTTCTTTCCTGTTTAACAGCTAGTTTCTCGAGGTTTTAGATGATTATGCCAGTACATATCTTTTTTGGCAGTAGCATAGGCAAACGATAAACAGTTCTATGCAAAACAAGAATTAATGAATTAAATCACAAGTATTCAGAAATAATTAAATCTACTACAGAAGATGTTAAATAAAATATACTTCATAATAGATAGATGAAGGCAGCCATTTGTGAAAAACCCGGTTTAGAGAATTTAAAGATAAAGCATGATGTAGAAGAACCGAAAATAACAGATCACGATGTGTTGATAAGAGTTAAAGCTGCAGGTGTAAATCCAATAGATCACATTGTGGTGTCAGGTACACTGCCAATTAAACCAGTACCGCATATACCGGGAGCGGGGACAAGCGGTGTGGTAGAAGAAGCTGGACGGCATGTGACGAGCCTAAAGAGATGTGAAAGAGTGATTATGCATAACAAGGTGTTTGATGGAATATGTGATATATGTCTGAGTGGAAATGATATGTTATGTAGAAACGGAGGACTGATAGGTGTTGCTACCAATGGAGGCTTTGCAGAATACATGGCTGTTCCGGAGAAAAATGTCTTTAAGATACCGGACGAAATGCAATGGGAGTTAGCGGCCAGTCTACCTGTAACCACTTTGACACCATATCATGCATTAAAAGAAGCTGCGTTAAAAGTGAATGAATCCTTGGTAATCTTTGGTGTATCGGGAAATACAGGGATGATGGCTACACAGTTTGGAAAGAAAATGGGAGCAAAAGTTATTGCAGTCTCTAAAGATAATTGGATAAAAGATTTTGGAGCCGGTTATATTATAAGTGAATATGATAGAGTAGTAGAGAAAGTTAATGAATTAACTCAAGGCAAAATGGCAGATATTGTTTTAAATTCTCTAGGGGTACAAACATGGGAGAATAGTTTTGCATCTGTTAGCCTTAATGGAATATGGGTAACTTTTGGAGGTCTAACAGGTGCAGATGTTAAATTAAATATCCAATCACATTATTCTAAGCAAGTAATATTAATAGGTTCTACTGGTGGCACTCGAAGAGAGATCATAGAAGTCATAGATATGTCTAAAGAATTAAAGACTAGGGTGTGGAAAAAGTTCACGCTTGATGAAACTAAAGAAGCCTTACAAGCACTATATGCTAAGGAAGGGATGGGAGAATTCTGCTAGACATTAGTAGTAGCAGCTAGATGTCGTGCTGACGGTTATAATATTAATAATAATATCCAAAAATAGATTTGTCAAATGATCGTCGGTTACAGTTTGAAAAAGTCGCGATGAGGATGGTGCTTATATCTACCGATTCAGAAGAAAAAGAAGATAAAGCGAGGTTTGAAAAGATCCGGGCAATATATAAAAAAGTATCAGAATAACATGGAGCTGAAGTTAAGGGTCTACATCATATAACTAGGACAGAGCTTATTCCATCCCTTTACAAGAATGCAGATTTTTCATTACCTACAATAAAGAATTCGATAAATGATGGAGAAATAAAGACCTATCAGATACTAAAAGATATCAAAATGAGCTAATACGCTTCCGTTCGACATCACTTTATCCTAGTTGAAAAAATATCGAATTAAAAATAAGACAAAAAGTTCTTTAGTGTATATTTTAACAATCGTTACTGTAGAAAAGCTATTATTAATGCGCTCCAGTTCAGGGAGCTGATAGCTATCTTGTTCTCAGAGAATGATAGGAAGGACCATACACAGAATTATTTTCTTTAATTAAAAGATGTAAAGACCTCCTTCTACTTGTTCATTGTATTCTTTGTTAATCTATAAAATCAGAAAGCGTACTTTGCTTTAAATCCCTTTCTCGAATTAGGTTTAGTTTATTTTCTCCCCAATTCGCTTGAGGCAAACCAACCACACCACGAAATAAATTTGCAGTTGCAGGTCCAAATCCAGCATAGTGATTATTTGCCGCTACGATTGCAAGATTAATATTATTTTTTTTTCCTCTCCCCATTATCGCTTTTCCTTCTTCCTCTGCTCCTGTTTCTCGCTTTGGTACTGCTTTAAGATTACGTGCCCATTTTCGCATTTCAGAAATCCTATCTTTCTGTATACTACCGAAATCCCTTTCTTGTATACTTCTATCGCCAATGAACCTTATGTATAGAAAATCTGTAGTTGCTATAGGAGGCGTTCGTATGTTTGCAAGCTGACTCCAAACCATACAAATGTTATTATCAGTAAAGAAGTTGTATGCTAGATCTTGAAACCATGAATTGTGTCTAACTTCTACTGCATACCTGAATCCAGTGTTATCTAAGGTTGGTAATAATTGCCTCAGTCCTTCAAGACCTTGGGATATCGTTAATGAAGGTGGTAACTGAATAAGTAAAGCCAAAGTCTTACTTTTTAAAGGATCAATTACTTGAAAGAAAAGCTCCAATTCTCTATCGACATTCTTCAGTCTTTTATCATGGGTTATGACTTTTGGAAATTTAGCAGTAAATCTGAAATTTTCTGGAGTACGCTTGAACCAATTTTTAACCATAACGACGTTAGGAGTTCTATAGAACGAAGAATCAATCTCTACATAATCAAATATCTGTGAATAATAGTTCAGCCATTTAGCGTTTTCAAGATTAGATGGGTAGAAGGGGCCTTTCCAAGATGTATAGCTCCATCCAGTACAGCCTATGTAGTGTTGCAAGGTTCCTCCTTAATCTCTAATTATCTTAGAATAGTAATCCTCAATTAAAGAGTTTATTGCGTCGTCAAGCGAAAGTCGTCTATCACCTCTTTTCTGAATAAGTTCAAGAAGATATTTGTCAAGTTTAGTGTAGGTTTCAATAGATAGACGAACATTACGATACTCTACAGTATCCTTCCGTTGCTTGATCAATACAATTACACGTTATATACATTCATTACATTACACTTATAAACGTCTTGTATAATAGATGTATTGTATGTAATAAATGTATAAGACAAAAAAATCTTGTTATGTGGGTTTTTTATTCATTCATCAAGACCTCATAACAGCTGCCAGATATTGAACGATCTGTCTTGCAAATCTTCTTTCTGGGCGCTGATGGCCATCTTGAAACATCATCAATGTTTCCAGATCAATTGGTTGGGACTCCAATTATTGTTATCTTTGGATCTGTTGGTCTCCTCGCCATTTTGTAAGTGATCACCCACTACTAAAAATAGTATTTAAATTAGTGGTGATATGTGGTTAGCAGTTGAACTATGGTATTATAGAAAATATTATAAAATAAGAATAATGTCCAATAGAATGTATTTAATGCATGAGGTGGCGCTATTATTGTGCTGGAGAAGGGAAAATAAATGGTAACTGTATCTGCAGAAGCATCGAGGCCAAAGCCTCGAGCAACGCCAAGAACAAGAGTAGAAATTAGTCGACGCTATAAATAGCCAAACACCCTAACCAGCAAACCCTGGTAACGAAATAATTACTAGAAAAATAGTCCGCAGGACTGCCAGAATACGTGCCCAAGCACCTAACAAATCTGAGATGATGCCAAATGCTCTTGCAAAATATGGCTTTGCTCCTTGTACATTTGTAATTGTATAAAACAAGAGTATGTCTTGTGTAACTTATGACATTAAGGCCACTCAGGAAGCTTTGTCATGATCGCCTTAGGGGATGTCTCCACTGTATCTGTTGCCATGTCTCTGACTGTGTGTACTGTCACACGCGCTGCCACAGTTGTTTGTTGTATAGCGCTAGCTGTACCGCGGACTATACCGTCCTCTTTCAAATCCCTAGCAGTATCACGAATTTCTCTTGCAGTGTCACGCGCAGCAACTGCGGCATAATATACCGCCTGTGTTAGCTCATTAAATGCTCCACTTTGATGAAGAATTCGTACTGTTTTTCTCATTTGATATGATCCTTCGTGAATTCCTTTGGCAATGTTCTTTATTGACTGTGCAATTTGTTCAGGGTTCATTTGAGCCGGAACTCTTTTATTTGGATAAACATTTCTCGTTTTGTATGGGCCACTATTCTCGTTAGTCATATCCATTATATGCACTTAGACACTATAAATGGTTTATACAATGTATACTTGATGGCTCAAATTAATATGATGCGGTTGAAGCAAAGAATGACCATAGGGAGATTTGTGAAGCATTAATGATTAGCCAAGCCACATTATACCGTTACAATGGTAAGAAATACAAGGAAGCCAGGTAGGTGGGAAAAAAATTGGGATTGTCTGCAATCCATGTCACAACGCACGAACTGCAGGAAGTAACCAATCACATTAAGCGTAGAACTGGGATAGACCGGTTAACGTTCGATGCAGAACCCTACATATTAAATTTACAAAATGGCTTGCTAAATAAGAGAATTTTGCCAATACCTTCGCAGATTTAAAATAAGACAGATTCACTACGACTCGTAATTTCAAGATGCTGGTATCTGGCGATTTCATTAGAGCGCAAAAGAAGTATGGTCAGCCATTCGAGTTTTCGAGTTACGCCAAATTAATCTTCAGCGCCAACGAAATTCCGCAATCAGAGGATAAAACATTTGCCTATTACCGGAGATGGGTAATATTCTTCTTTGAGAAGGTTTTTGATGGTTAAGATAAAGACATCAACCTGATCGATAAACTTACGAATGATGCTGTGTTCTCAGGTTTATTGAATATGGCTTTAATCGCACTCAGGCAACTAATCACGGATAGCGGGTTTATCCACACTGACGACATGGAAACAGTCGAGAAGGAGTATAATCTAAATGCACGCACAGCAGAACGGTTTGTCAGGGAAAAATGTGAAGTCGATGTCCCTGACAGAGAACGCCATGAAATCTGTAGAGACCTTTACTATGCCTACGAAGTATACTGTAAAGAGAACAGTATTACTGCCAACGTGTCGGTTGGTTGGCTGTATGTCAGTAGCCAAAATTGTAGAGCTGGTGAGCTGGTGAGCTGGGTGGGGAGTTCTGAAAAAGGCTGGGAGAATGCAGCGCAGACTGCAGTTAGAGAGGAGCCCAAGACGATACATGGAATTCGGGGAATAGACGTAAAAGAAATAGCTGCAAAAATAGAATGCAAAACAGGAAAAATACAAAAGTTCAGAGGCGGTATTAAGTTAGCCTTTGGCGTAGACAGAAAATATTGTAGATATATCCAATAGCCATATGGAAATTCAAAAATAATGACGAAATGCAAACAACCGCTTGACAGTAAATGAAAAAGAGATTTATAGAGCAAACGATCTCTCGACCTAATGGGTTACGGTAGAAGTTACAGCGGTGGCGGCAGTAGAGACTTTAGAGGATCTACAGGCCCAAAACCAGTAGAAGTAGGTAAGGAATATGACATAGAAGTTACGGAAATCAGTCGACAAGGTGACGGTATCGCAAGAGTCCAAGGATTTGTTGTTTTTGTCAAAAATGGAAAAGTTGGACAGAAAGTTAAGGTTAAGGTTGATCAGGTAGGAAATAGGTTCGCTACAGCTACGGTTGTGAGCTAAATCACGCAATAACTGAGCTGTACGTGGACAGTTGATTGGACGTGTCATAACCAAGACACGGTTGTTATACCTGACACAATATCGAGATTTGGAACGACAAAAACAAATGTTTCCTGACTATCAAGCTAAAAAGTATAGCTCATAACTTTCAACTTGCTTTGCGTAATCAGTCCTGCACTACTAGGTTATAGTATGGGACTGGATAACAAATACTATAGATGCACTATAGTATTGCATTTTTTTCCCAATTTCTTTACATAAGAATGTAAATAAACTAGTATCGCTCTTTCAAAATCACATTATGTCCAGAAAAATATTGACGCCCGTCTCTAATGCATTACCCCTGCTTATGCTTCTCGTGACATCAGCAACTTTTCTTGTCCAGTGTTAGCTCAACCCCAACTGTTCGGTAACAGTCATGGCGGTGCGATGACTTTTGATTCACCGAATTTCATGAATAGTATATTCAATGCATCATCAATCTCAGGTATTGTAGGTATAAGCATGGTAAATGGAGTCAAAGTTACCGGAGAAAACCTTGGAAATAATGAGATAACTGTAACTCTAAAACACGTAGCAACAAATAGTAATAGTAGCCTTGTACCTTCAGTTACAGTTATAGCGCTTAGATTACCTACGGATCTCCAAGGTCTAATGTCATTAGCTGTAGCTTCACGCAGTACGGGAGGCAATAATACTAGCATGCTGATGACTAACAACACAAATCCCATGAACGCTATGATAGGACAAGGGTTTAGAGGATTAGGAGCGAATGCTACAACTCAGAATAATCCGTTCAAAGCGCTTGGCTTTTTGAGGAATATTCAGATAGGAAGTAGCAGCATAGTTAATGCCGTGAGAATGAGTAGTTATATCGAAAAGTAACACAAGAAAAGGCGGTAGTGCGTAGCGATGTATGAAATAATCCACTTGTGATAGATACTATCTCTAAATACTAAGAGTATGTAGATAATGGTTTTGCTAATTCAATGTTTTGTGTTGTGATGGATATGATAGTAAACAGACTGATTGTAGAACATACACTGTCAACAATGTGTTAACCTATGCAAATAGATATTCTATGAGAGGAAAGTCATAACTCTTAGCCTCTAGGATATGGACCGTTATTTGTGGCGGCGGTCGTCTGTTATTGCTGTATCGAAATCTAGCCAAGCAAAACCAATCCTTCGGTAGATATGCCACAATTAACGCTAGTGATATTTGGATAGTATAGTTTATTTCTTGGGATACTGGTATATTTCATAATCTAACATATCCTTTCGTCTACCATTACTTGCTTCATGGGTATGTTGGATACACAACACCACAACTGGCCATACCCCCAAAGAGAAGAGAGCCTACAACGATGCTGGATTACAGTTAGGGTATGATAGATTCCTAGGTTTAGGTAAGGAGATACTGACTAGATCTAAAAAAGGAGAACATAAGGGCATTAGGTTGGTCACCACTGCTATAGACAGAGATAATGTAGAATTAGTGAAAATACTCTTGGATTTCGGAATTCAGATAAGAGATATCAAAAATATGCTACCAATGAATTTTTCTGTTACAGACAAAGAGGTTCATGCTACGATAGATAATATGAAAGATGGCAAAATGGTTCAAAGCGTCTTAGTTAGTAATGAACCTCTTTATGTTAATCACTTTCATTCTATTTTTGATTCAATTTGAAGAATTTTATAAACTCTACCCATTTAACCGGTTTTACCTTAATCAAGGATTTCAACCGTCTTGTAATCGAAGTAATTCGCATGCTTGAAGACGCTATTTCTAATCCACAAACAATACTCTGTTCGTGATTTTCCCCAGTTTCTCTATTTCAACTTCAACTACATCATTGTGTTTCAAATATTTCAAATCTGATGAAAAAGATAATGCAGTCCCGCTTGGAGTACCGGTAGATATTATATCTCCAGGCTCAAGTGTCATCACCTTGCTCAGATTACATATGATTTTGCCTATCTTTAAGATAAGGTTCTTGCTAGATGAATCTTGTCTGATTTCTCCATTTACTTTTGTTGTTATGTGAAGGTTGCAAGGATCAGGAATATCATCACTGGTGGTTAACCATGGTCCACATGGTCCAAATGTGTCAAAACCCTTTGCTCTGGTATATTGCTTATCAGTAAATTGCAGATCACGTGCTGAAACGTCATTTAATATAAAATACCCAGAAACATATTTGAGGGCTTCATCTTCAGTGGCTTTCCTGCATTTCTTGCCTATGAGAAATGCTAACTCTCCCTCATAGTCTAGCTGCTTTACGAATTTTGGACAGAGGATATCATCCATTGGACCAATGAGACTGGTTCTCGGCTTCATATATATGACAGGTTCCTTAGGAGGATTCTTCCCAAAGCGTAGCCAACTTGGTTGGTCGGTATAGTTAAATGCCAAGCATATTATCTTGAAGGATTTAATTATAGGTGGAAGGAGCCTAAATTCGTTTATTTCATGAGTAAATAATAACTTGCTCAGATTGTCGTTTAACCTTTGACCATATTCGTTACTGAAGAGAAACTGTTCTAACTCAGATGGTAAAACTAATCCCTTCTGTTTTTCTATCTCATCCCTTGTAATTCCCCTTCCATGATTGATAATCATAAAGGTTTCTTGGCCATTTTGTATTATACGTGCTACCCTCAAACAAATGCGCCTCTACCACAATTATGTTGCCAGTAAGTATTAAGGACATCCTCAAATATGCCAACTCAACATAATGCACATGCATGCTAAGAGATTCTATACGATTATTTTACGTAAATGATTATGGATTATTATTTATTATAATGTAAAATATTCGCTGCTTGTCTTTGAACTTCTTCGGATAGACTTATTTTTAATTTATCCATTTGGCGCGTAACGTCGTCGTTATGCAAACTTATGATTTGGCATGCTAGAATCGCCGCATTTCTAGCACCATTAACCGACACGGGTAGCAACAGGAACTCCACTTGGCATCTGTAGCATGGAAAGAACCGAATCCAATCCATCAAGAAAAGATGACCTTAAGGGTACAGCAATAACAGGTAATGTTGTAAATGCGGCAATCATCCCAGGTAAATGAGCTGAACCACTTGCCGCCGCTATAATTACTTCGATGCCTCTATCTTTCGCACCCTTGGCGTATCGGATCATTTCTTCTGGAGACCTGTGGGCTGAAGTTACGACTACTTCAAACGGTATTCCAAATGATTCTAGAATTTTGACCGCTTCCTTCAAAACTTCAAGGTCCTTCTCGTTCGGCATCGCTATTGAAACCAGTACCTTATTGTTCATGGAATATACAACTGAATAAGAGAATATAAGCAATCAAGGTTTAGACAATGCTTTTGAGAAAAAGCAGTTTATCTAGGAACATGTAGATCGACTTGATTGCGAAATTTGCTCGAATCTTCGAGATTCCTATGAAAAAAGAGCAGATAATAAAATGTAATAGAAAAAAATGATCCTTTCTACGCATTTGGAATAATTCAGTGGAGTAAAGGCATAAATTTTGTCAGGCTATCATTTACGCGTTCGTATGCATAAGCTACTGAAAGAATCCTTTCTTCTTCAAACGGTGCCGCTATTATTTGTACCCCTACTGGCATATTGTCATTCGTTAATCCTGCTGGAATACTGGCTGCAGGTAGGCCGGTGCTAGCAAATCCAATAGTGTTTCTGCTCAATGCTTGATAGATTTCAAATATTTTGCCCCCAACATTCACTGAGGGCTCATCAAATCCAGGAGCAGTCATAATGGTTGTTGGCACAGCGAGGGCATCAACATTTTTCAGTGTTTTCATAAATGCATTCCTCAGTTCTTTTCTAAATTTATGAGCTTGTATGTAATTAACAGCAGATACTGCCATTCCTTTTTGCAACATCTTTCGCACATCATCACCATAATCTTGCGGTCTCTTCTGCAACCATTCCGAGTGTATTTCTGCAGATTCTCCAAGCCTTATGGGCCGCCAAGACTCGTAAATTTTATCGGTGCCTGGAATGCCCACATCAGAAACCGAAGCAATTTCAGTTGATTTGATAATATCAATGAAATTCTGGAATACTTTCCATACTTCTGGTTGCAAATAGTCGAAGAAGTATTCCTTGGGTACACCTACTGATATTTTTCGTTTTCTGGCTTCAATAATTCGTGTATAATGAGGGACTTTTTTATTGATCGAACCCGGATCGGCTGGATCATGACCGGCGATAATCTCCAATATTGCAGCTGCATCCCATGCGCTTCTTGTTATACATCCAACGTGATCTAATGAAGGTGCTAAATCTACAATCCCATATTTGCTGACTCTTCCATAAGTGGGCTTTAGACCGACAACGCCACAAAGAGAAGATGGAACTCTAATAGAACCACTTGTGTCTGTCGCTAGGGAGACAGGTACCATACCTGATGCTACCGCAACAGCCGAACCTCCACTTGAACCTCCTGATAATCTAGAAGTATTCCATGGATTTCTTGATGACCCATAATGTGGGTTTACATTAGTTATTCCACAAGCAAATTCGTGAGTATTATTTGTACCAATTAGAATTGCACCTGCCATTTTCATTTTTGCAACTGAGGTTGCATTAATTTTCGAAACATAATCAGACATTATTCTTGAACCTGCAGTACATTTAACTTCCTCTGCATAGATGACGTCTTTAATTGAAAATGGGATGCCGTGTAAAGGGCCAGTATAGAGTCCTTCCTTGATTTGTTTTTCAGCTATTTTTGCATCTTGGCGTGCGCGTTCTTCAAGTACAGTGATGAAAGCATCTAGAGACGAATCAAATTTCTCGATTCTTTCTAAGCAGGCTTCAACCAGCTCCAATGGAGACAAATCTCCATTCTTTATTCTATCAGACATTGACTTAATGCTTGTTAGTGTAATTAAGCTTGACATCAGTTGGCACCTTTAAAAGTAGATTTGATACCTTTTACGAATTTACTAGAGTCAGACACCCAGCCAAATACTCCTCCCTGCATTTTAATTTGCTTTATTGCAGATTGATAATTACCATAGTCTGTAGCACCTGTACCATCTTTTAGTAGAGTACACCAATAGCCATGATCGTTTGCTTCCCTCATAATTGTATGGACACATACATCGGCGGTAATTCCAGTAATTACTAGGTGAGTTATTCCCAAATTCTTCAAAATCAATGGTAAATTGCTCTGGCCAAATCCTCCCTTCCCTGCTTTATCTACTATGTATTCTCCTGGAACTGGGTACAGATCATCAATTATGTCCCAATTCCTTTCCCCTCTTACTAGCAATCGTCCCAGACCGCCTTCAGGAATGTTGCCAATTCCTACTCCGTCTCCAATGATTTTGCTTCGAAGGACTTTGTTATATGGCGCGTCTGAAAGGTCTGGGAGATGCCCTTCCCTAGTGTGTATTACTTTAATGTCAGTTTCATTCCTTATTGTGTCCAAGACATGCATGATTGGCTTTATTGGAGCTGAAGTTAATCCAAGATCATAGCCCATAACGTCAACGTAACCTTTTGGACCGCAAAAATCCACTTGCATATCAATGCTCAAAAATGCTGTCCTAGCCGAGTCAAATTCAACAAAAGCCTTATCATCAAAGCGTGGACAATCTTCCACTTCTACTTTGAATAGTTTACCCTTTGGAGGACCATATAGCCAAGTTGGGAACTCAAAAGTATGTGTTTTTTTGAACTTTTCGAAGTCTTTTTCAGCTCTATTGAGTACTTGCTCCCTTGCTGCCGAAACAAAGTCTTTATTTGGTATTGCTGACTGTGGAATCTTTTTCTTGTGACTCATTTCTTTACGATCCTCCTCCTGTACGTGATGATGAATTGAACCATGGTGCCAAAAACCCGACCCATTTGTCTATTTTTGCGCTTATGTGATCACCCCCTCCTCCTAAGCTATTACCACGATTATTGGTGTCCTTTGTTGATACACCAAGTCCTCCGGCATCTGGCGAACTTGGTGTATGTGTATTACTCATGGCTCCCGCTGTCCCATAACCAATGGTGCCTCCAAGTCCCTTTGCAGTAAGCCTTCCATTCATGAAATATCCAGTAGTTTTTGCCACGATTGGATAAACTCCGATACCTCCTATCAATCCACCAATAACAGCTGGCAGGTCTGGAGCAGTGAATTGAATTACTACTGCTATTACTAGCCCAGCTCCCAAGCCAATTAGTACTGGAAGATTATACTTTTTATTAGCCGCAACGAGATGTTCGTCCAGAGTGTTCTTTCGTGCTACAATCCAGAAATGACCTATTAAAACCCCACCTACTAGTGGTACCAGCGTTCCTATAGTTTGTATCCATGGAACTATATTGGTAATCAAGTTTGATACAGCAATAGCAGCGCCTACAAACATTACAATCATTGTTACCTTCTTGAATGAGTAAGTGATTCTTCCCTTTGAGATGTAATGTGTAATGTTCTTGAACCCTTGACCAGCATTATACAAACATCCATCGCAAACCGAACCATTGCTTGCCAACTGCATAATCATGATCGGTAGTCCAAGAGCTACCGCACTTAACCCAAAGAAAAAGTCAAGTTTTCCTGCTACTGCGGTATAGATTGCACCTATCATTAGCGTTATTAAATTGCAGACAGGAAAAGCAATTGCTGTCACACCCCATGCTTGTTTTGCATTTCTTGTCCACCTGACAAAATCTCCCGTCATAGTACTGCTAACTATGAAGGTTCCAACTGATGCGGTAAAACCAAGTGCAAATGTCCAATGTTTACCTACTATTGGTGAAGAGAACGGATTTCCTCCTGTGTGTGCTGCCACGACTGTCAATATCGAAAATATCATCCATACTTCTAACGCAGCTACAGTGAAGACGGCGAACTTACCAAACCACGCCATAGCCCTCATACCGGAGACTGCTAAAAATCCGAAGGCTACGCACCATATGCCAGCCCAAAAACTTGTAGTACCTAAAATTCCTGGAAGACTGCCATTTCCTACTCCTGCGTTAAAAGACTTGCCGCCATACAGACCTACTGTTAGATCTGCAGCCAACCATCCCTGGAAGATGAACCAGCCAGCAACCAATCCTGATATCAAAAGCACCGGAACGACATACCCATATTTTCCAAACGCTGCTTTACACATCATTGAAAAATTTAATCCTAATTTAGCGCCTCTGTGTGCGATTAGCCCGGAATATACTAACAAAAATATTTGTCCAGATATAATAGCGGCATATGCTATCGGTGCACCTAAACCACCCATTATTTGACTTCCAATAAAGATACAAATGTATGCGTGAGCAAATCCTGCCCATACCATAGCTGGTTTTAAAAATCCTAACCTGGCATTTTGTGGAACAGGTTTCTCTGCATATTCTTCTTTTGCCACCATATGTAAAATTATTCGTTTTTCTCTATATAAGATAATGTGTTAGAATGTTAATAAATTTATATAAATGCTCAATTTATTTAATTCTAATATATGTAAATTTTTGTTTTTTATGATACATTATAACATTATGTAAAAATCCTGTAAAAATGAGAAAAACTATAAATAAATTCTGTTTTCAATCTGTTAGTGATTCCTAGAAAATCTTCCTTAGTCGCTTCTTTCATTATGGTTCCCTTTCGTTTTTAATCAAATATCACTTTGATCTTAAGCCCAACTATAGTACTATTCTTTTGCCAGGCCTTTGATTTTTAACTGTAACGTTAGGATGATCCTTGATTTTGTGTATGCTTCTGTTTAAGTTTACGCTTCTCTCGTATTGCGTATGCTGCTAACAAAATCATAGCTGCTACGGCGGTAAATAATATCCACATTTCTTTAAAAGTAAACAAATTGATTACCACAACAATCATGGCTACCAATGCGCCTATGTTAGTTATTATATAAGCTCGCGTCCTCTTTGGCATCCTTTCATTACTCACTTTTTTTTGCGGCGTTACTGCTCTTGCTATTGTTGTTGTCTTGGTGTTTTGGTTTTTCCTCATTAAGAGCTTTTTGGATCATAGAAACGAGCTCTTTTACGACCATACCGAAGAGTTTTTCTCCCAGTTCAGGTGTTGCTTTAGTTGCACCTCTGCCTACTACCCCAGATTTTGAATATTGATCCATCCTGTATTCAAAGAATGTTTCATAGTCGGCCTCATCAACTGATTGTTTTATGTCTACTAAATCCGGTCTTGCTGCTAATACACATGCGGTTTCAGCAATGTTTGCATATATATAGGAAGGAAAAACAGGACAATCTTCCACAAGTTTAGACATTGTTTGCTGCGTTGTTTCCCACCAGTTTAGTATTCTTATCTGAAGGTCCGGAAAATCGTAACGCAGGTTCTCTCTAGCCGAATATATTGGACCCCAGTTCCACATGTAACCATTTAAAATCAAGATCTTCCGAAACTTGCTCCTGTAAAGCCATTCTACAATTTCACAGATCATCCTGATCATAGTTTCGGGCCTGATAGACAATGTTCCCGGAAAGTCACCGTGGCTCTGCGAGCACCCATACACCATTGGCGGGACTACCGGCAATCCAGTTTTTGCAGAAACTCTCTTTGCCACCTCATAACAGTCAATTGTATCGACTGCTAATGGTAAATATGGACCATGCTGTTCGCATGCTGCTGTTGGAATAATAGCCATCTTTATGGTCTTTGTAAGTTTGCCTACATCCTTCCAACTCAGCTCTTCCCATAAGATCGGTTTGCCATTTTGTGGAATCATTTAACAGTTGTCATCTAAGGTATACAATGTTCTTCCAATGCCTTAAGTTTAATTCGCATACCAGGTGAAAAATTACATATATCATAAAATAAGATTATTATATCTATGTAGGTAAAAGGAAGAGCAACTATTCTCCTCTGTCTCTATTTGATTATGGTGCATATTAACAGACATCTGGGATTCGCGCCATGATACGAATTGCCACCGTCACTACCACTAGCACTACGTGCATTCTGTCCAGGTTTATATTCACGTCATTATTATTTCCATGTATACTCACTGACTTGATTGGCTTTGTTGGAATCCAGTGTTTGGGTTGTTTGAACCTGCATCTCTATATCCTTGATGATATCCATCACAATACGATTGGCTATCTATGTCCGTAGCCTATGTTGTAACATTCACCAGACGAGTAGCAATGTTGTGGGTCTGCAAATGCTTGAGGTATAATTAGCACTAAAAGTGGAATTAACGCTGCTGATATTACGAATTTATTCATTTTTGTCTTCTCACCACCAGTCATCTATCCCTTCTTGAACCCCATCAACAATCCAGGAACAAATCCAAACATAGCCTTATTTAGCCAAGACCGTTAATATATACTATACTAGTATGGTTAGTACAACTGACCTCCATTTCAGGCATAATGATATTTTTGTTGGCTTAGCATTCCTCTTCGGAATGATTGCTGGCAATGTGATGGTACTCGTAGCAGGACCTTTTTTGATAGTGTCTATAATACTAATGGCCATAGGCGTTTACTTAATGTCAAAAGGTCACAAGAAATGGCAAGAGGCAAAGAGAGAATCAAAGCTAAAAAGCATATGATCCAAACATCCGATCATTTCTTTAAACTCTTTTCGTAGTCGTGAATTGAGTTTTAATTGCAAGCGCTGTGCCGCCCCCATTTCATGGGATATCAAAAAGCGGGTAGCTTTCGGAACAAAACTTCCTTGAACCATTCCGACCTGACTATACACGACTGTAGCGTTCCAGCAAAGACCTTAAAACAAATTTGTAATGCTACTAAAGACGGTCGGAAAATGACTGAAACCCTGGAAGCATGCTAAGTAGCAAGGGGTTAATACCGATAGAGAGCTGATAAAGATTGCCGGTATATTTGTCTGTGGTAGGTTATATAAACGATAAATGCAAGCACGATTTTGTAGTGATAACTCAAGACCCAATAACTGGACGAATTGGGAGAACATCAGTATGTAAAAAATGTGGTCAGCCTGAGGAGGCCGTGAAATGATAGATATATTTTTGATAATAGCCTTGTTGGTAGTAGCTAACTCGACACAAGTTCTAGAAAATCAGATCAAACAACTGCAAGCACAAGTAGCGGCAATGACTACATCATTGCAACAGTGGGAGCAATATCTACTACGTCAATCACAACAACAAGCAGGACCGCAGAACGCATTTCCTCCAAGTCAAAACCCACCGCAGCAACTACTTACACAGCAACAACCGCCTTCAATTAATCCATCGCAGCCACCGCAGCTACCACCGTCAGCCCAGTTCAATCCACAATCAACGAAGAGTCTAAGCTCAACGGTTGGCAATACGCTCGCAGCGCATGGGCAGAATTTAACTACGGCGGTGGAATCGATTAAGAAGACTCAGATTACAGCTCATCAAAATGTAACTGGCATTGCGGGTTTGAATGCTCAAAATATTCAAAACTATCAAGATAACTTAGTTGCAACTACAGACACAGCAAGGTTACACCATGCGTCAAATGCAACATTAGCCATATTTGCAAATCAACAACAAGTATTAAGCTGCGTGTATCTTTACTTTAATTTACCCGACAAAAGCACGTGCAATGATTTAGTTACTGGGTACTTGGTAGATAATGGATTAGGTGACAATCAGACCATGATAAACATAGCAAAGGCGTATCTAAAGGTTAATGGGGTTCAATAAAACGAGAGTAATTTGCGAAGATTACAAGGAGCGTTTTACATCCGAAAGTGATAGGGTTGTGATTGGGCGTAAAAGCTTTAAGAAACCAGTTTCTAGATTGTTCTAGAGAAACACTCGAGACGGCTGCAGAGAAGCAGATATTAGGTCGTTCGTAGATTGATTATCTTCTCTGGACGTATCGCATGTATTCCGTCCTAATATTGTTGAATACAGATGATTATCTTCGACCGCAGAAACTAACAAGGCATAGGTGTTATTCCAGCATTGGTGGGCCCAATCCAACTTGTTGGAATTTTACAAATTTTGTAGCTATTATGCATGCAAATGAAGAATACTCAAGGTACGATCACTTGGCACCCCAAAGCTCAAAAGTCAAAGTAGGTCAAGCTACCAGCGAAGGTCAAGAGATAGCCAATGTTGGGATGACAGAATATACGTTCCATCCACATCCATACTTTCAGGATATCAATAGCAGTGTGGCTCCTGGTCACTTGTCTAGAGCGGCTCTTAATAAGGCTCTTAATAATTTTGCGGAACGATATAGCGATTTTGAAATTCCTGCCAAACTTAACTATTACAAGACCAATATAAGATAATGGCTTAAAGATACAGATAGTGCAGATCCGCTGCTAACAGCGCTTGTTGGTCTTGACCTCTCAGCTTTTCAATCTCGTCCAGTAAAACATACTTGGATCTTCTATCATACAATATTTGGAGTATACCCGCTTTAGATCCCTAACCTTCGTCAATGAATACTGATTCTTTCTCAAAGTGGTTTCTAATCTGGATTAGAAATTCGGACTTCCCACATCTTGGAGATCCACATAATAAAATTTGTACCGGACTTGAATTTAAAGCCTTGACAAACTCTTTTTATGTCTGAATAACAAAAAGAAAATATGAACCAGAGAGAGTCTCTCTTTTATAACAGCCTTATCCGTCTGCATATCCAGCTAAAAGTTCTCGAATCATGTATTTATGCCCATTGGTGCAAATATCGATTAAAGATATGAGATAAAAGAAGTGTTTTTAGGATAAAAGGTTGAGTGGGAAATAGTATGACATGTATCCAGACAAATAATTAAGTTCATACTTGATGATTTATGCACTTTTGATGAAATAGTAGAACATTTGGGCAAAGCTGCATCAACTGTATCATGGCATCTCAAAAGATTGAAGCAAGAAGGCCTAATAGCAGTCAAGTATGGGGGAGAATATCAGCTGTACCAAATAATGAATTGTGAACTGGTTTACGACGTAATTTCTAAATATAAAAAGAGCCTCGTTGATGTGGTAGTAAGTAATTATACCGAGATGGTTGAGGAACTTTAGTCCTAGAAGGCTAATGGTCAATAGGGTGGAACAAAAATGAACATTGCATATTCTGGCAAACTCGTAGTAATCGGTTGTGGTATTGGTCAAGTTAATATTCGCAACGCTCTATTTGTTAGAGTTATCCTAACGATGTCCTATCGGTCGGACTTTTGTTATTCCTTCCGAGCGTGGCGCTCGTACGCTGGTTAAGGGGAGATATAGAATGATCAGACATTACAAGACCACTATGGCGGAGGAGTGGACTACCATTGTCCAAGTCAACAGTAGCTATCCCTGCAAGAGTTGTTACTCTGAACTGCAATAGCTTTTTTCTATTCCCTCTTATTCTGTTATATTTTACTTCACTAACCAATCAGCGCTTACACTTACAGACACGTCTTGTTGTCCTGATATGATTGGGGTACCGTTAGCAACAGCACCTGATGGTAAAGGTGCTAAAGATTGCTTTTGTAAGATTGGTTGAGGGGGAGTAGGGGGTTGCTCAAACTCATTAAGATACATTGATTTTATTCCTAGCACTTTTAATCCTAGAGCAGAAGCTGCTATGTCGGCTTTGCTTCTTGCGTTATTGATTGCTTGTTTTATCAAGCCATTTGTGATTTCTTGTAACTTCTTATCTGATAATGTGAAACCAACACTGTTTACACTTGTAGCTCCTCCAGAAGATATTGCAGTATCAATCCATCTAGCCGTGTCATTAATCTTTGAGCTTTCAATTTGTATGGAATTGGTTACTGTAAATCCTGTTATTATGTTTCGTCCTTGCGAATAGTTGTAGTTTGGAGATATACTAAATGCAGATGTGCTTGTTTCATTTTGCTTAACACCTGCTGATAATAACACATTGAGAACTTTGTTCATTGTAGCTGAATTTGTACTCAATGCTGCTTTTGCAGTTTGGTTTGTTGTCTCTACTCCTAAGTTCAGTGTAACTTTATCAGGTTTTACTTTAGTTGTTGCTGTTCCTACGTCAGATAAAATATTATTGTTGGTAATATTGTTGAATGTTTTTTGGATTAGAAAGGAATGTGTAGTAGGTTGTGGTGGTGCATTATATTGTTGAGCGTACGCATCACCATTACTGCTGTTGGTAACGATTGATAATAAATAAACAATCGACAATAATGATAATGTACCCGCTGCACCTAGAATACAAGTAGCAGAAGAAGAGGCTCCGAGCTTCCTATTATTATTCGTACAAGTTGACGATGATGATAACATGCAGATTCATTAAATGATAGGATTTGTATATCTACTTTGCTATTCGGTATCAACACGCTATTATGAAGCAAACAGGTAGGGGAACTCTTGCCCAAGCCGCTCGGAACCTTACGGCCATGAAAGATATCATTGGGTTTGTTTTCCGCAGTTACTACTTACGGGGTTGTCTAGGTTGAATTGGTGGTGTTAGTCTGGGAACTAGTTCATGCTGGCCCTGCATGAGTAATTGCACTAGTCGTTTTACATGTAGTCATATTAGTGCCAGTCATATTAGCCGCGGATGTACCTGAACTTGTCATCCGAAATGACTCTATAATCCGTTCCATTACAGGCTGGTAGACAATAATACCAAAAATGACATTCAGCCAAAACCTTTGTTTGAGGTTATTTCTCGTTCCGAACGAAACTCTATTAATCTCCTGTGTTACTCATAAATAGACATGTCCGGAGAACAATAAAATGTTCAAAATAATCTCAAAAGCAAATAATGACTTTATGATAACAGCACATCATAATGCCAGAATACTCATTACATTGGGGATACTAGTAATGATAGGACTTTCTGTATCGTCAAACGAAGCTTTTGCAGGTAGTTCGGCAAACCGCCCGGGTGGGGCAATTGCTAGTATTTTAGCCGATATTCTAGGGAATAACGGAACGGGGTCAGCCAGTGCTAACACTACTTCGTCACCAATGTTAATGTACAGTAATTCTAGCTATGGCGTAAATATGACGTATCCTGCTACCTGGAAAGTAGTAAACAATATTAGCGCAATTAATTCTTCGCGTACCGTTTATGTTGTCGAATTTGACTCACCTGCTGGGCCGACAGTGTCGTTGGGAATAGACACCTTCAACGCAACTGAAACTCCCGACACCTACGTTGCTGAAAGTGTTCAGGCTTATAGAAATAACCCCTCTGTGTATCAGAATTTCACGCTTATTAAAACAAACACAGACATTAATCCTATGCTGGGTCAAAGTCCTTCATATACAATATGGTACAGTACAGTAAATGATAATGGCAATCTACTTTTAAACAAAGAATTTGGAACCTTAATTGGAACCAAAGTTTACTTTACCACGTATACTGCTAGAACTGCCGACTTTGCTCTATACGAACCAATTGCAGATCATGTAGCGCAATCGTTGGTAATTAGTACCAATCAAACAAGTGCTGGAGCACCCCCATCATTAGTTAATTGTCCTGACCTCAGGTGTTTGATATGACAATACGATGATAATTACAAAAAAAGCAGTCTTTGTTCTACGAAAAGACGTTAGTCCTAAACTTTATATATTATTCCTATAAATGTTTTGGTAATTTGGATGAATAATCTAATGGTTATATCAATTCTGATCATTACAATAATTCTTGTGCTAGCCATGGTTTCTATCTTAATGACCGATGCTTTTGCTGCGGATAATAACAGGAGTAACAATACTAATTGCACCATAACTAGCAGCAAAAGCGTTTCTGGTCAGCCAACAAAAGATTTGTCGTTGACAGAATTATTCAATGCTGTCAGAGGTTCAGTTGTGGATATAAATGCGATAACTCCAGTTCATGATAATTTATACATCAATGGAACTCCGGGAACTTTCCCTGCTTCTAGCTCCGGCGGAGGTACAGGATTCATCGTTGACACGGCTGGACATGTCATTACAAATTTTCACGTAGTAAAGAACAATACAGATATCACCGTAACATTTCCTGACGGAAATAGGTATCCGGCCGCAATAATTGGTGAGGATTCATATACTGATTTGGCTTTATTGCAAGTTAGTCAAGCAGCGTGGGAACAAGAACAAATAAAACCATTGCCGTTAGGAGATTCCTCTTTCCTTCAAATCGGCCAGCCGGTTGTCGCTGTAGGAAGTCCATCAGGGGCAACTAGGGAGTCTATGACTGCTGGTATAATCAGTCAGATAAACGGTACGAGTTCAGACCAGCTCACTTCGTCATACTTGAGTTCAAATTTGATTGAGCATTCAGCCTTAATATGGCATGGCAATTCGGGCGGGCCTCTCCTTAATATGAAGGGTCAGGTTGTAGGAGTGAATGAGCTTCTAGTCTTAACCAACCCAGTAAATCCCGTGGAATCAGGCCCTACAGGACTTGGCTTCTCAATACCCTCCAACACAGTTACCAAGGTTGGGTGTCAGATCCTCACATACGGCCGTGCCATGCACCCGTACCTTGGAATGCTAGTAGGGAATATGGATGCACAAGTTGCGCAAGCCATGGGCGGGACTGGGTACAACCCCAGAGGCGTTGTCGTAGACGCTGTCGGCAAGATAGATCCTGCGGGGTTGGCTGGAATTAAAGGAATACTGTCAGATCATGTATTATCTGTTATTCTTAGCGTCGACGGAAAGCAAGTAGGACAGATGTCGGATCTTAACAACTATGTAGATTCTAAAGCGGTGGGCGACAATGTCGTTCTAACGGTATTTGTGAAAGGTGGAAATCCTTCGGTACAGAATATTAACGTAAAACTGGGAGAAAGACCTGCTCCGTTTATTAGTTATTCCTCTCAAGCAGGAGCTGTAAATACGCTGGGCGGGTCAGCAACCAGGACTTGTGAGGGCGGCGGCCACTCTGTGCTGGGTGGCGCAGTAAATGGTAGTAGATGTTAGCTTTGCTTCAAGCGTCATTGATTGCTTAAGTTAATACATCAGAAAACACTACCAAGGATTGATGATAGTTATTCAGAATAAACAAAAGTATGAACAAATTATTGACAGTTTGGAATCCGATTCAGGTACCTGAAGGTCTTACGGGATAAGCTTCTAAAGGAAAACACAGAGGACAAGAATCATAGACGCAATTCTTTCAGAGGCGATTCATGCAGCTGTAGGCAGTGGTCTTCATAATGTTAAGATTTTTAGTAGAATTGCTTCATCAATATAATCACTCTCTATAGCATGCACTTTTACATACCCGTATAGTACCGACTCAGAGGAATTGCACGTCCAAATATCAATATCATCGTCATAAGAGTGCCAAGCACGCAGTATCTTTCCAACACGTATTTCATCACAGTAGCAACTTTTATTAAATTTTAATCAATTGATTCAGTTTCTTCTTTTGACATAGTTGCCAGCATAATTCTAAAGCAGTATTTAATTACTCAGTAGTAGTTTATAAGTGACTACTACTATTATCATCAGCATTATTTTCAACCCAATTTTACCATTATGAGATTCGGCAATATTTTTGGAAATAAATAAACCCAAACCTGTGTCCGTATAAGATTTTGTAGCAAATTTTGTGAATAATTGTGGCAAAATATCAGCATCCATACACTTCCTAGTACCTTTAGACTCGCAAGGATCTCATGACCAGTCCTTTCAGATTGCAACAATAATTTCGCCTCCGATTGTGGATTTGATGGCATTGTTTATAAGATTAGAAATAAGTGGACTTGTGGCGTTCCGGTTGTTTCTAATTTTTTATCTATTGTATATTTAATCTTTTAACGATTCCATAGATTTGTTGTCCCATAAAATGGCTCTGAGTATCTTTATCGGCTAGACTAATAGTGATTGTTCTACCTTTAGAGATAACCACTGTTGTATGTACATCGTTCCATGCCTTCTTGCCATTTGTTCCAACATCCAAAACACCCGATAAAGATACGGTTTTATCTGGAGTAAGTTGAATGGGAACATTATTACTATTATTAACTCGAAAGTTACTCAATTGATGAGTATGATTGGTAATTCCACCACCCACAGGGCCTGTGTAAAAGTTAGCTGCAAGGCTTGTTAGGTTCCCTTTATTTACGCTCATACTCCAATCACCTGATAGGATAAATTTTTGCACAGTAGTCATATCAACAGTCTTAGTGTTCGGTGCCATTCCTAGTACTAAAGAACCTATTGCTCCATTCATACTAAAGGTGTTGGTAGGCTTTGTTGATGTTTGTGCTAACGCTGTTTTAGTTAATTGGTTTTGTAAAGATCCCATAACAAGAAAAGCAGTCGCAATCATAATTCCTGTAGTTAATAAGCTAATTTTTGCACGCCGTGTGTCTTTGTCCATTAATTAATAATGTCTAATTTAAAATATATGGGTTTTCTTTCACAACACATATGAGGGATTCGTAGATCGAATACTTGTAGTTGTCAAGCTCACCAGCAGACGTCCCAACAGCCTCATATCTGAGCAGTCTTGGAACCTAGACACAAATGTGGAACACAAGAGAAAGAGTTCCGCTATATTTTTAACTGTTTTTATGATGTGCTGCCAGTCTGATCATAAAAATTTATTATCCTCCACTAACAGCCTGACCACTTTGAGTTTTCTCCCTCAAATTGTCAAAGCATATCACACAAGATATGCTTATGATTCTTTTTTCAAGATCTCTTATGATTCTTTTTTCTGCTGGCTAATTCTTTGGATAATTATGGCATAATCCATCACGATCTTGTCATTGGTGCAAATGTTACTGCTGCGGTATTTAACTTGGTACTTCTTTACTATTGTTTTGTGTATGGATCAAATTAAGACCTCAAATCATTCAGAAATGGAATAATCAACGGAAAATTTGGAAGTATGACAATCTATGACAGGACACCCACTCCTTTTCCTAAATTCACACATAAAGGATATAAATAAATCCTCTTTTGTTATTAGGATGGTCGAAAGTATATACAAACGTATTACATTTACTTTTTTATTAGCTGTCGCATTAGTAACACTGATTGTACTGCCTATGCAGTACGCAAAGGCTGCAACATATACCGATCCTCTTACAGGTAAAATGATCCAATATCCTGATGCTTGGACGCCTGTGCAATCTCAAATGGCCCAACTTGCGCAGCCTATAACCCATGGAAATCTTGTATTATTCGATGATAGCAATGGGATTCCAATGGCAATGTTCGGATCCATCCCGGCTTCAGATCCAAATTCTATTGCAAATAACGTCATGTCGGTTGTAGGGCAAGGCTTTAGCACTCAACTACTCAACCCGAAAAACGTGACCTTAGCATCTGGAAAACCCGCACTGCAGTTTGAATTTTATTATCAATCTCAGACTATTCATCCAAATGGAGATCTCGGTGACACATTTACTCCAACTGGAAACCAAATACATATTGGAGGAATTGCTATAATAGAGGGAGGCATACTATATGCAGTTGACTATTTTCCTGATTCAGCCCAAAATAATCCTGACTATATGAAGCAAATATTGGACATGGCCAACTCACTTTAAACAGGAAGGGTGCATTGTCGTTGTTGTTGGTCTTCAGAGGAGTCAGTTCTAGTACGGATATGGGTATCGCTATACCTGAGCATTAAAGAATGCACCACCACAATCATTCGGACGGCTTCTTACCGCGATTGCTTTGGCAAGCCTAATGCGTGTAAGCCAGAGTGGGTACGCCACCCTCTTTTTTCTTTGTTCTAGTCTACGACTTCATGTTTGGGTTCTAAGACAACAACTCCTTTGCAATCTCTTGCGTAAACCTCTGTTATTTTTCCTGTATTGCCGCCTACGTCTATCAGGTGCTGTTGCAATAACCATCACCATGTGCACTGGTCTGTCTTTAACACCAACTACTATAATTGGAGCTCAAATGGATAAGCCCATCCTTATGCATTTTCATCCCCACCTTAACCTTATGATTGATGGTAAGCCGTTCCATCACAAATAGGTATAGATTCATCATTGTGGAAAGACCACTCTAGAGATGCAAGCAATGGCTAATGGCATGTCAGGAATGGCCGCATTGCATACACATGATGCTACTGGCACTATTCATGTAGAATCTAACATAATTAGAAATTACACACTTGGTGAGTTTCTCAATATATGGGGTGGGACTGGACACTAATGGTAGAACAGTAAAAACTACAGCAGTGCAAAGAAATGACTCTACTCCTATATCCTGGCAATTATACTCTGGGGATAAGCGCAACCGATGGAACCGTAACAAAATCAATCTTTGTGAAGTGATTAGGAAGAGATAAAATGCTTATAATAATAGACTAACAATAACGATGTAAATATTATTGCCGTACTACGAAATACTGGTTCGACAACAGCACTCCTCCAAAATGCAATTTGGGCACTCTTTAATCGAACTACTCTTTTTGCATTCCTCTGGTAAACAACCGCAATCGGCACACCTAACTTGCATGAATTGTATTGGCCACCAACAATAAAAATCATTCAGATTAGATGCCGTATGTGTATAACTAATCGATATATCGCCAGTCCTGTTTTGAATTGTGACGCGTCTAAATCTATAAACAAAATAGGTTTAGATACCAGGCCGGATAATCTCAAAATCCACCTCGTTTTCGTTGAAGTAATCATTCAATTCTTTTGCTACCACTGAGCCCGGCTGGTGGGTTCAAAGTATACTGTTTAGCAATTGTGGACCACCATCTGTCATTTGTAAGATATTTATCAGAGAAAATGAAGCACAGAATAACACTATCCATCACACTAAACGATTTAGTAAAAAAGGTAATTCTCACATCTTTCTTTGGGTTAAGTCCTGGATAATCCTCTCTTAAACTACTTACCGCATCATAAAAATTGCTGCGAAGTCTTGACATTTTCAATATCAGCTCTCTATTGGTATGAGCCATGATTTCTTTACATCTATTCAATCAAGTCATTATTATTGAATATGCCTCCTCTGGGGTTGGGTGTATGATATTAGTAGTTAGTAGAAATACATAGTACACGAGTTCTAAAGGATCTGACGCTAGACTTCAGACTTTATATCTGTAAAAATTCAAACTTCAGACTCTATCCTGAACAACCCCACAACGTTGAAGTGCCATCTTTAATGTACTCGAAAAATAATGTTAATTTGTCTCAGCGCAATTTGACAGACAAACCTTAGTGAGATGATATCTATTGCAGTACACATCATTAGAAAAACGATGCAACAATATATCATTAGGAGGATAAGTGACAGACAACTAGAGTTATCCTCAGGACAGCCTTGGGTGACGCTGACAGACAGTACGTTGACACTTTCCCACAGCAGATCTTGATAATTATATAAGAAAGCTTCTCATGAAGCAATACCAGGAATGTCTCAACCAAATCTGGGAAACAAATCATTGCCTACAAAACAGCAACAGATTCAAAATAAATTTTTCTTTCGACTCCCACCATCCTATATTTCAATTTTTCAGGCAATGGCAAAGGACTACTGCGACAGGGGAAAATTGCCTCTCCCAGTATCGCACTCTTAGCCAAAACGTGTTTGATCACCGCAGGCAACGCTTGGAATCGGATGATGATTCAGTTAATTAGTAAGGACTTTGAGAGAACGAGACAGCAGCAAATAGAACAAGAAAAACGGGAACAACAAGAACGGTACTAATCAAAGAGATCCGCGGGATATACGTCGAAGCACTTTGCAGAACAAGGAGAAAGATGATCTCCCACCGGTTTGTGATAATGAGCTCCTAGATAAGATGATGCAAGAGGAAGCAGGCGGTCTAGTTAATAACGCTAACTAACTAACGAGCGTTCAATGGGGCCAGTGGTCCCCGCAACGATATCGCTTCTAAAAAAGGATTCATTTGTAAATGAAAAGAGTAACCCTTAAAGTTTTCGCGGCCTTCCGCGTAAGGGATCCGCCACTAACTAAGAATGATAAAGGTTAGCACTACTCCTGATGCATCTGGGGCAGTCGTATTTCTAGCCTGGACTTATTCTAGCGTTTCGGAGTCTTTTATCAGGCTTTTACAATCAGCTAAAGATGAAATACTTGCTACTTTTAGTACAGCCAATGCATTTCGTCGCCAAGAACGTGTAGGATCACTTGAATTATTAAAGGAGGCCACCAGACGTGGCGTTAATGTTAGGATCTTAACACCTGAGGATCATAAAATAGCAGACATTAAACTAAATTTGGAAAGCCAAAAAATAGATATTAGATATATTGAAGAGTCATCACAAATCTCCTTTATCATTGGGGACAGAAAATCTTCCTTGGTTATTGAGTTGAAAGATGACTCAAAAAGAAATTACCTACGAAGCCATGGGATTTGCAACTCACTCCACCAGGAGGCCCACTGTTATATCATATGCCTCAATATTCGAAAGTTTATGGAAACAAGCTGGATTATACCAACAATCTAAGGATAAATTAGATGTTGCAGAACATGAACTGGCTAATATGAAGGAGTATTTGAATGAGGTATTAAAAGAAGTTGATAGTATGAGAAACAAAGCATTGTGAACTTCCATAGCCAATGTTCTTTAATATCTGTGTCATACGTCACAACAGCTATCTGAGTAAAACGATACATATGTAGATTGCAGCATCGAGTATGTCGTTGTAGCTTGTCTCTCCTAAGTAAGTTCAGCAATCGCGGTAAAACGACTGGAACAGGAAGGGATAGAAAATGAGGGGGCAAGCGCAGTCTTGAGAGGGCTAGAGTTAAAAAAATCCTTCAGAATTTAATGACGCATTATCTTAAACATATATCGCAAAAAGCATTGTTGAGGCAGGATTTGATATCGGGTTCCTAAAAGGATGTTAAGAACAAAATCGTAGCTTAGTCTTAGGATGTGATATCTTGTCTCACCTTACGTGGTTGTAACTGATGTCTTCGTAATAGCCCAGGACGTTTGGCAGGAACAAAGAATGAAATGAGCTGCGTGTGTGAACTCTGCAGTCAATTGACTCTTTAATTGCTTTCTTTTTTCTATGCTTTATTTTGTAATCTGAAAAGAATCTATCATGTGCTTGACTACTGGCAATTGGATAGAGAATTTGTCTACTCCTGGTCCAGCACGATATACAATAATGTATGCTTTGCCATTCTTTAGTGTCCATATTTCCATACCTTTATTCAATGCTTTTCCTGCAGAAGGTGGGGATGTAAATACAATTTGATGTGCAGGATTACTAGCTAGTGTGGTTGTGTTTGATGTTATTAGATGAAAAGATGGAATCATTTGAAGATTTTTGATGCTTCCTTGAGTAAATATATCTAAATGTATGTCTGGTAGTATGTTCTCTGTGAGCACTACAACGGCTGCTCTAGATGTAGAGGACGCATTAGTTACGAAACTAACAGCCGTATTATTAATTTCCTTGTAGAGCCAATCAGAAGGCACATCTATTTTTATACCTAGCCCTGAATTGTTATATACTCTGTAATCTGTTGTTGGTGGTGATGTTTTGGCGGTTGCCGTGACAGCAGCAGCCGTTTTATTTTGTGCCGCAACTGGCTGCAAAATAATAGATGCCATATAAGCAGCTGCGATCACTGACGATAATGTAGCCAAGGTTACAACTATTAAAATCAATAACTTCTTGTGAAACATTGCGAAATAATCCAGTTCATCTTCTTTATATGTTATGCGTTAGATAAGAGATGAGTTAAGTTCAGTCTATCACGAGCCTGCTTCATTGATTCTGCAACAATATGATCAGTTTTGTGTCTCTAGTCATAGAAACAGAATAATTTGTAACCCTAATGCTTATGTATTTAGATGTTCTGACAGTGAAGACCATTAATTAATTGGATAGCGTAGGGAGATCTTTATCACTGGCTTGACGACTGTTAGTATCAATAAAAGACGAAACAGAAAAGGCGATTGAAGGATTAACCTTATGCATTATATATGAAAGAATTAATTTTTGAGAAGATGAATCCCTTAAATTCGTTCTTAAATCCGTTATGTTCCTCGTGAGATATTATGTTGCTTGGGTTGCAGAAAGGACCGACTAAGGATTATTAACATGAACGTGAATAATAGATTCTCAGTTTGCTTGGCCTTATGCCTTGTCTTGGCGGCACTTATGATTACTGGCTCGACAGAAACAACAATGGTATATGCCTCGCACAATTCAACCTCCCTAAGCAATACTGGATCACCTTCGTTAACACCTTCTAGTAGCGGTAGTGCAGGACCTTCTGGATCGACATCGTCAGGAAGTGGTAGTAGTGGCCTAGGATCAACAGGAAGTGCAAGCAGTGGCATTGGTAGCGATGTGCCGCCCACGCAGGGAGGAAGCAACGGCACAAAAAGAGGAAAAAACAACTGATTAAGCAGGAGATCTGACTTTTTATTTATTATATAATATACTTGTCAGGTGGTTCTCTAGTATTCTTGGCACTTTAAAGAAGGCATGAATCTCGAATTTACAGTCTGTGCCTTTGCTTGTCGTAGTTGAGAGGCATATACTTTGGAAAGGGATGAAGCATGGAAAACGAGCAATAACATGTACAAAGCGGTAAGGGAAAATTAATGACCATCGTAGATTTTACAATTGTAAGATTCTGATCTTAAATATGTGAATGTGTAAATCTATTATGAGATAGAGATAATGACTGCTCCATAGAAGTAGAAATAGCCAGTCTCTAAACCAGGTAGTTTGTTTTTAGTTTTAGTCTCCTTAGACATTAGGTCTTGAAATCTGCTAGTGAACATATTGACCACACGTCTATATTCACAATATGCCTTTTTAGAGTTACTAATACAGCCGAATGAAGAATAGATGGTCGGATTTGAAAATAAAACATCAGCTCATCTTATATCCCGAGTTTATAGGAAATGTGAACCCAGTATATCTTGTATACGAGCAGTTCAAACGCTTATCCCTATCGCTGTGGTTTTGACCTAAACCCAAACATTTATTTTTTTTCTGAATCTACAAGAAACATTATGGACAAGTCAAGGGGTTCTGCAGAGGAAGAATTAATGCAATCAGTAGAAGACACGATAGTAGAAAATGCTGAAGTAGGTGTTAGCTTTGAAAATAAGTTGCTTATGATAACTAATTTCTTACAGTTAGATTTATAATTAGACAATTAGATATAAACGGTACAATTAGATTTTTTATCATGGGACAATCCATTACATAATGCGTAGAAAAAACTCCACCTCCCAGGAGTGAACCAGCACAACAGTGAGTTAACTGTGCTGCTTCCACACATGGTTGACATTTTAGCTTCCTAACATAGTTGACACTCCAGTCTTGTAGTGTAATAACAAATGGATATAATAGAAGATAGGTACAGAATGATAATTGAACCTGAACGTTCAGGTAAGACTATATCTGATGTTTGTGTCGCATTTGGAGTTTCGAGAGAAACATGGTACAAATGGAAGAGACGATATGATACATCTGGCCTAGATGGATTAAAAAACCAATCAAGAAAGCCACATAATATCAAATATGTAAAGGTAACTGAAGAACTAGAAAAGATCAATCTTGAACTGCGGCTAAATAGTAGATTTGGTTCAAGAAGAATAAGGTTCAGGTTAAAGAGAAAGTATGAAGTTAGCTTAGGTACAAAAACAATTTACAACCTTCTAAAGAGACACAAGCTCAATGTACTGTCTGTCAAACTAAAAAGAAAATACAAACGATTTGAAATGAAACATCCAAACGA
>QHBN01000183.1 GCA_003176995.1 Candidatus Nitrosopolaris wilkensis
GAGAATTGAGCTACAAACTACATTACACCGTATCTCACATACTTGGATTATTCAAAACTAGAAGCAAAAGGTGCAGATATTGAGACTAAGATGTCACAGAAGGATCAGGAGATTGAAACTCTAAAACAACAGATGAAGGAGATGCAGGAACAGAAACAAAAGGAAAGTAATGAAATTGAAGAGAAATATAAAGAAATAGATGAACTAGCCAAGAAATTTGAGCGGATGGAAAAATACTTCAACAAACTGGACGAAGAGAAATGATTAAAGCTTACTGCATGGAAGTGAATCTGAAATGAATGATAAACAGACTGAATTATTGAATGAAATCAACAGGGCTGTCCGGAATCATGAAATGATGCATGTAGTTGATGAGAGAAAGGTTGCTTGTATATTCTATGATGAACTTAAGCACTATGGAACGGTTAATCTCGGCGACGTGGATGTGATCCTAAAGGAGTTATCTGATCACTCCGAACATAATAAAAAGACCATATACAATGCTGCTTACTTTATTGGATTGCTTGAACACTGCAGCGAGTCCTGAATGACTAATACGATTAGTGATCTATGAGTAATTTTCGACACTACAAAGTCTAAGGATTTCAATATTCTGCGACTTTGTAGTAACATTTATACAGTCTCTTCGTAACTAGTAATCACGACAACAAAAGGCTTCCTCAATAAAGAGCAACTCAGATACAAGGAGCTTTGGGCTAAATGGTCCAAATGTAGAGTTTGTAAAGGTATTGATAGTCCAAAATCATGTGAATGTAAAGGCTTTGGTTATGCCCCGTTCTTATATAACCTGATTAAGGATGATAAGAGCAGTAACACAGAAGAATGCCATATCAAGGACCTAGTGCGTTTTGCTATTTTTTTAAATGAAAATGGTTTTCCAGAGGTCGATAATGTTCAGAGTTTGGAGACGTTTTACAAAGTCAGAGGTAACGAAAAAGATGATATAATATACCTAGAGGATGAATGTGTTGGAGTTTTCATAAGACATCTTCGAGAAAAGGGGTTAGGAAGCAGTCAACAAAGAAGTCATTTAAGCGCAATTATGAAGGCATATGAACTCAATCGAGTAAATTTACTAAGAAATAAACTATATGCTATTGTTGGAGAGGATGAAGACAGAGACGATCCTTGGGGTTATAATATTCATCAAATTAAAACTCTGATGTTCAATGCCAAATTAATTACATATAAAGCCCTAATAGCATTATTTGCCTCTGCTGGTCCTAGACGCGGCGGTATCTTTGATACGGCTATTATCAGACGGGGTCCAAGAAAAGGTCAACATAACTACCTAATGCTTAAAGACTTACAAGTACCTACAGTTGGTCTTGATAATAGATATAGAACCACAGAAGAAGGTACACAGGAGACAGCTCTAGAATATATCAAAAGAATAGATCCTCAGATACTAGAAAAACCCGTCTATGCGATTACGTTTTATAGAGGCAATAAGAAATATGAATACAGAACATTTTGTAGTCATGAATGCTATAAACTCATAAACCAAATGCTGAAGGAGCGTCGAGATGCAGAGGAAAACAATCCTAATCCTAATGAGACTTTACAGGAATGGATGCAGAGAAATCCTACCACACCTGTCTTTAGAAATCGATTCAATCCTACACCGTATATATATAAGGATGGACGGTCAGGAAGGACAGATCCACATGAAATAAAGAGACGTGAAAAATGTATTACTCCCGAACCATTAACGCCCAGAGCTATCGAGAAGTATATTATGAATTTACGGGACAAGATTGGTGACGATGTCAAATTTACCCCAGTTTCAGAAGGTCATCATAGAATACCAGTATTACATGGTTTCAGACATTTCCATAAGCCGATAATGAGTGAAGGAGGTATAAACAGTAGTGTAAGCGAATGGTTACAAGGACGTAAACTCGAAGCATCTGAAGCGGCTTACATGCGAGGCGCCTGGCCTGATTATGCAAGACTTGTGGAATATTGGAAGGTAATGGATGCTTTAACAATCGACAGAGAAGATGTAGAAAGAAAGAGATCAGCATATAAAGACAAAGTTATTGATAAGGAACGAAAAGAAAGAGAACATGCAGAGAATGTTGCCTACGTTGTATCCGAGAAGCAAAGAATCGATAAGGAAGATACAGATAAACAATTACGAGATCAACGCGATTATATGAATAAATTGATGGGTGTTGTGGCTGATCAACAGGCATTCATAAATAAGGTACAAAAAATACTTCCCTATGTACCTGAAGATATAAAGAAGATCTTAAGCCTTGATAATAGTTCTTCTCTTTCGTTAGAAAACAAATCAGTTGATGTCGCAGAAGACGTTGAAACCGAACAAGACGATGGCGGAGGAAGTAGCGGAGCTTAATCAGAGAGTCGAGGAATGTCAACGAATTTACGAAGAAAAGCATTATAATTTCGAATATATCAAGCCAAAACAGCGCTAAATCTTTATTCTAAATACCCTTTAAAATTCTTTTTCTTTCTCTTTAGTTCTCTATACTAGAACTCTTGTACTTCTTGTATTGGTAACTAACAAAGGATACAAAACGATAGGTATTCGAGAACAGACTTACGACGAATTAGCCGCTTGCGGCTCGCTTAAGGATTCTTTCGACACAACAATTAGCAGATTAGTTTCTGCATCAAAGAAGGAGACGAGGAAATAAATTGAATAGAAATTATAGCATATCAATACCTGATTCACTGATTCAGGACATAGACAAACATAGAGGACAAGTAGGCCGTTCGAAGTTTATCCATTATCATTTAGCTCGTGCATTAAACATGGAGTTGCCGAAATAATGACGCAACGCTTCCAATGTCAGGGATGTCAGCATATATTTTCACAAGAGAGACTGAACTATCAAACTTACACATTGCAAACAGGGGAAAGGTATACTTCTGGAGAACCGAACTGTCCATACTGCGGAAATAATTTCAAAGGATTTCTCAGTCTTGGTGAGGTCCAATAAATTGTCTCAACAATTTTCTGAATCCGACGTTCGGCAGGTAGCCGGCGAACTCAATGCGATTATGAAGCACCTCGTAAATGCTACTCCCATGCGCAGATTAGATCTAGCTAAACAAATAGCCCGAAGTCAAATGAACAGTTCTCCTAATGATTTGAAAGATGTTAATGCCAAATCAGCTACGACGAAATTCATGATTGAAGAAGCTGCTCGCAGCCTACTCAGAGAAAAGCATGCTGGTGGGTCGGGAACGTACAGTAATATACCACCAACAGGCAGAGGTTCTCCGGGTCCAGGTCCGTCATTCCCAGGTAATGATGTTGCAAAAGACAAGCCCGTACAGGATTCTACTTTCTCAAAATCAGAATGTGTCCAAAGACTTACAGATCTAGGCATGGAAGATTCTGATCTGATTGATCGTACATGCGAAGAGTGGTTAGGTGGTACAGCCTTAGAAGGTAAATCTAAGAATGCATCGATTCAGAGTCCACCGGCTTACATAACAGCAAGATCGCAGCTATTTACTGGCGGTCCACCACCGTCTCCAAAATATACTTTGGATAATATCAAAAATGCAAATTCCAATAATGAGGCACCTGCATGGGTTCAAACGACATTTGCATATCGAGCCAATCATGATCCATCTGACGCTGAAAAACAAGCGTATCAAGAAGCGCGTATGAAGTCGGCTTCCATGGATAGAAAGAGTGGCAAATCTGCATGGCAAATAACCCGAGAACATTTGTTGGGAGTTGGTTAAACAGATGGATAATCGAACAGAACAGAAAAAACAAGGTGGCGGATACTACAGGGACATTTACGAAGGAACCACCACAATCTACCCCACCGTCTACAACGATCCTGATGTAAGAGGAGACAGGTCCTCGGAATGGGAAATTTCCCGTTTGGACGAAGAAATGAACCGTCAAATTGGAATTTGTAAAGAAAAAAACAAGTGGAATTACAAAACGAACCAGATGATTCGTGGTGGCCACTGGGATAATGAAAACCAATGCGTTGTTTTTGACAAGAAGCCTCCAACGATGGAAGAATTAGTTACTAGATTAGAAGAGGCCGAGAAAAAGATTACAGAGTTAGAATCGCGAAAGCAGAAGCGAAAGGGCTCCAACTAGAAAGAAAGGAGTGTGGGGGACATGTTTTCACCTGCTATACCTGTTTATTCTGCACACAATACGTGCAATGCTAGACCTAGATTACTAAGTTATAGTCGCTGCAGTTTTGTTGACGCTTACTGGGCGACCTTGGGGGTTGGGAATCCCCCCTCGACTCCCAGGAGATGGTTGTAATGGTTCATGAATTTGCAATAACGCAGCAGATAAAGGACTTGGGTATATCTCGAGTTTGTGTCAAGGGCAAGACTTTACTTGTTTATAATAATGTGACTACGCCTATTGATTGCGAATACGATAACGAAAATCTTGCACTAACCAAGAAAAATCTTAGAAAGGCATTTGCCACATCGGGTCACTTTGATATCGAAATAGTGGACCAAGTTATCATGTGGTTCACAGAAGTTTGGGCAACTAGTGATGAGGGTGAGATTGAAGACACCAGAGAAACAACTGCGGATAAGGTTCTAACACTAGTCAAAGAGCACATCCAAGAATTATTCATTAATCAATATGGAGAACCATATGTTGCTGTCAAAATAAATGACCATCTAGAGACACTACATCTGAAACATGAACGCTTTAGGAATTGGGTTGGCAAGTTATACTATGACCAGGCCGAAAAAGGACATGCACCAAATTCTGAGAGCATAACAACTGTTGTTAATATTTTAACTGCAAATGCACAATTTGGCGGGAATCAAAAGGAGTTGTTTTTGAGAGTTGCAAGTAACGATGGTAACGATATTTCTTCATACCTACAACATAATCAGATCCTATATGATTTAACTAACAAGGATTGGGAAATAGTAAAGATAACGCCTGATGGATGGAGTATTGAAAGAACAGAATTTGCGGTATTCAGAAGATACAATGCAAGACCGCAAGTATATCCTTCCAAAACCTACGACGACGATGTATTTGATGAGTTTATCAAACTACTAAATGTCACAAATTCAGACGACAAATTATTACTAAAATGTTACATGATTTCGGTTCTCATTCCTGGTATTGAGAAGGTAATCCTGGGCTTGTACGGTTCTAGAGGAGCAGGAAAGAGTAGCATGCAGGAATTCATAAAAATAGTTATTGATCCGTGCACCATTCTTACATTCAAAATACCAAAGGATGTCTTTGAACTAATCCAGCAGTTAGATCATAACTACATTGCATTTTACAACAATGTATCCAAACTCGATACCTGGGTTTCAGATATGTTTTGTTCTGCTTCCACTGGCGAAGGTGCTTCAAAACGAGCATTGTTTACGGACGACGATGATAAGGTTTACAATTACAAAAGAAACGTGGGCTTTAACGGCATCAACCTTGTTGCTATAAGGCCAGACTTATTGGACCGTTTGATAATAATCAAAGTTGAACGAATATCAGAAAAAGATCAGATTACCAAGACGGAGATGCGACGACGAATTGAGAATATTAGACCAAAACTCTTGGGTTATATCTTCGATATGTTAGTTAAATATCTAAAATTCATACAGTCAGGCCAAGATATCAAATTCGATAAACTTCCTAGAATGTCAGACTTTGCAAAGACTGCAGAGATAATCAGTCGTTGTATGGGCAACAAGAACAATGAGTTCATGGATGCTTATTTCAGAAATATAGAATTACAGACAGACGAGATACTCAACACGAGTTTAGTGGCTTCTGCTGTAGTGAAGTTGATGTCTGGCGGTACTTGGAAGAATGAAAAATATCAGGACGAAGAGTATCCATATCTAGAGAGATGGAATGGAGATGCAACCAAACTATTAGGCGAACTGGATCTGGTAGTTGGTGATAAGGTCCAGCGTAACAAATGGTGGCCTAAACTTCCAAACATACTGTCTCGGAGATTAAATGAAGTCAAGGCAAATTTGCTGGAAGGTGGCCTACAAGTAGAGGAAGGGAACCAAGATCGCGCTACAAGAATCAAAAATATCGTTATTTCGAGGGTCCAGCAGGGGACGGGAAATACCGTTCACATCGTTCAACCGTTCGGTAAAAAGTTCTATAAGAATGATGCGAACGATGTTTTCGGTGGGCCCGGGGAGTCTGAAAAAGGTGAATTATTTTGTCCTAATTGCAAAAGACAGGACTTTGAGACTCAAGAAGCACTTTTAACACATATGGAAAGAGAGGCACGGGAACAAAAGCAGCAGAATGCCGACGCTAAAAACAAGGAGAATGGGTGGCGTATTTGAAGCAGATATTCACAGCCGTCGACGATGCAGTATACGAAGGCTTTATGCTTCTCATGGGGGTTTTGGACCCAATTCCTATGTATAAATGGCCTAGGAATATATCGACCCATGCAACTCAGAACAAACAGATTTGGGTTTATAGCGCAAGGGAGGCACTGAAATACTTCAAAGCAGCCGATTATCTGGATTGCAGGATAAGTGCCTATTCCTACGTAGCAGGACATGAACAAATCGATACCTTACATCTGGACCATGATTTAGAACATTTCAAGTCCTTATTAGCATTAAACAAAGCCCATAACCGAACCAGGGATCTCCTACATGAGCGATTTGGTCAACCGGTCAGACCTATGATATTGTGGTCAGGTAACGGCTATGCCGATATACTACCTGTGCAGGGCTACAGACTTGAAGACAAGTCAATCTATGGCCGTTACTTTAAGGATGTTAACGACAATCCATCTAGGGAGTTCCTAAGATGGTCTGAGCAGTATCTAACGGACGGTAAGGCAGACATTTGCCATTCTAAGAGCATTAGCTTTAACAATATGATGCTACGGGTTCCAAATTCATTTAATTCCAGTAATGGAGAACGAGTTAGGATTGTTCAATATTGGGACGGCAATAGGCCAGATATCAAGCCATTGCTTGTGGATTTCTACGTTCATTGTGTAGATAAACAGGTAAAACAAAGAAGATTAGATAAAGAAACCAAGAAAAGACTAGCTGAAAACAAGCGAAGTGGACATTATAACAACGGTATAATTCTATGGATTGAGGCCTTGATTGAGAACGGTCCAGCATTAGCAAATCATAGAAAGTATGTGATTTGGCGAATATTAGCACCATACCTTATCAATATCAAGAAACTGTCGTATGAGCAAGCGTTTGATGTATTGACATATTGGTTGGCTAGGTGTGCCAAAGCTAAGAAGTTGGACTTTAATGCAGAACAGCGGATTAGAGATAGCTTAAGGACCGTATGTACTGCCAAAGCCGCTTATTTGCCAATATCAGTTGACAAATTACAGCAAGAAAAACCAGATTTATGGGGGTTGTTACAATCATGAGTGATGTAAAAGTAGAAACTAAATTCTGTCAGAATTGCACACATCATTATCAGGATCATTTTACTGATAGTCGTAAGCAACCAAGAACAGCACCGGGTAAACATTTTGGTAAGTGTAACCTAATGAAATGTTGCTATGGGAAATGTAGCTGCAATGAATTTATCGCCGGAACAATATCTATTCCATATGAAGAAGTAGTAGAATATGCACCACATGGATTTATTCGAATAGATCATTGTGATGTGTGTAAGAAACTAGATTATGAGCAACGAGCTAGGGGAGCTGCAAAAGAACCTAATTATGTGTTGGAAGACTTTGCATCTAGATTCACTGAGGAACCTATCATTTTCAATCCAAATATGCACAAACAACTCGAAGATATTGATAAACAGATACTCGAATTAACCAAAAGAACCAAGAAAAATAGGTTAGAAGTAGCCGAATTACTAAGGAGTTGGCAATAGTAAATGACCACCAAAGTAGGCCGCGTACTCAAAATTCCATATAGCTGCTTTCTGTGTGAAAGTAAACATAGTTACATTGCAAAAAACAACTCGTTCGAAAGCTGGTTTATTAAAAAAGATGGACCTGGTAAAGGAGTCTATTGCTGCCAATTGTGTTATCAGAAGATTTTCTATCTAAAGCATCGTACGGCCATACTAGCAATTAGAAGACAATTCCGGGATAAGAACAGAAAGACGCCGTATCGAAAGAGGAAGAGCAAGTAAGAAATGAACCTTCTTGATATTCTGGCAACAACCGCACCACCAGTATTAACTACCCTTGTCATATCAATTCGTCGACTGCCTAGGAGGAAAAAGAAATGATTTATCGTTTGTTAATGTCAAGCAATACTATATACTTCGTATGTGATTATGTTGTAGGCCATAGTTATCATCGTTCACCTATTGATGGAGATAAGCATTCATTGATGGAAGGAGTAGCAATAGATTGACATCTAGTCAAGACGAACATCTGATAACAATCCGCAGAGACAAGGTACGTGAACTTCTGGCACAAGGTGAATCTAAGTCTTCTGTATGCAGGATAACAAACACCTCAATAACAACAATCAATCGAGATATCGTCTGGATAAAAGAGCAAGCCAGAGATAACATCAAACGTTATGCAGACGAGATATTCCCTGAACAATATCAGCAGTGTCTTGACCTGTTAGCAACCGTCACACGGGAAGCATCAAACACAGCATTCACCGCACGAGACAACCGAGAGAAGATATCAGCGCTGTCTCTAGTCAAAGACTGCGTCTCATTGAAAGCAGACTTGTTATCCAATGTTAACCTGGTTGACAGAACAATAGCTTACGTCGAGGGATTGAGGAAGAAGAACAAGAAAGACGACAACAAAACAGAACAGGAAGAGGACGAACAGAAGGTGTTTGCATAATTGGAACTTATCTGTGAAACCTGTATGCATCGTCAGAGCTTCCATATACAATCAATAGGTCCATGTAATTATTCTATAATTGAATCCAAATGCAGCTGTCAATCCTTTAGTGCAATATTCAAGGAGTTCGAGTGAGTGAGAGAGAGCATATGAGCGGCTATTCCGGTTATGATCCTAACGACGGCAGCGATGGTAGTATTAGTAACATTGAGAAGTTACGAAAGCAACGTGAACCAGGTAACGTTACTGCTAATCTATTCAATCAGCAGAAAGAAACGTTTGTGCAGAAGTTAGCAACTCTGAAAGGTCCGCTATGTCCGGAATGTCATAGAGACCATCTTGAACCTTACTTGATCGGACCAAACATCAAATCAAAGAAATGGATTGTGGGATTGTGGTATTGGCAGTGTCCTAGAATGGCATGTCGTTGTAGACTTGAAGATCCAATTGAAGGACAGATTACAGCAGAAGAAGACGAACTAATCCCGGAAGATATGGCTGACGGAGGCAACGACAATCACACCTTCATTCTGTCAATGCCTGATAACAGACGCAGCAACAGTAGACGCAGACCGTCAGGCGTATCCAATGAAAATCTAGAGAATGAAGACTTGGAGTATTTCCGAAGTTTGTTTCCAGGACGAATCTGATGTACAGAGACAAACTACGTCAAAGACTTGCTAATATTCAAGATACTCAGACCACAGACGTAATCTCACAACTCAGAGGATTACCGTTCTGGATCTGGGATACTGCAACACATGAACAAGAATATGGCAGAACGAAAGGACGTTGCTGTTTCAACCATGCTATACCTGCAGGATTACCGATAAAGGACAAAACAAGAAGACCAATCTACGGATGGCAGAAGGCTATCTTTGATGCACTATTCGATAACAACGATTCAGTTCCATATTATCAAAAGCAACATGTAGCTATCTTGAAAGCAAGAGGAATCGGCGGTACTAGCTTAGCCATCAGAATTTTAGCGTGGCTATGTGTCAAGGACGATAACTTGGCAGGTTCACAGATGTGTATAGTAACTGGAAACCGGTCCGAATTAGCTGTTGCTATTGTGGACAGGTTGAGGCAGTTATTCTGGAATAAAGACACTGATGTAGGTTTAATATTCGACAGCAAAGAATCAGTAGTCAATCTGAACAATGTTAGAATAGAAGCATTTCCAAGCCACAGAATAGAAAGTATGCGTGGACTTCCGTGGGTGTCATTTGCCATTGCCGATGAATGTTCATCATGGATGCTATCGGAGCAGCAACCAGCCCTCGACGTCCTTCAAGGCTACGTACAAAAGTCAAAAGACTATCATCTGCTGCTTCTTTCGACAGCAGGCTATCCTGGCGATCTCATGGATAAAATATTCAGACAGCCGGAAGAGTCTTGTATATTCAGACGATTACGAATGGACTGGACTGTCGGTGCCGGTTCTATTTATTCACAAGACGACATTGACAAGAGTAGAATGACTAGTAGCTGGGACAGAGAAATGCTTTTGCGCTTTAGTGGATTTCAAGGCAACGTATATCCCACCAATCTGATTGAGCAAGCAATACAGGAATATCCTCTGCAGATAGATGTTGATGCAGGCCACATAAGCATGGGTATTGATGTAGCATGGAGTTCTTCAGCTACAGGTGTAACTCTTTGTATGTGGCGTTCTGGTATTGTCTACGTAATCTATAGTGAGGAGTTTGTCAAGGCAGATTACAACGAGCTACTAGATCATTGTGATAACCTTATCGAAAGCTATAATCCAACTAAATGCTATATTGATGCTGCGAATCCAGAATTCTATCGTGCACTTATGAAACGCAGGAATCAAGAAGACTTTGATATCTTAAAGAAAAGAGAGATGGATATGCATCTTCCATACGGCCAATTAATGAATCCAGTACAACCTATTCCATGGCAAAAACACGGTAGAGAAATGTTAGTTCATAGTCGATTTATACTTGAAAAGGGTAAACTACGAATCCACCCATCTATGGAGAAATTAATATTATCATTAAAAACTGCATATGAAGTAAACGGTTTGCTGGATAAACAAGTGACTTTGCACAATGACTGTTATGACAGTTTTATAGCTGCACTAAAGTTCTACAGATTCAAATGAAATCATCAACAGACAAATCTCAGCATTTAGGCGAATTCAAATTGATAGAATCCTCATTATTGGATTATTCCAAGTTGAATCAAGTTGAAGCATATTATCGAAAGGAACCGAAGAAATGACTGAACAAGAACCAAAGAAGGAACTAACAGAATTACAGAAACAATTTGTGGCATACATAAAGGAAATGGAAAAACGCAGCACGCATTAATGCCAAAGCCTGAAAGACGTCACTTGCGATGTACCTATTGTCGTCGCCCTATATTTTTCGATACACTACAGGAACTTTTAACGCACAAACGTAATATTCACGGCATAACTTAAGTGGCTGCTGAGTTGTGGTGGTAAAATGGCAGAATACCCAGCAGCCATAGAGTTATCTCGATTAGAGTGTAGAATCGTACTATAAAGCTGTTTCTAGGCCTTTGTTGGTGCAGGCATTACGGATATAACCCAATGACATTTCGGACATAACAAAAACAACAAATTATTTTGAACTATGGTATTCATTGCTGACAAAGCAAATCGATGTTTGCATCCTACTCGTACCATTAACTCCTTTTTCTTACCAAACAATGATTATCACACCCACAATTACTGAGAGAATCGACATTGATAAACCAAAATACAAAAGTTTCTTGTTCATTTCGTTCTCATCCTCTGAGTTATATAATATCCAATGAAAAAAGCAATCTCATGAACAAAAAATACCGTGAGAACAAGAGTCACTATCAATCCTGCCATACTTCCTAGAATTACATTGTAGGATGTAAGTATTTTCATTTCGTTCTGTGATGTTGGGACGTTGGATGACAAGGCAAGTATACATGAGGATAGTATTCGCATGGTAGTCCGGTGACAGATGTTTCTGGTTTGGTTGGAGTAAGGTGGGTCGAGGAGTCCACTATAAGGTACACCAATACCGCAGATACGGCTATCACGATAGCCGCTGTGCCGAATCTATTCATTCTATTTTCATATTCCTGGGAGAACAGTAGCAAGTATCGCAAATTAGCAAGCCACCTATTTGTTTGAAATTACTTATTACATCTGCCTTCTTACACAGAGGACAAGCGATAAGGATCTCATCCGTCATTTGCCTATCGCCTTCAATACAGATACCAATTGTTTTAACACCGAGATCTCCTCTTCACTAAAGTCTGGCTTTACCAAGTTCTGTGTCAATATATCAGCTGCTTTTGTTACTGGCAAGTCTACAGCCTTCGGTGTTTCATCCTTATGCGCAGCATAGCACTTGTGCACTGATAAATCGTTGTTGAGTGGTCCGTTCACACCAAGTTCAGCACGTTTGGCCTTGTTCCAATTTATTGGCAGGCCACAAGTGTTGCAGTGCGTTAGACTCAATTCAGTTCCCTCCTTGGTACTGCTAGTGCACACCCACTGCATCTGTAAAACCACTTGTTCCAAAGTTGCAGCTTACTTGAGCATCTGTTGCATGTCATTGCTGTCATTCTTAATTGACTCATAGTATTAACACGGTATAATGCCGTATTTAAGTATATACATTATAATACAACGTAAGCTATTTATAAAGACGTGATACATGATGATATATATATGAGCAGACGAGGTAAACAAGAAATGCCTAAAATGGTTAGAATTGAAGACGACGTACATATTGAACTGACCAAATTGGCAGCAAAAAACGAATCGTATAGTCATGCCATAAGAAGATTGATTGATTTCTACAAAGAAGTTCATAAGGATTAAAAAATAAAGAGGGTTATGGTATCGCTGTACTCTGATGAGACATTCTATTATTGTAATCTTGTATCAGTAGTTTCTGCTCAGCTGCATCTGGTATATGATTCGGTCCGGGGTATGGTGGATAGAAAGCGTATGGCAACATAAAATTGACTACAAAGTACGATACGAACAGACTAATTCCTATACTGAGTATCAGTCTACTTACTTGCATGATATTAGTTAATTGAGTATGCGACTAGGTATATGATCTGGAATGGCTAGGTTGATTGAGTTATCGCTGTTACCATTGCCAAAGTTATCGGTGAAACATTGGTCTACAACTTCAATTCGTGGCGGATCTTTATGAGTGTCTGATATGCATTTGTAGAAAGAGTTTATCTGCTTATCAAGCTCGTGGTTGCCCGTATCGACTTTCTCTTGAGTTACTGTCGCAGCGGAGGCCAATCCTACTGTACCGGATACTAGTAGGATTACGATGGTTGTTATTAGACTAGGCGCAATTGATTGCATGTTTTGAGACATTTCCTTCTGTTTCATGGTGAACGGTAGATATTGGTGTTCCGTTCTTAATTATTGGTTTGCATTGTGGGATGGGCGCTATTTTATGATGTACCGTGGAACCTTGTGATACTAATGGAAATACAAAACTCCATGCTATCATAGTACCCAACGCTACGGCTGCGGCTATTGCGATTTTATGCAATGTTCTCACATTCCATACTGAATCACTGTTACTAATGCGAACTTTCATTTCACTTTGATAGGACTGCTAAAGATAGCGCCAGAGCCATTTGTGGGAGTTGGTACTGTTGGTGTCGTCGTCGACGGTGCAGTAGTGCTACTTACTTGCATGGTTATCATATGTTTAACAAATAAAAAAAGATATGGGAGTTAGCTTATGGTTGTGTTGTCTTGTTGAGAAGGGACAACTGTGAAGGAGGAGGACACATTATGATAGCAGTGACGTTATGGAATATACAAGCATTCTTAACGACTTGTTGTTGTTGCTGTATGTCTTGGTGAAGTAGATATAATTCAGCAGAAGTTGTGTTATCGAATACTAGGTGTCCTGACGAATCCAAATGTGTCTTTAGAGCCGGTATCGTGGTATTGCTGGGACTTATCTGTGCATTAGCATGATATAGGAGCGGCGTAAGTATCACTAGCATCGCGGCAACGATAACTAGTGATCTGTGAATTTTACTTGACATTATCTATGGACCCGTCCCGTTCGTGGGTGGATTAAACTGTGCTGTAGGTGGCTGTTGCTGCTGCGGCGGATATGGTGATAGTTGAGGTGTCTGCTGTGGTTGTGGGTGCATTTGTTGAGTTATGAAATTCTCCCAGGCGTTTACCGAATTTTGTAGTTGATCTAACCTGTTTTTTAAATCCGCAACTTGTAACTGAAGTGAAGTTAGCTGGGCTTGTGTGCTATTTACTACAACAAGTAAAGCGATTAATGCTATTGCTGTAATTATCATTTTATCATCACCTACCTCACTAAAATAGACACCGGAGCCGAAGGCGCAGACTGCTGATTTGAAGATAAATTCGAGTCACCATTTGTAAAGTACACACTCCCATTGGAAAATTATTTTGTTCATGGACTAACTGTTACAGTTACCGTACCTATGTTGCTTTTTACTCCTTCCCCGTCAGTGGCTTGGTATTGGAAGCTGTCCTGTCCGACGAAGTTAGAATTTGGTACGTATGCTACAATATGGTTGTCGAAGAAAAAGCTGGCTTCCACTGTTCCGCCCGGTGTCGTTATCGTTGAGCTTGTCGGCCCGCCTAAGACGGAGAATTGAAGCTTATCATTTGGAATTGGATCCGTGCTACCTTGGCTTAAAAATATAGTCACGGGTACGCCTATGTTAGTATTGTAATGTTGGTTTTGAACGGTTGGGGCTTTCGGTGGCGGCTGCGGTATCTGAGTGTGACAAAGCGGGCCATTTACATGTTGTGCATGTAACTGCGCACACACTTGGTTTATGATACCCTGCCTAATTGGTAGTTGCGAGTTTGCATTTTGAGCTACCACGCCAAACAATATTATGACGCTCATGGCTACCGTCATTACATACGTAGCTTTGATCATTGTGTCTTACCCACCCTCCATAGTTTTTAAGTTAGCGCTAGGATCAGTTTGGTTCTAAGTAAGTAAAACTGACTTAATGCAGCTCTATTTTTGGTGGTTTCAAACCAGCTAGAGGTCCGTAATCACTCCGCTACTAGGAATACCCAGAATAATTGCGTCTTTTTGTTCTTCTTTCTTAATTCTATCCTTCAGAGATTCACCCAGAATATTGGTTGCAGTGACTCTGTCCTTAAACCTAAATTGAAATTTCCGAGTTAGACTCTCGAATATGTCGGCTTACCTACATCGTACACGACAAGGATCTTTTTTAGCGTTTTTGAATCAGACGCATTGATTGATTATCGATCAACCAGTGGTATTATGAATATGACAACACGTCGTTTCGGGAATACCGATATAATTTAAGAGTTAGGACATTTGGCTATCGATAAGGATGTTGCAGTTACAGACTTGGTGATTCAAGCATTGAAAGATTTCTTGATTAAGGAAGGACGTTTAAAGACTAAATAGCATTAATCATACCACTAAAATCCATTTTTTTATAGTTTTAAACAGTTCAAATGAATCTGTTTGTGAGGTACGAGCCCATTTCGGTTTGGGCGGCAACTATACTCGGATAATGCATCTTGATATCATAGTCGAAGTAAAAGAATGCAAGACGTAATGACATCATCCGTCTCTTCTTCTATTGATTATCCTCCGGGACCCCGCTCAATTTTACCTAACAAATTACTGCGGCGATTCCTGCACGACCCAATCAAGACCTTAATGGAAATTACACGTACATATGGGGATATATCTCATTTTAAATTTGGAAGGCAGCAGCATATCTACCTACTCAATAATCCGCGTTACATAGAAGATGTATTGGTTAAAAACCACAAAAATTTTACGAAAAATAAAACACGGCAAAGTACAAAGCGCCTCTTAGGAGAGGGGCTTGTCACTAGTGAGGGAGAATTTCATGATAGCCAAAGACGAATAATTCAACCTACCTTCCATCCCAATCGAATAAAGACTTACGGCGAGATTATGATTACTAGTGCAGCACGTATGTGTCAACAATGGGAGGATGGAATTACTTTGGATATACATAAAGAGATGATGCATGTAACATTGGCAATCATTAGTAAATCTGTCCTAGGTTCCGATATTAAATCACAAGACGAAGTTGGCAATGCACTTCTAACTTGTATGGAATACTCTAATCGTGTCCTAATGCCTTTTGGTCAGCTAATAGCAAAGATGCCTATTCTACCAGTCAATAAAGCCTATCAACGCGCAAAAAAGAAACTAGATTTAATAGTATATAGTATGATTAAAGAACACCGGGACAAGGAAAGTAAGGGTACGTCTAATGCGGACTTACTATATACTCTACTGCGAGCTCAAGATGCAGAAGCTGGAATTGGAAGAATGAATGATTCACAATTAAAAGATGAAGTAATGACAATTTTTGTTGCAGGCCATGAAACAACGGCCAATGCACTCACTTGGACATTTTATTTATTATCACAGTATCCAACTGAAGAGGCTCGTGTCTATGAAGAATTATGTTCTGTACTTGGTGATAAAGATGCCAAAAGAATTCCGACTGTTGAAGATATACCAAAATTGGAATATACTGAAAAGGTCTTTAGAGAATCCATGAGGCTATACCCTCCAGTGTGGACTATTGCCCGCCAAGCTATAAATGATTACAAGGTTGACAAATATGTTTTACCCACCGGCTCGATTATTTTAATGAGTCAATATGTAATGCCTCATGATCCACGTCACTTTTCTGACCCAGATCTCTTTTATCCAGATCGGTGGACGAAAGAAGCAAAGTTACAGATCCCTAGATTTAGCTATTTTCCATTTGGTGGAGGTATCAGAGGCTGTGTAGGTGAACCTTTTGCATGGATGGAAGGAATACTGCTAATAGCTACAATCTGCCGGGAGTGGAAGATGCATCATGATCCAGATCATAAGGTAGAGTTAAAGCCACTCGTTACGTTACGTCCTAAATATGGGATGAGTATGACGCTAGAACGTAGAAATGAAAGGTAGTAACCGCAGATCCTCTGCTAAGATTCCAAGTATTTCCATCTGTCTTCTGTAAATCTGTGTTAAAGCCTATATTACCATTAAACCTGACCATCACATATAAGATAAAGTAGAAGATATCCGAATTGTACGGCTTGATATTCGCGTTCCATTCATAGCTAATACGAAATAAGTTCATTTTGTAAGTCCTCTAACTGTTCCTTAGTTTCGAGCTAAACGCGGCAAAAATGGATCTGGATGGATAATAGCAATCTCCTCTATTGAAAGATTTGGTCCGTATGTAAATAGAGAGACAAAAAATCTTGTTACAGATTTTCTATAATCATGGTTGCCATCAAGTTCAACGGTCATTGAATATCATATACTAGTGGTCATACTTATCTTACTTTGCCACCTGTGAGGGTGTTATATCCTATCGATATATCGCGCTTGTATACACTGAAGTCTGTTTGGGTCGTTTTGGATTTATGATATCAGTAGTATATCCCGTACGTAATCTCATAGACATCGCACCATTTACATGATTTATCCGGAATCGGTATTAAACCATGTATGAGCAACAGGTTAGTAATCTTAACAACCATTGTAGTAGAAAGTAACGTAGGACCAGCAGATACAGGAGTAGTAACACACACCCCAACCCAACTCAGTCAGTGCTAATTAGTGTTAATTCGTCCTACTTGTTCCTTTCGTGGCTATTTTTTGTCCGCAGGAGCAGGTTTAGTCTTATCCTCTACTAATTTGAATCTAGATAGTTGCTTGTATGCAAGGAATACTATAAAGGCAATTATGAGAAAGTTAATTATGTTTGCGATGAGATCGCCGACCATAAATGTAGAATTTTCTACAGTAATCTTTACTGCGTTCAAATTTCCAGCAGGTAAAAACAATCCAATAAACGGTGTTATGATATCATTAACAAATGATGTAACTAGTTTGGAAGCTGCCTGACCTATGACAAATGCAATAGCTAGTCCAATAATTCCAAATATCATTAGAAAGTCGAAGAATTCTTGTTTCAATGACTTTCTTACTGGGGTAGGAGATGACTCAGCCACTGTAAGATTATATTATATCCTTAAGTTATTATGTAAACAGATAAAATAAACAGAAACATTACAATCTATCGAATTTATTATAGAAAGTTACTTATAGTTTGTAAAGAATTACCACTCGGAATGGATCTCTATACTATGACCGACGCGATCTGAATCATAATAAGAATGATCCTGTCTGGCTTGTATAAATTCAAGAACGCTCTGTCGGACTCGATAGTATTCGTGAACGAGGAATTTGAGTTGGTATAAAGTCTGTATTGGCGTACAGATTGACAAAGATTGTTAGTTTCTCCCCCGATGAGCGGGCATTTACAAAATGCTGCCGAATCTAACAGTCCATTAAGCGGAAATTGAGCTATTGAAAGCATAGCGGGTTAAATGTTGAATTTCCACTTGGTTTTGATGCTAGCTGTCGATTTCGGATGCCTATACCTAAATTCAATGATGATTTCTGAAAAGAAAAGTTCCTACAAGCAGGAACCAATTAAATTGACTCATGAAAAAGTTACAAGTTTGGTCACAAGTTCGCTAGAGGGATAATCCAACATTCTCTTCGGTTCTTTTGTATTGGGATCTACAACGAACTGGTTGTCCATTCGATTAACAGTCTTAAAGGATTGCCTTTTCCTTCGGTTTGACCCGAAAGCCTATTGTTACCAGATCATCTTGTTTTTTTAGTTGTGACACCCCTGTTCTTTTTGGGGC
>QHBN01000184.1 GCA_003176995.1 Candidatus Nitrosopolaris wilkensis
AAAATCAAGGATGAATTTATCAATATAGCAGCACATGAATTACGAACTCCTATACAACCAATACTTGGATTAGCTGATATTCTTCGCTCGAAACAAGCAGATGAAAGACAACAAGCTGACTATCTGGATGTCATAATTAGAAAGGCAAAAAAACTCCAAAGACTTACTGAAGACATTCTAGACATCACTAGAATAGAAAGTAAATCATTGGGTCTAAAAAAAGAATTATTCAATCTAAATGAGATGATACTCAATGCCATTGCAGACTGCAAAAACCAGATTGCTAAAGAAAACGAAGATAACAATCCAAAATTACAATCAGCAGACACCAGAGAAGACATCTTTCTAGAAGCAGATAAAGGCAGGATTAATCAAGTAGTTTCGAATCTTCTAAGTAACGCTACAAAGGCCGGTAGTATTCATGTAGCAACAGAGAAGAAGGACACTGAAGTTGTTGTTAGCATAAAGGATTCTGGTACTGGTATAGATCCTGAAATATTACCTATGCTATTTACAAAATTTGCTACGAAATCTAGTAGTGGTACTGGACCTGGTCTCTTCATATCGAAAAGCATAATCGAAGCTCATGGCGGAAAAATATGGGCTGAGAACAATGCCGATGGTAAAGGAGCTATCTTTTACTTTACTCTACCAATACTTAACTCATCATAACCCACTATATAATGTTGCGACAATCAATTGATAGTTGATGAGGAACCAGATATTTGTATCGCGCTAACGATTGCAAGCATATTGTACTTTTTTTATGACCTGAATCTGGCAGAATGATTCAATTTCGTTTTATAAAAAATGAAAGGACACCACTGTATCTATAATACTGTGAAGAACTAGCCAGAGATTAACAGTAGTAAAACTCATTATAGCCTGTTCGAGGGATATACTTTCGTCATCAGGCTTCTTGCTTCCTTACTTTTTTTATGTTTGTTACACACCTTCAAAGAAGTTACTTTATTAGCACATCTCCCTGAATCGATTCGACACAAATCATTCTACAACCACATGGGTATTCTATGTTGTTAGCATTAGTCATAGATTTAACCTAATAAGATGGAGATCGACCTTCCTCATATGTTCTTGCACTTCATCAACAAGCCAGTGACTAGTGATGATGCATCATATTCTGCAAAACTGTAGCCTTAGGCTGTACAGCTTTAAGTAATTCTACTCCTCTCATTTTAGTTTCCATAATTACACTTAGTTTTACTGTTTTCTCTTGACAACTTAAATAGTTTCTGCTGTAAACAATATTATGAAAGACGAGCAGATTCAAGAAAAATAAAGGTTGTTCACAATATGCTCTTTAGGTTATTCTGACTGTGGAGCTGAGTCATTTTCTTAACTCCTGCGGATACTAATGATGTTCTTTCTGTGCGCAAAAATTATAAAGCTTAAGTGAATATATCTGGTCTAACTTACTTTAATCAGCACGTTGCAATTTTCTTTTGCAGCTTCTACCTATGCAATCTCCATGTTGATGTAAATTTGCCTATATTATGGCAAATTTAGAAACATCTATTCTAGGTTGTGGATATTTTAATTTCATTCTATCTAATGTATTGACGATGATTTGAGCGACCGCCCAATTACGAAACCACTTTAAATTTGCGGGGATAACATACCATGGTGCCCAGTGGGTACTACACCTGCTCAGAGCTTGTTCATAAGATTCCATATACTTATCCCAATATTTCCTGACCAGAAGATCACCTTCTGATATCTTCCAGCGTTTTGTTGGATCCATTAATCTCTCTTCGATTCTTTTTTTCTGCTCATCTTTGCTAATATGTAAAAAGAATTTTAGTATTGTCACACGATTCTCTGATAGGTATCTTTCAAAATCATTGATTAGTCCATATCTTGGAGTCAACTCATTCTTCGGAACTAAATTACGAACACGAACTTCAATGACATCTTCGTAATGAGAGCGATTAAAAATTGCTATTTGACCTTTTGGAGGACCTGCCATGTGAACACGCCAGAGATAATCATGCGAAAGATCTTCTTCAGTTGGAACTTTAAATGACTTTACATAGCAACTTTGAGGGTTTAATGCTCCCATTACGTGACGAATTGTTCCATCCTTCCCTGAAGCATCAACTCCTTGCAGTATAATCACAAGAGACTGGCTATTGGCTGCAAAAGAGCTTGTGTTGTAATTCGGACATTCGACTAGAAAAATGAGCCAACTCACTCTCAACATCTTCTTTTCTTTTGTCTGCATCATAGTCAGGATCCCAATCCTTTAACTTCAACTTTCTTGTTGTTTTTCCTGGCTTTACAAGCAATTTCTGAGTCAATCCCATTGGTAATCTTAATCATCACTATCTTAGATTTAAATTGCAAGATATCTCTTGCTAGATATTGGCAGTCTAAACCGGCATGGTTACATCTTCAGATTGAATAGATATAACTAAAATTACGTGCTCATTTATAATATAGGCCAGATTTGCCTATACCACTTGATTTTATCACTATTGATATTGTTGTCACCAGAATTCCTTAACTTCTAAACAACCTGACAGCCTTTATCGATATATTGACTGACAGGAGAAATATTCCCCAAGCAATTAAGGAGCTTATCATAGAAGCCTGATATGGTTGTGCCTCTAGCTGAAGGAGTTGATAGTGGATAGAAACTTTGATCAGTGGTATATTATTTCAGAAACGGAAAATGCAGCAAATAATTTCCGTATATCTCCTCTAATCCTCTTCGAATCCCTCTTTCCTGTTTGAGGGTAATTATATTTTAGTCTATTATCTCTATAAAATAGGAAGGCAAAGAGCGGAATGTAAACTCCATATTCGGTTGCTAGTGCAATTATAGAATTTGAGAAGTTATTTTTATCAAATTACAAATATAGTTGAGTAACTAGAGCCGCAGTAAAGAAGGCACAAGTGCCAGAAAAAATTAAATGCTTGTTAAAAAGTATGACATCTCTATATTTTAAGTAAAAGCTGTTAATACTGTTACGCTTCTTAGCGCCGTTATTCATGTTTGTTAGAATCTATTATTGCAGTTAAAGGTAGGGATGCAACATGGCATCTTCGAAGAGACCAAAATATTAAAGATGAAGAATTTAGAATGTATACTTGGTCAAGAAGTAGTATAAGAAACATTTTGGAACATAAAGCATCAAATTCTGAAAAACTGCGGACAATTGCCATGACTGGGATCAATTAGTTCTTGTAACCTCGTTGCAAACACCACGAATTAGTTCTTGTAACTTATCTGAGTTCGTGAATATGTGTGGTAACTCTCTAATTCTAAAACACTAAAGGTAACCGACAAATTTTAAACACAGTGACCTAGATGGAATTAAGTGTGTAAGCCTCTGCTAGCTTGGCTATAAAGTAAGAACATGATGAGAATAATGAAACTGTTCACATAACCTATAGATACGGATATATTTATTTGGTAGGTCTAGAATTCATCAGCTCTTGCAGCTCTAACATTTGTAGCTATTAGTGGCGCTAAGATGCAGTGATCGGTATAGGATTATTTGTTACATTGGCAATCAAGAGCAGACATATCTTTGGGAGGATGCCACCTAGTTTATCAATGCACAATAAAGAACATGTATTTGCTGGTGCATCATTTTGTTCCGAATTTTCTATGGCTCAAATAAGTCATATTGCATACATCTTACATGGGTATCTTGTTCTAAAATCACGTTAGCAGGATCGACAGATTCGTGAATCTAATAACCTATAATTTAAATGATAATGATTTAGGGCTCTTCCTAACATTTCTGTTCGTTGTGTTCCTTCTTCGCGTTCTGTATGAGCGTTATCCTTTTGATTTTCATCCGATTTTAATTCCACATACTTCAGCTAGTATCTCTACACTAAGTTGATACGAAAAAAAAGACTGCAAAATGATGGAACATCGGTCAGAAAGCAGGAAGAGAATGAATTAGCCATGTTGTTTACTAAATATTTATCGTTAGATCGGTAAGTGTGCCTATGAGCTTCCATTGCGATTTGAGAATTCAAGAATCACTCCGGTTACTGGATTATAATCAAATGAGTAAGCATCGTTTGCAGAAATTGGTATCCATTCTATTGCATTTTCGTTACATGAAGGACATTGAACTACAATAAAACTACATCTTAAGTTCAGATATGATGCGCACCAAAGGCATGAATTACATAGTAAGAAGTCTATTTTTTTGATCCGTGAATCGTTCCTATCATCATGTAGAATATTATTTTTTGACAGAGGATGATAAATTGTTTCAGCAGAGGACATTAAATAATAAGCACTTCCGTACTATAAAACTATCCCGTGAGTTTTGTCTTAACACTGAAGTGTTAATTATTTGACAATAGTCGGAAAAATCTCTTCAAAGATTAGCAATCAAGTGGAGATCATAGCCGATGAATATGTTTCCCCCTTGAGGAATATGTTGATAGTCAAGCACACAGTTACGTCTCACGATGATAATTTTTTTTAACGGCTATTAATGCTTGATAATTCTCCTGATAAACAGACCTTATCTTTACTATCTATGCTTTTCATTTCACGATGAGGTTCCAGCGCAAAGACAACTGCAATTATTATTAGCGACATCTAATAGATAATACACTATCACTACAACATGGTATATACGGACGTCTAAAAATGATTCATCTTTATGGAATAAAGAGAGGCGAATTATTTTATGGGAATTTATCACTTAAGTGAATTCAACATTGAATTCCTTTGTAAGAAGGTTTTGTCATACGGGTGGTGATTGCTATGCAGCGGCTATATCTAAAACGTGGATTTTACGAAGCGTTTTAAGTCATTACGACATAAAAATCGTAATTCGTGACGGTTTCAGCATAACATCATCATAATATTACAACCGTCGAACCTGGGTTCATATATATTACTGTATGGTTCAAAGAGAATCGAAGGAAATGAATTGGTGATATTATAAATGCGATGTACAAGCTGTAATACAACATTACATTATCATACTGCTGGCATGACATGCCGTAACTGCGGGCTGAGTGTTGATCATGAATTATTGCTACAAGAGAAATGTGTTTCATGTGAACACCTTCTTGAAGAGTCTGAAAAGACAACAGGCATTTGTGTATTCTGTCAATACGATATAGTGAAAGGCAGTAAATAATAAATAATAACTTCAAACTGGATAAACAAATAACTTACCGAGAAGCTTGTTTTGTGATTTAAGAAGAAAAGTAGATGATGAAAAGTTCTTTTTGTTTTGCCTCGGGCTGCCCTTACCGCGTAGAAGCAATAAAGGACCTGTCAATCAACTAAATAACAATGCTGGCATCAGGAATTAAGGCATTCGCCAACGATAGAATCACCGCCGACTATTGCTGTCATTCTTATTCACCTTGAATAAGTGTGCCGCAGATTCGTCGAACCGCTTTGCTATAACCGCTTCGGTAAAGTAACGCTTTTGGAGCCAGCAAACGGCATTATCTACTTGCCGCTTTGTTTTTGCCGCGTCTGACCCATCATTTTTGACATGCGGCTTTAGCCTCTTGGTCATCTTTTTCCTTTGCTCGCCTAGTGTTGGTAGGTAACCTTATGTACTAATTAAGGTGGTAAGTAAGGAACCGGTTAATAGGTGAAGAGAGGATTGAAGGACGAGAAAAAATATAACTACTTACCTAGTCTTTTTCAGATCATCGGAACTTACCGAATGATCTATGATATCATATGGTGGGATACTCTGTGTTTTCTAGTAGGGAATACGTAACAATACATCAAACAAGATAAATTCATGAACAGAACGTGAAGTCAGTTGCCTATATGAAGAACAAACCGTAAGAACGATTAGAGTGGTAGCTGAGTAGGAAAGATCGGACATATTCGCTGTAATAGTTTCATCTGGGTTCAAATCAATCCATGCTTCTAAGTACTACGCAAAAAGAGTGACGACCTGCAAGGATAATCTGTACAATTAGAATCCCAAGTGCACGGATTCTACATGATTATATATACTTCCAACGAGCTTCACGTCCGTCCAATAAATCTGCGCTCCCAAGAAGATTTGAACCTGTGCATACGGAGGCCATCAGGATTGTCTTAGATGCCCGATCCGCGATCCACTTCAGGAGAGTATTATTCTTTACTTCCTACGTATCCCCCAGCTACTTGACACGATTGGTAAATCCCGAGCCGGACAGTCGTCGATAGTCAGATCCCGCATGAAGCGTAGGCCGCCAATGACACATTTGCTCTTTCCTTTCTGAGAGCAAGAGGATTCGGAATGGTGATGATCCTTCGCTCAAATGGGTTAACGAAAATACCTCAATAGGTCATGTAAACCTAATTAGCTGAAGTCAGATTCGTTCGTTATCTATCCGTTTCCCATCTTGTTTGTCCGGATTTCCCGCGCTATAGGAATTTCGCACTGATGTACATAATTTGCCATTCTAGTGCTGTCATCAGGCAATTTTACCTCATCCGATTCTATAATTCTAATTAAAACATGATAAACGCAAGGCGTCGAGGTAGAAGAACATAATTATGGAAGCCTCTTTCAGAAGAATGAGGGATGCAATAAATTATAGCAAGAGAATCAATTAATAATACGTCGACACATAGCATAGGAGAAGAAGGCAATGCCCGTGCGAATGTTTCAATGTTAACTATAAAGATCTTTGTCATTCCTATATCTCTGATATCACTTTTGATTGCAGCTGGAATGATTTTACCATTGGCCAATGCACAACGGATTGGCAGCCTCAACCCCTCTACAAATCCTATCAAGCACATAATAGTAATCATGCAAGAAAATCGAAGTTTTGATAATTACTTTGGTACTTATCCAGGCGCAAACGGAATACCTAGAGGCACATGCATGCCATTATCTTCTGATCATCCCACTGTTGGTTGTGTGAAACCGTTTCTTTCTACTAGACCAGTTTCATAAGATATGCCTCATGGTTATCAAGCATCAATAGTTGCATATGATAATGGCAAGATGGATGGATTCATGTTAGGAGAAAATGAAGATCCCAAGACTATGTCATATTATGATAATAACACAATACCATATTACTGGGATTTAGCAAAACATTGTGTATTGGCTGATAACTTCTACTCTTCAGTACTTATCTATAGCTTGCCGAATCATTGGTACGCAGTTGCTGATCAGGCCCCAGCTACGTCAGTGTTCTATCCAATGCAGAAACCTCCTCATAACAAGATCTTAAGCCAACAAGAAAATGCTTCTACTATTGCTGGCGGAAAAACAAACTTTGGAGTTAATCCTAACCCAACTACCGCTAGTTCAGGTGATGAAATCGCACGAGTATATCTAGAAGAAGCTAATCTGACCAAGACAGCAGCAGATCTATTTATGAACAATACCACAATACTACTTGGAAGTATTATGATCATTTAGTTCAAGTAGGAGGATACAAGGGAGCTGTAAGTAGTGGTCTTGCATTTGAATACTGGAATCCTTTCTCCGCAAAAGGTACTACTTACACTCCACAATATTCCCAACACTATGTCGGTAGAGCACAAATATTTAATGATCTGAAAAGTGGTACATTCCCGCAAGTAGCATGGGTAATTCCAAGCTTTCCTATTAGTGAACATTCCCCAGCGAATATCACAACTGGAATGAACTGGGTAAAGCTTGTTATCAGTTCTATAATGAGCAGTCCGTATTGGAATAACACTGCGATAATCCTGACATGGGATGACTATGGTGGATTATATGATCATGTTCCGCCACCCCAAATGGATAAGTATGGTTTAGGCTTTAGAATGCCTGCTCTTATACTCTCACCAGACGCAAAACAAGGATACATTGATCATACGCAGTATCAATTTGAATCTACACTAAAATTCATAGAATGGCGCTTTAGCTTATCGCCATTAACTGATAGGGACCTTCATGCAAATAATCTCCTAAATGCATTTGACTTTAATCAGAAACCCCTTAATCCTCCACATCTCGTTCCTCTCACTGCAGCAGAATTTGTGGCAATTTGCCCGCATATAAATTTGGCAAGAACTATTGATTGAATATTCAGACGATCCATCCTTTTTATTTCTGTCACTTGCTTATCCTTCCTTCTGTCTACGAAGCACCCATTACTTAGATTTAAGATTTGCACTTGAGGGTTAAATAAAGGTCCTCCTGAATAATAATGATATAAGAGGATCTGCTCTGCTCTGAAGCGGCTTCTTTGGTTTACTTTTACACGTTTTAATTGAATCTGCCATAAACCAGGCTTCGAGACTCTTATCTGCTAGCCTAGGATTTTTAAATAATCTTTTGTAGGCACCAGCTTCAGATAACTATAAACCATTAATATCAACCATTAATTATCATAATTTAGGTTCGGAGTTTGGTTAGATCATCTGTTGTTATTAAAAAATGGTTACCCTTAAGCATAGTAGGAGCGGTAATTTCCTTAGTTAGCGCATTATCACTCAATATACCTATAGGAAAAACGATTATGGCAATTGCTCTTGTCGGAGTCTTGATATTCAGTGGATTTCTTCTGAGATCGTTCGGAAAAGGAGAAGGGGAAGAAGGATTTGGTAATGAAAAGCAGCCAAAATAGGGTACAGTAATAAGACGCAACCCACCCCCCAATGTATGTAAAAGTACTTATTTATCAAATATTTGTTAGCAGCTATAGCGAGATTCGACTTCATAGGTCATTATATCGTATATATTTAACCAATTGGAACTGTGAATATACTTTGTCGATAGAACTAAAAAGACTCCTTCAAACTACCCTCTGGTTTTTGCGGCAAAATGATTGGGATATGATCAATTATTATAATTTTTTAGCACCATATTTTCTGCGTGCAACTGGTAATAATATGTTAAACTTTGGCTACTGGACAGATAACACCCAAAATCCCATGGAAGCACAAAATGAATTATGCAGATTAGTTGGAAAGGTTGCTGAATTGGACTTTGCGAAGAATTTGGTAGACGTAGGAAGCGGATTCTCAGAACCAGCAATACTTTGGAAATCAGTTCATACTTCGTTAAATATAATCTGTGTAAATATCAATTTTCTGCAACAGAAAGTTGCTTCAGAGTTGATGAGGCAGGGAAGCAATAATAATATTGTAAATTCTAAAATATCTCAACAATCATTACTATCATCATCTCTTGACAATGCCATTACTACTACTATCGAGATTATATCGCTAGTGAATGCTACAGCCAAAATCTTACCATTTAGAGATAAATGCATGGATAGAATAATTGCTTTAGAATCTGCGCAACATTTTAAACCGTTGGTGCAATTTATCCAAGAATCAAGGAGAATTTTGGAATATGGTGGCCTACTAGTTATTGCCATACCTGTTATGAAACTATCTAAATACTATTCACTATTAACACCAACAATACAGGAGGTCATGAACCTTGGAATCCTTTCATTAATGTGGGCATCAGAACATTATGAATTGAAAAATATAGAATCGATGATCAATAAAGTAGGATTTGAAATTATTGATATTCACTTGATAGGGTCTCATGTTTACGAGCCCTTGGCAAATTACTATATTCAAAATAGAAGGGTGATAAAAAACATAATGTTGAAAGACGGGAGCTCATCACTATTATCATCTTATTTTCTTAATTTCTCTTATGACTTATTTGAAAAAATTGTTTATAAATCAGCATTGAAATTGAAAGTAGCGTATCAAGAAGGAATTATCGATTATGTCCTCATAAAGGCAAGGTTGGTATAGAACATAGAAAGAATAATACTTATGTTGTTAGAACGATAGTGTTCCGAGGAACGGTGAACCTTAACTAATAATATTTGGAATATCAATAGATATATCACTTGCGAACTAATTTCGTCTGGCAACGTCGATGGTACTGGACAGTAACCGTAGTGCTACCAAGTAAGTAAGAAATAACCACTAGATTTAATTACATATATACGAACTATAGACTGGCAAAGAACGTTGAGTATCAATAATAACAAGCAGTTCATCCTTATCCAACTCCTATGGATCGGAATATCGTTTGGTATAAGCTTGGCCATTTCTCTACTATTGCCATTCCTAATCTCTCTAGCTGCAATATTTGGACTATTCATTTTCTAAATATGTATATGAGGAGGATAATGATGAGAATGAGTAGTCCTGGAGCAACAGGAATATTCGGCTCAATGTCTCCGATGTTTAGCAGTCATAATAGTTCATCGTTGAAGTATTATTGTACAGGCTGCGGGACACAACATTAGGAAATTGCCTGTCCCAGTTGTGGTTCGAAGATGAAAAAGGGCAGGATTTTGATAAATACTTCTACAAACCGGTAATCTAAGATGAAACATTATAGATTTGAATAAACATGTGTCTCTACACAACAAGGGAAAATTAATCAGCTAAATCGCAGTACAAAATCCGCCCAAACAATAACTGATTCCTGAAATCAGATTTAGTTGCGTAAAAAGGGATTATATGTGAACGAGAACCTCGAATTTCCATCTCTAAGAAAAGTGATATATGTTGCCCTCGACAGCTGTTTGTGCTTTATAGTACAATTGTCTAAATATCATGTTACTCCCACAGCAGGTGTTTTTGCAGATGTTGTAACATTGTTAGAGAAGCGTACCTAATACTATATTATGCTCGCTGTTTCTTCCTTACTGATACACTTTTGGTGACCAGCGGGAACCCCAAGAAAAAAGCTAAATCGCCCTCTGATGCCAAAAGAGATAAGACAGAATCGGAAGTTTACGACGATTTTTTATCAACAGAATTATGCACCGAAGATGAAGCATAACACATTTTTAGCATAAATATACCTCAAATAAATAAAGGCTAGTTACCTATCAGCAAATCTTACATTTTAACAAATTTTACTTTAATAGCAAGCTATACATAACTCGTTTGTCAGCTAAGCAATACCAATATCTATAATATTTTTATTACAGAGTGTATATAATAAGTTAGTTTAGCCAATGTCCTTATTGATGTACAAGTAGGTTTCTACTATGAGTGATAGCTTATATTTTGTTTGGAATTATGATTGGTAGGAGCATATTTCACGCATACGTCGTATGTTTTAGTGCTCTTTTCAAGTAAATTCAAACTCCTTCGTGTTCGCAATGTTGTGTCTAGTTATCAAATATGAAGTAAATCCACTTCATATGTACAGTTTTTGCGTAATAGAACAAGATCAGCAGGAATTATTATTCCATATATTAATAGAAATTCTAATCTAAATTAAGAAAAAGAAAGGGAAAGATTAGAGAATACGAGAAATTGAAATTAACCTTTAGAAATGCACCACATCATCTATATCCACTTATAGAGAGCAAAGAATGTCCTGCATCGTCACTTAAGCTATTTGGATATCCTCTGATTGTTAGAAACATAATGATGGCTCAAAAGTTTATGAGTGTTGATACAATTTGTTTGCCTGATGAATTTTCGGATGCTTCGAGATTAGTTCAAGATTATTTTCCAACGATTAATCTGAATGAATTTTGTGATGATAACCGTGGATTTGAAAAATATGCCACCACTATCAGTGCACCTGCTCCTCTTAATTATCATCTTGCTACACCGATTCAATGCCAACATAGCAATTTTGAAATACCTATAAACTCACTAATCCACAATTCTTCTTTTTCTTGTTTGTCTCATTCTAATCACAATAACGATAGTGTTAATCACAATAACGATTGTAACAACGATCTTGTTGTTGACGTTCTTACATATCCCTGGGACTTTCTGAAAGCAGTTCAGGATGTTTTACACAATGAAATAACACATACTGTAATATCCCCAATGGCGACAGTAGCCAAATCAAGCATTATTAATGGACCATGCATAATAGAAGATGACGTCATAATAGATGATTTTTGCAAAATCGTAGGTCCTCTCTATATTGGAAGTGGCAGTTTCATTGGTATGAGTTCCCTTATAAGAAAATCTATGATGGGTATCAATACAAGAATTGGATTTAATTGTGAAGTTGCAAAGACATATTTTGAAGGTCATGATAGAATTGCGCATCAAAATGTAATACTGGATAGCATAATTGGCAGAAATGTTTGGTTTGGCGGATATTCAGGAACAGCCAATGTTTTACTTGATAGAAAAAACGTAAGATATCAAATTGATGATAATTTGGTAGATACTGGAACCGACCACTTTGGAGCAGTGGTTGGTAATAATTGTACTGTCGGAGCTTCAGTAATTATACTACCAGGTAGACAAGTTCAGCCAAATACTATAATTCAAGCTGGAACTATAGTTGGAAAGAAAACTACCTAATGAAAGAGGTAATTGATGAAACGAGCCATAGTTTGGATCGTCCAAATTATAAGTTAATGTTAAGAAAGATGTTCATTAGTTCACGCGGAAGCTTATCTTTACAGATATTATACTCTCCCACTCAAAGTGGCGAGTAGGTCATCACTCCGAAACTTCTCTGGATAAAAAACTGGAATCTCGTCATCCACTAATCGAGTTATTACAATTCCAAATGCAGAAGATCGGGGGGATCGGCGGACGAGCAATCTAGTGGTGTCTGAATTCTACATTTACCTTCGAACTCTGAAATTGATGGAATTAGAGCCACAGACCTAAACCACACGAAGGTAATTCTGATCTCTGTCCATTCGCTTGATAATAGGATAAAACGATCTAAAGGAGATCGTAATATGCGGGGGATTGTGTTGACAATTCTTCAGCTACAATTACATTTGCGAGTGCAAGTGCATAGCGCCGCTGTCTATAATATAATACAATTGTCATGTCATAAAATCAGGACAGCAACCGCCTCTTGTAGAGTTCCGCAAAAGTTACCCGAAAGCATGGAAACAGTAGTCTACGTGGTCAAACCACGCACCTAGCAAGAAATCGACTAAGGTGGTGGCGTAAAGTAAGATCTGCTAAAGGTGGAGGAAAGAGTTGAGCATATGATACATCTTTTTCAGTCCTATTATTTTATTTAGTTAAGCTTTCTTCTTCCTTTCTCCCCTTCCCGAATGAGCCTTCTTATCATGGACGCTCAACCTCTCTCTGTCATCAAATTCCATAGCGCAGTGCTTACATTTGGCAATAGTTTTGTTACCATTGTCCTTTGCTTTCTCTTTTCTATTGAGGAAGAACATATCCGGTGCTTCTCCTGCGGTACCCATATTCAAAGTTTCATCATACAGACATTCTTCACGTATAAGTGTAGTCCTCAACAATAATTTGAAACATTATTTACAAATCACGCTTAAATTTGTTGAATTTTGAAAATATTTTGAAACATTATGAAAATGCAGATAAGTCATTAACTCTAAGTTTGAGGAAGCATCCAGTTCTAGTTAATCTATAATATGTACACAACACTGACATGTACTTATCTTTAGCTTGTGTTGTTTTCATTCTACTGGGACCATATACGAATCTTTTAATATGCTCATCGCGAACACATTTTATGGGAGAGCATGGAATCGCAATGTGCTATTTGCGGATCAAAGTTCGCAACTAGGCAGTGTTATTTTTGTCAAAGCAAAATCTGTACGTCGTGTATTGTGCCAGAAGACGTCACTGGTAATTATACTACTACAAAATGCATTACCTGCGATCGAAGAAAAATAAATAAAATTAGCTTTGTTTCAGTTCTAAATCGAAATAAGTTTATTTTAGGAATACTGGCTGGCTTCTGGATATATACAGTTTTTCCACTTCCTTTTCTACAACTTTTTGGAATCAAAATTGATTCAACATCATTTCAGCCTATTCTTATTACAACCGCCGTCATGACCATTCCATTCCTATTCATGTTTTTTGCTTGGCAGAAAAGATCGCCAAAAAACAATCAATCTACAACCAGTCAATAGAAACAAATCATATAAAAGCTTCATCAATTGATCCTTCCGCTGCTTCTTTTCCAAACGGTTTAAGAAGAGGACTGTGACTTGCCGATGATACGATCTTTAACCTCGCACATAAGCTACACCTTCACATAACAACAACAATCTAAATCTAATGATTATATAGTTTTATATGCCTAAATAATGGGAGGATGATATGAAGTTAACACGTGAACACATCTTTATATTGGCCGTAATTGTCGCAACATTAATTATAATTGAAGTGTCGCCATATCTAATACCGCACTAAAACCTTCTTTAAGAAAACTTCAATGGCATCCGTTACTAACGGATTAAATAAAATATTTAAAGCCAGCCTCACAACGAGGATTGACGAACTGAAGAATAGAGACACCGGCCTTCAATGGCTGAGGATATGAGATGTAAAGGAGGAGGTGATTAACTTTTTAAAAAGAATAAAAATCTAAGATTCTTTTAAAAATCACGATCTTAGTTGTCTTCGAAATTATTCTAATTATTGACAGTTTTGGTGCTCTAGGATCATCGTTAGGAGATTCAATTAATATCGCAGGTAAAAATCGATATCTCACTGCCAATCTCTTATTGCAAGCTGAATGGATCATCTGATGTTTCGAAAACATTGCTATGAAGCGCCTGCAGTCGAATACGCTGGTAAATCCACTAAAAGAGGGAAGCAGTGTAGTTAAGGTAGAAAAGAGAACAACCAAGCAATTATCAGTATAAAAGCTACGGGTTCAGGAACAGATCCAGAGATTATGCCTAGACTATTTTCAAAATTTACTTCAAATTCGCCTCGAGGCACGGGCTTAGGGTTGTTTATTTCTAAAAGGCATTTTAGAAGCTCACAGGGGCAAGATACGGTAAAGGAGCTACATTTAGCTTAAGTGCTGGGTGGTTAATTGTTTTTCTAGCATCCAGTATGTCATTGGTAAGTGTTTGAAGCCTCGTAACAGTTCTTTCCATTATGATAAATCATAATCAGCTTTTACTGTAGTAGATATTATATCAAATGCAACTTATACTTTTGAACTCGAATATGTTAAAACAAAAAGAAAATGAGCGTATCAGAGTATAATATTGCAACTCATTGAGGATTGCAAAAAAGAGCCAAGTACTGACTGGAAGATTGAGATCCTTTGTCGAATAAATTCCATGCTTCTCAAAGCAGATGAGCTGGGTCTATCCGCATCCGTTCCTTACAAATGATTATATCAATATGGTATTAAACAGAATGGAAGAAATTCTGCCCTGATAGATTGAATTAGTTGAATTTATTATATAAATTGCCATCTGCATTCATTATTTTGTAGATTATCATCACCTGTGGGAGACTACAGTAGATGTTGGTCCTTTGCCAGTATGCTACACCGAACCACTGACCTTATGTGAGCCTGAATTAGTTCATAATATCTACCTACTCCAGATCAGGTTCCAATTTTTTTATCATTATATAGAAATTCAATCGCTTAAATAACACTAGCTCCTTCTTGTTCTTGAAGGATATGCCAGCAGCAAATGAAACTCCAACTAATTATCCAAATCCTTCGGATCAAAATAGTCAAGCTGCTGAGACTGAGGAGGTATCTTTCATTAGATCGCAAAATTGTTGTGTTTGTTTTGTTGATATAGTCGAGTCTACAAGGATTACTTCAAGTATTAATAATCCAGAAAAAGTTAGGAAATACTATGGAATTTTCCTTAACACGATGGCGGCAATAGCGAAAAACTTTGGAGCCAAAGTAATAAAAAATGTTGGTGATTGTTTGATCTTCTATTATCCCAAAACATCAGATTCTTCTAACAAGTCTTCGTTTAAAGATGTGATCGAATGTTGTATAACGATGATAGAAGCTCGTGATACAATTAATGAAAAGCTGCAAGAAGAAGAATTACCCTCTCTTAGCTACAGAATTAGCGCTGATTATGGTAGAGTAGAAGTTGCTAGATCAACTACATCCCAAAGCGATGATTTGTTCGGTCCCACTATGAATATGTGTGCAAAGATAAACTCGAAGGCATCACCAAATGGGTTAGCGATAGGAGATGCCCTACATAAAGTCATACGATCCTTCTCTTTGCTTACTCCCCTTGAAGAAAATTATTATCATTTCGAAGAGATGTTGAGATCGGAAGACCAGCAGGGGGAATTTAACAAGTATCCTGTATTCTTTTTGCAACGCAATGATAGGAGTACTTTTAGCCAGTCTGAGAGGAAGCAGGATGGAAGACATACTGCAACTATATTGTTAGTAGACGACGAAGAAGACATTCTCTACACTTTCAAGACAGGATTAGCTTCTGAAGGCTTTAATGTTGAAGCATTTGCGGATCCTATGGAAGCATTGGCACACTTTGCCATGGTAAATCCGTCTCATTATGATTTGGCTATTTTAGATATAAGAATGCCTGGCCTCAACGGATTACAGCTATATTATAGATTGAAGGCAATTAATAGAAAGATCAAGATACTGTTTGTATCTGCATTAGATGCTGTACCGGAGCTTATAAGTATATTACCTGATGTAAAGACCACAGATGATATTATAAAAAAACCTGTTACAATTGGTAATTTTGTAAGTGCTGTAAACACAGCTCTTGCTTAAGGATCAAGTCGAGAATGGTTAATTATCGAGTTGTTGTCTTTTCCTAAGTCTAAGGAATAAGACGGAATTTAAAATTAGTTGGTTCCTAATCGCTTAGGTTGACCTTCAACGATACATTGCGTGGAGCCCTTCGGTCATAAGCTTAGTAGCATCTAGCTATCGACCAAATTTGACTTGGACTATGACTTCCCATAAATAGCCCTAGCAAACTAACATGATTGATCTTAGGTCATTTAAAACTTCTCTGTACTACAAGTCGTTTATTAAGGTAAGGAGTTTATGTCTGCAGATCTAGAGAAAACTACTAGTCTAGTCAATATCCCTAGAAAGGCTGCCATTTTTCTTCTTGCTCTATGGCTCTGTAGTTACAAAGAATCGTGGGGCATGTTAGCTTTGGCTATTCCGAAGGGTAGAGGTGAAGAGTGCTTTAATGAGTGTTTTCGGTAGACTAGGTAAATGTTATCAAAAATGTAACCAGATCTACTCAAAGGTAACTGGAATACGCAGAGCCATGGACAAACGTTAACCGGAGAGAAATTGGAGAGAACAATTTCCCAAAGAATGCGACTATTAACTCGGTCCTCATCTCTATACTAACTCACTAGAAATGTGTATCCACTGTGCGCCGGATCCAGAATGGATTCGAGATTAAAGATAACTAGAAAGAACTATGGAAGAAGAGAAAGGTATTGCAAATTTCTACAAGGTAGAAGAGAGAAAAGGCGATTCGATATACATCCACACCGAAACTTTTCAATTCTATTCCTCCACATCTTCGCCTTCTGATTCGTTTTACGCCTCATCTCCTAATTCAAGGGTTTCCTCCTTAATTTCATCTCTTTCGGTTTCTTTGCTCTTCTACTTTATGTGTATCATTATACGGCCAAATACATCATACACAGTCGATTGTGTGGAATATAAGTAAATTGTCAAAAGGTGGCACATGTCTCATTGAAATCCCTGCTCACTCAACCATTGATATTGTATATTTACACAATGCATTCCCCTTTGAATACCGAACAGCGAACTGAAAAATGTATGTTTAGTCAAACCATCAAAATAAATTATTTTAGTTATGTCAATCCGTTCTACTTCCTCTATACTTGGATGTATGTTATACATTACATTCAGTTGATTTAAAGCATATTCTAAGTTCCAGAAGAACTTTTTGCCCTCTTTACTCAGATAAGATAGCATTCTTTGGTCTATCTCCGGAAAACCCATATAGGTTACTAAAGTAACACAATCGATCTTTCGTTTGTCTATGATTATACTCATGTTTGGATTTTGTATTTGAAAATGGAAATCTGTGTTTGTGTCCTGAACTTTACTGGCTTGAAACCCTTCCTCAGCTAACCACTTCTTTATCTTCTTAGCAATTTCCTTCTTCTTGCGACTCCCATCGGTTCTTGGCAATAGTGTGCCACCTTTTTGTTTATTGACAGTAGTGTATCTAAGGGATCTATCCAAATGGTTTTATATTAGTTCGAGCCGCCTTGACTGTCATTCTGCTAATGCCATTATGACAGGTTTTCCTCCAAACAATGTCTGCAATGAAAAAAAGAAATCAAATTACCACTTATTCGAGGATATTATACAACATAATAGAGAAGAGCTTCTTTTCTTCATACTCCGGTAAACCATTTTCCAACAAAGCTCATAAGAATGCCAGGCGTATTTCGATCGTAAATGGCCTTTTCGAGAAATTTCACCTAATAGAGGATTAGCAGGTGCGAAACTTCTATATTTATCTTAATAAAGGATTAATAAATCCGAAATCGGATGCGCTGGATAAATTGACGAGTACAATAGGACAGGCTGTTCACGCAATTAATAATAGAACGCACGAATCGCGGTATAGGATTCTGACGCTATATGCCGTCGCAGCATCAGGACAAATCTCGTGCTGTTACAGCACTTATCATTCAGGCAGTAGCTTCCTCGTACGTTATTCCTATCTCTTTATCGTTGATCATAGACTGTTCTTCCCTCTGCAAGAACTAATATAGGCTGGCTAGACAGTGAAAATGGATCTCCATTCCAAACAACTAGTGATGCTTTAAAGCCTGGTTTGATCTGTCCTATATTTTTAAGACCTATAATTTCTGCAGCATCTTTAGTGATTTTAGATATTGCATTAGCTTTAGATAAACCGAATCGTAGCATATGCCTTAAGCTGTAAAGGATATTTCTTTGTAGAATAACAGGATGGTCGCTCATAACGGAGAACTTTGCACCGGAATTCAATAATTTCTCTACGTTTCTCCAACTTTCATGCTTCAATTCTACCTTGTATGGAAATGCATCCATAGGACCGTAGATAATTGGTATTGAGGATGCTTTTAAGGCTACAAAAACCTCTTCCCTGTGTACATCACAGCAGTGATTTGCAATAGCTTTTATTCCAAATTCTTTTACTAGTTGAATTAGTACCATGATGTCATCTTCTTTATGAACATGGAACATCATTTTGAACCTACCTGAGAGTATATCCATGAATACCTCTGTTATTGGCTCTACTTCATCTATGACTTTCTTTTCTTTTTGCAGAAGTGCTTGCATTTTTCTCGCTTTAATGAAGTTCTCACGCAGCATTGCTACAGCACCCATCCGTGTTGACGGCCTATTGCCCTTCCACTCCATGGTACTACGCGGATTATATCCTAACGCCGCTTTGATGCCAACATCCATGATATATGCCTGTCCAATATCCTGAGCAAAATTACGTATCAGAACTGCTTTTCCTCCGATGATATTTCCGCTGCCTGGCAGTACTGTAGAATAGAGAACACCACTCTCGACTGATTCAGTAAAGGATGGATCATCCATGTAAATACTGTGCAATGCATTTACCAAAGGATACACCGAATTCATTTGTTCGTTAGATTCCTCCTCTTTCCCCGGCTCACCTGATCTTACCATCCCAATATGACTATGTGAATCTATGAATGCTGGAGTGACAACTATATCATCGCCTTCTTGAATTATCTCACTATCTGTGTCTTCAGGTTTTCTGCTCCCAACATACCTTATTTCATCGCCCTCAAATCCTATTAGCAGATTCTCTTTTTCATCGACACCATCGAACAATATCCTTGATTTGATTAATTTCATGGATCACCTAGGTATGAAATCTCTGCCCTTAAATTATGTTTAGGTTTACCTTTTTTGTTGGCATCTGGGGAGAGAAAAATAGCAACTAATTTGCAGATATCATACGCTATATATTACAATAATCTCACTAAAGTTTTGCATTCTTCAAGGTATTTATCAACTGCTATAGAAGCTTGTACTATTACTCTCAATACAACCCCATATAGTAACATAGACATCACTTTCATGACAAATGTAGATTACCTTTTTTACAATATCTTCATAGAATATCGTTGAAGATTAGATTCTAGTAAACTCAAAACCATAAGATTAGATATGCCAAACGATAAATGCTAAAAGTAGATGATCCAACTTTAACTAGCTGCCAGTCACATTCATTTGGCTGCCAGTCATATTCATTTGGCTGCCAGTCACATTCATTTGGCTGCCAGTCATAT
>QHBN01000185.1 GCA_003176995.1 Candidatus Nitrosopolaris wilkensis
TATCTATGTAAGTACTACACCTACTAGTTGGTATTCTATTTTAGTAAGTAAGGATTATGATAAGTCATAGTAGCTGCTCATCAAAGTCAAATAGTAACATAGCCTGTAAGCTAATATTAAAGTGTCAGTAATTGCTGCAATAAAAAAACGAATCCCTGTAAGAATAGAAATACTATCGTCAGCTGAGAACACGTCTTTGTTACATAATAATCTTAATCATATTCTGCTAGATGAATCCTGTTGTTGGGAAGAGATTGGTAATGTAGAAAAAGATAGGAGTACACGAGTGAAGATAGAATGTACAGTTAGGGAGCAGAAAAAACATTACATTTCGGATCAATTGCGGTTAAAACTTCCACCAGACTGCTATATCTCAGCAGAGCCAACTGAGTTGTTAATCGAACCCATTTTAGTCTCCTGATAGATACGGGTTATGACGGGTCATGGAACAAAGGCAAGTCACAAATTAGAAAAAACATTATTACATTTAATCGCGAAACGCATCTAATCCTATTTTACAGGTTAGAACACGCAGTGGAAGACCACATCTACTTAAGATAGGTAATGCCAACCATCACTAACTGATAAAGATATAAGCTAGATAATGCCGACCCAAGTATGAATTATAAAATTTTTGGAATAGTCACACCTCCAATTACTTATCCCTGGTTTTGTGTCTTCCGCTCTGTCTGTGTATTTTCCTTCTTTTCTTGTTCTTTTGACATCCAAGGCCTCCAAAAGAGGTCTAACCAATCTAGGTTTATTCTTTGTATATCCTTGTACAGTTCAGTCATTCTCTCATTGGTTTTGATAAGTTCCCTGTACAGTTCATTCGTCTTTTCCACATTTTTAATGGATTCAGTGTATAATTGATTGATCCTTTCCATGCCTTTGGTATATTCCTTGTACAGTTCACCCATCCTCTCAAAATATCTAACAAATTCGTTGTACATATTAGCAGACGTCATTACGGAATATTTCTATAGCCAATTGATCATAAATATATTAGTTCTTGTTTCCGAGGATACTCCGAAATTAGCTGGCTGTGGGATAGATTGGGCTTGCTTTCATTCAGCGCTCTAAGACCTTTAGGCTGAGTTCAATTAGAAGTATATTACATCTTAGTCAAGCAATAAGTCAACTTTGATCATGTTCTTCTCCATCCCTCTGCGACGTCATAAATGCCATTAGATGTTAGCGTGGAATGCACTTCGCAGCGTGAAAAAATTCACGTGTCCTATACTTTCACTGACTACTAATACTTTTTTAAATCGAACGATACAGACTAACGTGCTTTTTTAAATTGCATTGGCTTTATCTTATAACTTTCTCCTTCTTTTTTCTGGTGATTGACTTTATCCTCCGAGCGCCTTCCTTTACTGTCTCCGTTGTCTGAGGAACCGCCTGAGCTGTTTCTTGCGACGTCTCCTTTAGTTTGTCTGTTGTATGACGCGTTACCACCCTTGTTTCTTCTACAGCCGCAGTCGTACGCCCAACAATGCCACGATCTCTCAAGTCTTTAGCAGTATCACTTATTTCTCTTGCAGTATCACGTGTTGCAATGCTTGCCTCTTGTATTGCTTGTGCAATTTCTTCGATTGCACCGCTTTGGTGGACCGTTCGTACCATCTCTCTTATCGTTGACGACGCCTCACGAATACTACTGGCGACATTCTTGATTGTTTCTGCAGCCCTTTCGGGAGTAAGGTTTGTGGTTGTAGTTCGATCGTGTTTGGAGGATGACGACATTATACTATTATTATGTGACACGCTAGTATAAAGAGATATCAATTTTAGCAGTTAGCTCCAATCGATATTCACTTTTAGTATGATAGTTCTTTTACATCATCCCGCTAGGGACCGAGGCCAACGTGGAAGCAAATCAAACAGGATAACTGAATAATATTGAGATGCCGGCGACTAAAATCTATTCGATTGGTGCTTCTTTGACCTGTCTAATAGACGAGGGAAAATTTGCTTCTGGGTAATCCCATTCGTTCTGGTGCCAGTGGGGTGTGAACCAAATTTGACACAATTTTGGGTCCCATCACATTCCATTGAATAACACGGTATCAGACTCGTGCCAGTAGTCTTCTGTTGTTTAACCTAGCTGACCCGAAGATAAATAGCCCGAAAACACTAAGATGATAAGGACCTTATGCCCTTCAAAAATTCTCAATACTATGAGCCGGTTCGCAAGGTAAGACGGTTTATGTTTACAGATTTAGACAAAACGATTGGCCTAGTCAATACTCCCAAGAGAGCTCCTAATTTTCTTCTTGCACTTGTCCTCTGTTGTTACACAGAATATTGGGGGAGGTTAGCATAAGGATTTCCGAAGTATAGAAGCGAAGAGTGTTTTAATGAGTTTTTCGACAGACTAGGTAAATGTTATCAAAAATGTCGACAGCAGGGATTCGATGTATATCATGATATTAGATGTGGGCTTGTTCATTCGAATGTTAAAGACAAGAATGCCACAATCAGAATAGAGGGTGGTACTTGTGGCATAATATTTGACTCGGCAAGAAAAGAGTATAAATTTCAGATGTTATTTTAACGATTTCAGAAAAGCAGTGGACAGGTATCTTAGCGGACTCGAAACTGGTTCTGAAAGTGTGAAGCTTATGGAGAAGGCACTCATCGGTAAACCTGTATTACTATGAACAATCAAAATAGCTACCCTTCCGATCATGCATTTCAAAAGTATTGGAATTCAATCTACTTCGGTCGAATCAATCCCAACTCATTATGATTTGACTAAGGGATTGATTGTGTTGAGAAAATCTGCTAAGACTTTACTTGATCACCGTATGATCACTTCTGGAATTTACTCTCAATTGTGACAAGATTGCCTCCGAGTGAAATGGATCAATGATAGCCTCCACCGAACGAGAAGACTCACACGGTCCTGCATAAAATGTGAAGGACTACTAGGCAAGGACAAGCTTACAACTCAAGCCGTGGTCTACGGACCTGCAAGATTACAATCGGTTACGACAGTAGCTCTGGCTAATGCTTATACTACATTTTGGAATACTGTATATCCCGTTGTTGCAGTTGCGTTTGAAACTTCCAAATCCTAACGTTACGTCAGTGCCTGTTTCGGATCCCAGGGAACGTATCTGGGGATGCTGACTTCATTACAAAAAGAAGATCATGTAAGTAATAAGCTTGCTAATCTAATCAATTCTAGGTCATTAAATCACCGTCTATTACCTGTATTTCTTTGGCTCCCACCTAGTTTTGGGTGATATTAGACGCCTAGCTTGAAGGAAAAAGTCTTCTCGAGAGTGTGCCTATATGGTGCCGCATAGGAATTGATTCTTTTTAAGATTTTGCAGCGGAATACAACGCTGAATCAGGTGTTATCGCTATATATTATAGGGATAAAGAGCATAAGCAATTGTAGACCAATCTAGACGGTGAAGGTAGTTATCCATGAAAAAAAGAAAGAACAAAACAAAGCGTAACACTTTGGACTCTATTCATCATAATTTTTTAAGCATGAACAAACAGTTAACGAGAAGAGATGCAATCTTACTTGACATAGGATACTACGATACTGAAACATGGGGTGGACTACGAAAAGGTTGGACAGGATTTAGAATCGCAAATGTGGACCGCGATACTAAGAAGATGAAATATTATTCAAAAGGTATAAGGAAATTCCAGAGGGAATTGAATAAATCAGTATCAGAATTCCCACAATTTGGTCTGTTTGGTCGAAAGATGCCCGAAGAAGCGGAGATTCAGAAAATTACTGGCCAGATAGTAATAGTTGTGCACAAACCCAGAAGGAATTAGAAGACTATAGGTTACAAGAGTTAGCAGCATAAGCGGCAGGAACATCAGAAGTAATCAGACAAACAAAAAGCTGACTTGATTATTTTATCGTTGTAAATCCTCCCAATGCTGCATTATTGATATATGTTGAAGGATAATGAATGTCGGTATTTGTCTTCAAAAAAATGTTTCGATTTCCACCTTCGTATTACATACTTGCGAGAATGCTTCATTAAAATCAGAAGGTTTTGTTGCAATGACCCGTGTCATTCCTTCCAACAAGAATCCAAGCATAATAGCTAAAAGTTCGTGTCTGGTTCGAAGATCTTTCGTATTATTATAAAGATATTGCACAGATTCACTTGAGACATCTATGATAACGGTACTTGGTGGTTCATATCTCATTGGTGCTGCATAAAGATTCTCTTCGTCGCTATGAACTAACTTTATCGGTAGAATAGAGACTTACTGGTCCCAATGAATCAATTAAATGAAAACCACACTTTAGGCATGTGGCAATAAATCAACTATAGAGTGTATATACGTCTCCTCTACTTCTTATAATTTAGCTACGCATAAACCATAATTCCGGATACCAAAAACGTTCCCGTTTCGCGAACTGGTTTTAGTCTGGGAAGAAGAAGAATTTGGTTAAGTACAACCTAACAGCTATATAGTATATGTGATACTTCTTCTTGTATTGTCTACTAATAATGGCTTTTTTCTATTGATGTTCGCATTTGTCCTTATCATGATCATGATTATTTTAAGACTTAGAAAGGCTATTCAAGGAACAAAAGTAAATGTAAAGAGGACAATTACCTTTTCAGCCTATTTCGTTGCTATTTCTGCCTCTTAGTGTACAATTCTTTTTTGATTGGTAGCATCCCTGGGGTATATGTTATTCCTTATTTTGCTGTTGTTCTGGCCGCGGCATATTGCTCTTATATCTATTCCAAGAGAACCCTTTCTTTTTTGAAATTACCTGATAGCGATACTGATAGTTCAGCTATATATGTAAAAGGTGGATTATCAATATATTTTCTATATGTCGCAGCATTAACTATACGTATTGCAATTAACTTTCTCTTTGTCGGTTCAGAGAAATTTTATTTTAATAATCAACAAACAATATTAGGAAATGGTACTGCTACCGTTAATCTGCCACATGTTTCACACTGATCCAGCAACGACAATATTGGCTTTTACAGTTACGGACTTCCTTCTTCTTATCGGTGTTGGTCTGATAATAGGAAGAAATACAAGAGTTCTAAAATATTATTATCAACACAAGAAGAGAACAATGTCTGAAGTTGGCGTAGAGATCTGATAACCTCAGTTTAGCAATTCGAAAAATCTCTAATAGATTATAAGGTACACAGTATATAGTACAGTTCAGTGGAATAAAATAGGATAATTCAGAAAACTGCGTACAATTGTAGTAAAGATGGTACGTAGAAGGTTAATTTCTGCCATGTTAGCGACAGCGACATACATTCATTCAGACTGTCCTTCCACGAGTGGGTGAAAAATCTGAAACGAGGAACCACTTGTAAAGAACCTATCAGAGGATTAGTCCCCTAATGCTTGACTACTCGAGCGACAAGTAAATTAGGCTAGATAATTTCGTTTCAGTTTTTTTGTTGCAGTAGCTACTAGACAAACAGGCTTGTATGTCTATAGATAAATTGATAGGAGCCCTCGAATGAAATGACAACCGCCTGAATGGACCATTCGAAGAAAGCTGAATTAGAAGTAAAAATTGAAGTTGATATGCCGGTTGATATTATTGACGATAAAGATAGGCTCAAAGAAGTTGAGAAAGGATTAGTCCGCAGTATTTCTAAAGGTCTATACGAACAAGGTGTATCATTCAAGGTTGATAAAGTTAATTTCAAAATCAAATAGCATTTACAGCTACCAGTCTGCTAGATATATCGAAAAACATCGGTTTACCTTCTCTACCTAAGAAAAACTAAGGAACAGAAAGTGCTCGCATTATTAAAAAACCAAATGACCCAGTTGTTATAGAATATGTAAGTGACGTTAATGTAATTTGTCTAAGCTTTTAACCTATCCAATTCATGCTCCATGTCATTGAAAAATACTCCAGCTACAGGATTAACTATCAATCTGAGCTTCAAACTATCTTCCCATTTAACCTGGATATTTCTTCAAGGAGCATTCCCGAGATATTATTAAATCTGCTCTGGACTTCAGCTTTATCTTTTCCTTTGGAAACTATCTGGACCAGCATTTGTGGTTTTTTATTATTATTATCGCTAGTATATCCTAGTGGATGCGTTTTCAGATAAATTGAGTCTGGGGGATTTGATTCAACTATCTCTGAGAGAATAGGCGCGAGCATTGCTTCGCTTACGCCTATTGTTTCGTATCTTGATTCGACAATATGGAAATCTCCAATAATTTTCTTCATTTGAGGGAGTACACTTTCTAAAAATATTGCTTTCATCTCCTCAGGCACCCCTGGAAGACATACAATTTTGGTCTCACCGCTCTCAATTAGCACAGATGGGGCACTGCCAACAGGGTTTTGAATTGGATTTGATCCTATTGGAATCTTTGCCATTTTTAAGCGAATTTCATTTAGTTCATAAGTCACTGAATGTCGCGCATAACTCTTTTTCAACATGTCTAGTGCTGTCTTATCAAGAGCGAGTTCCAAGCTTAAACCTCTGGCAACACCTTGCATAGTTTTGTCGTCATAAGTAGGACCAAGGCCGCCAGAGAGAATTAACCAGTCTGGTTTTCGAGAAATAGAATCTCTTACTCCCCAAGATATTTCATCCACATCGTCTCTGATTGCAGTTATCCTTCTCACCGATCCGCCAGCTTCTGTGATTTTCTGAGATATCCAATAAGCGTTCGTGTTGATCGTTATACCTGAAAGCAATTCATCTCCAACGCATAATATTTCGGATGTAAACATTCTCACGGCAAGCTATTAGAGATGAGAATGAGTAATATTAATTCAAGCCATGGTGTGAGTTAAGCTGATAACAAATCATGTTCGCAAGTGTTGTTAACCATGGATATGATAAGTAGAACAAAAATAAAACGACAGCAGGTTGCACACAATCTCTGTCAAGATGATCTCATAGGTGTTTATGCTTGGGTGATTTCGCAATCAGAAGGAAGGGTGAACACCCACGATACGAACATCACCAGCTTGCGTTCTACCTTTTGTATGAGCTTAGCCCAATAATTAATTATCAGTGGTATATGAGGTTCAATTTGCGCTTGAATTTCACAGACTGCGCTTAGATGGGTTAATGTAGCAGGGATGCAATATCACAATTATGAACATTTTTGGAAGCATCGAGTTGAGTGTTGTATTCCTATCTGATACTATCATGCATCTTTGGACGATGAGCAAGTAAGGATGAGAACACCCACGAGTGAAGTAAACATTCCGTCCCCCAAACTTAATGCCAAATCAATCATGGCACTTGCGCTAACAATCTGTATTTCCTGCGGCGGGTTCGTAACAGTACAGCATGCATATAGTGAAAGCCCGATAAAGGTAATAGCACAGCCACCATTTACGGGCTCTGACGGCAAGCTAAACGTGGTAGGTATCGTCAAGAATAGTGGCAACATGCCGGTGGAAGTCAATCTTGGTTTGAATATTGTCGCTAGAGACAGTGGTCTTGTTTCAACTATTAAAGAACCAACCTATGGAAGAGTTATTTACCCTTCTAATGTTTCTCCGTTTAACTTTGCAGTTGAACCTAGTTGGTCTCTGTCGGGAGGTCCCTTTATCCTTAATTCAAAGGAGGTCTTAACACCGTACTATAAAGTTCTAAGTTTGAGTTACTCAAACATGCATGTAGGAAATGATAAGGCTCTTATCGGTACAGCAAAAAACGTTAGTCCTGTCGATCTTCATAACGTAACCATCTTGGCATCTGTTCATAAGACCAACGGAACCCAGATCGACTCCGTGAAAAGTCAGTTATTTCCTGTCATTAGGACAAGTCAAACTGTAGCATTTGCTGCTTTACCTGATCCTGCAATGAAGTCAAATATTGCGTATTTCAGTTGTGCAGACATCGATGTTGGCAACAATAGTGCATTGAACACTTTAGGGATAGGTAACGGTCAATTTATAGCGTATCAGATGAGCGGCGTAGTGCAAATCAGTGATTTCAAATATGACAATACAACAGACAGTCTAGTCTTTGGAATAAAACATTATAATCCAGCTGGCGGACCATTTAGCTTGAAGATACCGGAGATGTCGAAAAATCAACCAGTATCTGTCATATTGGATGGAAAGTTGTATACTGAAGCTTCAGTAAAAATGGATGGAAAGACAGTACGTGTAGACTTTTTTGTTCCCCCAGATAATCATCAAGCACAGATTAAAGGTATTAGGAATACTGCCTGATTCCTTGTCGATATTGGTGTCCTAGTTTTTTCCTTCTGCAATAATCTCCAACCATAGTCCCCAAAAAGCCTCGTCTTCTTTGGATGATCTCAATTGGTTTGGTGATTTTTACTTGCAGCGGTCGTGGTTGTCATGATAGCCGACGTGACAGTGTTATGTGCCTTCCCATGGTCGTCCAAAGGAATGAAGACTAGTTTATCACAAACGTTTGTACACTGCTCATACGGTATGTACGAGAGGACATTTGCAGGATAAATAGAAATAGAAAATTGGTAGATGCAAAGGCAGGTTCAAAACGAATTAAATCAAGCAAAGAGTTAAGAAGTCTTGGCCAATGAAAGCATAAGCGACTCTCCAATCTTAGCATTTCATGGGTGTCAGTTCAGAGACTCCTTTAAGAAAAATTGTGTATATAGAGGAATTTGACAAACACGACACCGGCGGCAATTTATTATGCAGAAATATCGATTGCAAAAATCATCCTCGGTCACCATACAGGAAGTACTGTTCTAAGAAATGTAATAAAGATTTTCGTCGTTGGTATTATCATAATTTTTATTGGGACCGAGTGAGATCTGACATTTTCAAACGTGATAATTACACGTGTCAGATTTGCAAAAAAAACTACCCGTACAGATATCGGAGAAGGTTTGCTAGATCTAAAAAATTAGAGTGCGATCATATCGTACCTAGATCGCTTTATGAGCAAAATGGATATAAATTCGATACCCTTGAAAATAAAATTAGAGCAACACTAGAATTCTTTCATAATCATAATAATCTCAGAACATTATGTCATGATTGTCATCGAAGCGTAACATCAAAGTATATTAGCATTAAATTCAGAGCGTTGAAACAAGTATCTAGGGATGATGTAAGTGTGTTGCTAGCGGAATAGTCCGTCGTAGAGCAAAAGTGGGGTAGCTGTTTTGAAGTATGGATTCGGCTACTAAATTTGATCAAATTTAGATTTATGAATGCGGGTATTTTTCGTTTATGTAATCTAGCGATAATATTTCGAATATTATTTACCGGACGGACCGGCATTTTTAATGCTAAGCAATGGGCTGCATTATAATAACTGCACCTATGAGCGCACTGGATATGCACAAAAAATGATTTATTTATGGTGTTTTCTCAATGTCTTATATGAAATGCCCTACTTGCCAGACGGACTTCCATCCACACATGAGTAACACTCTAGTTGGTAAAAATCGAAATAACGTTAGTGTCTTCATCTATTATCAGCTGTGTCCCGAATGCAAAGACCCCGTCATAGGGATTATTGAAGCAACTAAGGGGGAAGCGTATCTCAGCCCGAATGATATTAATGGATTAATTCTGTTAACCAGGGAGAAAAAAACGACGCATAAATAGCGAGCTAGCTGGCACTTCTTTTCGCACCAAACACGGATCCAGATCTTGAGAGTCTACTCCATCAGAGGGTTTGCCGGTTGAAGCATCGACTTCTTCACTCTTATATAGAAGTTTATGAAATACCGTCTATTGAAAATTCCGCCTCTCAAAACGATAGAGCAGCTCAGAAAAAATAAGGATGAATTGTTTGAATATTTACTAGACTACGATAGTTCGCTAAAATCGACAGATTCTATCGAAATCCTAGATTGTGAATACGGAGTGAAGATTTTGTATTATCATATGAAAGGAAGCAAACCATACAAGACTAGGGTATATCTCAATAAAATGGGAGATACCAAGCTGCTGAGATGACTTTGAATTGTATAGAATGGTATAATTACAACTTCTTGCATTAAGCAATCGTGTCTTGAAAAGAGCGAAAGTGCGTAAGGAGAGGGGCGCATTCATAGATGAAATCCAAGATTGGTTTCGCCAACGTAATAGCTTTTGGACACTTGTGAGTTTCGTTTGTCTTGTATCGATATTCATTTTACAGATTTTGGTTATTTTGCTAAGCGGAATAAATCCTCACGTTCGAAATGGAATTTATTCAATTCTGGTGCCTTTGCTAGTATTCTTCGTCGTGAGTATCTTTTGGCGAGGCTCGACTCCAACTACTCTATCGCTTGTAGGTGTAATGTGCTTGTATGTTGGTATGTTTTTTGTTTTTGCGGAGCTCGGATCGCTTAAAGTTATGCCTCCCCAAATGGCCAACAGACTAGGATATGGTATTATGCATGAAGGGCCTCCTGTAGATGCGGTATCGGATTTTTATTTCTTGATGGGGATTTTTGCACTCGTATTGTCTATGGCTGTAGCATTCAGACCGTCTATATTTAGGGCAAGAGGAACTCCTACATGGGTACCATACCCTGTATGGGCCACTGACAATGACCCAAAACTGTCGTATGGCAGGAGTGTCATGAGGCTAATCCCTGTGCAAAGTTTACTACGGTTTGCCGACCAACATCTAGTTGCAAGGTATAGGTACATTCAGATTCTGATAGGCGGAAGAATATATTTTGTGTCACCAGACGACTGGGTTCCCGAAGGTTCCAATGTCATTAGAGAAAAGGAGTCTGGCTCACTTTTGGGGATTACGAAAGTTCCTGACGGATTCAATATATGGTAGATACTGAGCGTATCAAACAATTAAAGGAAGGGTTTCGGCTTTAACTCACGCCATTTTCCACGAGCCCACAATCCCCATTTTTGCTTATCCTCAGACGAGTAGTAGCATTTCTCGTTATGTGGACAATCGTTGCACCTTGCTGAAGGCTCAATAGCTGGAGTTATGTTGTTTCTTAACAACGTGTTAAGAATGCGCGCTCTTCTCAACGTTTCTTTGAACAGCTTTTCACTCTTAGGAAGTATAAACTCCGCCTCATTACCGTCGTTATCAAAATAAATTATCACTCCCTCTTCCTTATTGAAGATATGCAAATACGAATTCAATTGTATGAAATGCTCAGCGTACGGTATCTCTGGTAAATCGGAGATTCTTCGAAATATCATCACTACATCATCTTCTACCCTATCCGCGCGTCCAACTAACTTTACATTAGAGCCACCTTCTACCATGCCTTCCACCGGTCTCTCTAGGACGCTTAGCGCTCCCTTCTCCATTAGAGCAGATATCATCTGCTTGTGTGTACGTTCTGCTGGCTCTTTCCTGTCAAGGTATCCACGTCTAAGGCACCCGCTTGCTTCTTCGACGGATATCTTACTCTCATCGCCCAAGTTGGGATTGAGATCGGCGAAAACCTCTTGTATTACATCATAAACATCAACTTTAGCGGGCGCATCACTTGCAGCCCTGTAGTTTTCAACTCCTACCTTTATTTTTTTCCTGACCTTTTGTATGATCTGTTCTTCCATGGCTGGTAGTTTCATATCAAATCAGAGGTGCAATGATAAAAGTTTTTCTACAGATCTGTCCGTATTTTGTGATACTAGTGTGAATCGTGATGCCTATGAATATGGCAACCATCTGTAGATTAAACATGAACCCTAAAGCTGATATCAAAATTTTGACGGTCGATCCTTACTTCCGTCGCTTGACGGGTCTTTTCTTTGCTTTCCACCTGTCATATCCTAGCCTTGTTGCGGCAAAGACGCCCAGACTGAAGAAAAAACCGCCAATAAACAAGAATATAAACGAGCGAGTATAGAGCCCCCACGCAAAACCGAGTGTTGCACTAACGAATTCAGATATTACAAATACAACCCATCTATCTACCAACGATGAAATGGCATTATGCGGTTCTTTTAACTCTTTTCTCAGATTGGATCAATCAGCATGACTTCGCCAGATAAATAAATTAAAATATCCTTGAAAATTTGTCATTTCATGAGGTACGTTGAATCAAAATAAATTCCATCAAGATGAATACTCCCCCTTTCTAAATTAGAATAACGATTCCGCAACATCACTCCTTTGCAATATTGTATCAGGCGATTATTTGAACCAAAAGATAGAGAAAATAGGGCGCCGGTTGTTGATATTTATTAAGAGACTGATTCGCTGTACGCCCTTTCTCCTACCTGCGCTAAATCCAACCCTATCTCTTCTTCTCTGGGAGTGACTCTAACGCCACCAGGCCACACCCAATCCATTACCTTCCATATCACGAATGTTATTCCGAAAGACCATGCTGCAGCGGCCGCTGCTCCTGTGGCATTAATAACTAACTGCATTGGGTTTCCAAAGAACGCTCCATTGTGTCCTGCTGGATTCACACGTGTTTCGCTAAACGCTCCTGTCAATAGGGCGCCAACTACACCACCCATTCCATGAACGGGCCATGTATCTAGTGCATCATCTATCTTTCTTCTATTCTTTAGTATTAAGCAGTAGAAGCACACAGTTGCACAGGCAAATCCGATAATAATTGATGCATAGATGCCGACGAAACCTGAGGCCGGGGTAATTGCTACCAACCCCGCTACTGCGCCGGAACAAGCACCGACGGCACTTGTCTTTCCAGTATGGGCCCAGCTAAGGAATAGCCACCACATGGCGGCGATAGCAGTCGCTATATTGGTATTTTGGAATGCCTGAGTTGATAAGAAACCTGCAGCTCCAGAACTTCCTGGGTTGAAACCAAACCAGCCGAACCATAGCAAAGTTGTACCTAATATGACCAGGGGAATCGAATGTGGTTCCATAGGCGCTTTACCATAACCCAACCGCCTTCCCAGAAACATCGCTGTTACCAATCCTGCAAACCCTGAAGTAATGTGGATAACAGTTCCTCCAGCGAAATCTTCTGCACCTAGTGCAGCTAGCCAACCTAGATGTGTTCCTTCACTTCCCAACGACCAATTCCAATGTCCTGCAAAGTCATAAACAAATGTAGTCCACAGCACAACCTGTATCAAGAACGCGCTCATCTTGAGCCGATCTGCGTAGCCTGCTATGGCTAACGCAGGCGTAATCGCAGCGAACATTAGCTGGAACATCGCATATGCCAAATGTGGAATGCTTGGAGCGTAGACATCAGCTGGTGCATTGGCGAAAACGTTGTTCATCCCTACCCAGTCCAAGTTGCCAATGAAACCGGAGCCTGTTGCATCTGGCCCAAACATTATAGAATATCCATAAACTACCCATTGAATGCTAACGATAGCATATACCAAAAAGCACTGCAAAATCACCGTTAATGAATTTTTTCTCCTAGTTAATCCACCATATAGGAAGCCCACACCACCTGGAGTCATTATCATAACGAAGGACGCAGCAGCATACATGAACGTCGTATCGCCAGGATCTATACATGGGCCATAGGTACCGTTACCAGGAGGAGTCAATGCCTTGTTACAATGATATTCGGGTGTTGTTGCCGGGCTAGGAAGCATGTGACCAGGGGGCCCAAGCGGGCCGAACTGGCCGAAGGCGTTGTGTTCACCAAAAGCAATAAGCCCTGATGTTCCGACTACTAAACCGGTTATGATAAATGCGAATTTCCATTTATTCTTTTCAAACGGTAATGAAATCAAATTCATTGCCATGGATATGTTACAAGCAATCCATTCGAATTGATTATAAAAAGTTTATTATAATATAAACCGTCTTTTATGATACTATGCTAATTTGAAAAATCAATACTTCATTGAAAAGTGCTGGTGCCTGACTAAAAAAGCACGAAATTGAATTCAGTTATTTTTCCTATCGGACAGAGTTACGACTTACAAGAACCGAGGATGAAGAATACCTTGATAAGGACAGGCCACAATATATGAAAAACAAATTATCTAAAACGCATGTAATGTTCGAATAATGAACTATGTTACGGTCATATCTGGATAACGCTGCATTGTAATCCTTAATACGCGACCCCAAGGTCATCGAAGTAGACAATAGAATCACCCTTAGTCCACAAGCCTATCTGCCCTCCAGTCATATAGTGCTGATCATACCTCTGTAAGAGACGCTTACCATCCAAATAACCTACGATGCCTGGCTCCCCCCCCGCTCCTGCCACCTGTACCATGATACTATGCCACTGACCAATTGTTATACTAACATCCGTATCTTGCGTGCAGACTATAATGCCTGGTTGAGCTCTGCACAACGAAAATCTATGACTCAATGCGTCAGCCTGCAGAACAAAATAAGCACTTGTGTCCTGGAAGCGTACGATCAAGCCCGCCACCTGTTGTTCCCGTCCCGACATTATTTTAAATTTAACACCTGCCTCAAAGTTGCTATAGGCACCTTCCGCTTGAATTAACATATGATACCCTGATCCGGTTTTGGTGTTTGATAGTCTAGCGAGGACGTTTGGGTTAGATGGTGCCGTCTCATCAGGCTTTACAGCCCACGTTCCTTTTGCTTGCGTCCCGCCTGTATCAATACGCACGAATGTGTTAGGGATAGAACTATTCTCTGGGTAAGAGTCGAAATTCCACGTCTTAGAATTTCTATATGGGTGTTGCTGTTCTGCAGCAAAGAAAGCAACTAATATTACTGGTATTGCGATAATGGCGGCAAAGATGTATCTTTTCTTTCTTCCTTGATACATAGATATTCTCAATGGCATCTGTTCCGCCTTACGTCTCAGCACTCATGCGATCCAGACGAACATAATAAGTTTATGTCGATTAGTGGATATAAAATCCTAAGATCGTTCACGTTTTGACCATACCCAGCATAAGCATAGGATGATTATGTGCGGACATCTTTCTGCGTTTGATGCAGCTAAGGGATGCTAGAAATTCTCACGCAATTAGTCAGATTACATTTGCAGATTATTTACTTCGGTCAGTTTTGTCAATTTAAAAGGAACATCAAGAAGATGGCATAGCACTAAATCATCAGAACTACACTACAAGCTGCGACAGGTTTGATAAAGAAAAGATGAATCGATGTATCGATATGTTATATCCGGCACACTAGTATTACCATGTGCCTCTGCGAAACTAGAAAGCTAGGCCACAAGAAGGGCGAGACCCAATTAAGCAGAACATCAGAACTTATCGTCTACTAAAAATTAATATACAACCATTTCAATATAAGTCTGATATGTCAGAGGCAGGCATAGAAATATTCATAGCTACTGCCGGTACGCTTGCAATTACGATAGCAATACTATTTGCAGAACGTGCATATCGGTATCGAAGACTGAAAGAGAAGAAACACGCAGGGACTATGGGGTTCGAATACGAATCTGCTGCGGGAACGGAATAAGAATCCGAATAATATTACAACCAATCCTCCTTTTTGATTCATTGATGTAGCCGTAGTTTTAATATTATAATTTAAGAACAGGTAAATTCTTAACCAAGGTTATGAGAGTAAACATAGATTTAGACGAACATATCGTAGCAACCTTGCCAAAGATTTGGGGAAATGAACTTGGCTTTATGGGCTTTTTCAACAAAACTAAAGAAGGAATTCTGGCACTCACGAACAAGCAAATTATATTCATTCCCGAGTGGGTATTTGTTACACCAAAAGAAAGAGAACAAAAATACTTTAGTGAGGACCAAGCCAAGGTGACCCGAATAGATGGTTATTCAGAAGCTCAACTCGATGAGGATATATCCAAACACTCAAAGAGTTTGCTAGTACCTTTGGAATCTGTTATTAGCATTGACAGTGTTACCCTACGTAGGGTAAACTTCTTGAGGATAAAATTCAACGCCAAACATAAGACGCGGGCCTATGACTTCGGGATAGCCAAAACTTTGACGAATTATCCTATAAGACAACCATTACAGTTCTATAGCTTGGATTGGGCTGCCTGGATAAAACTGATAAAGGCGTATCTCCCAAATTAGTTCCTTGATTAATGTTTTGCTCTCAAAGAGGGCTTTGATTCGGGCCATGCATTATACTCCTGGATCTCAGAACGATGCCGTCTTGTGGTTCTTCGAGCGGTTCCTTTAGGAACAACACTTCAGTAACTTTCTTCCGATAGTCGAATAATTCAAGTTCGTAGGAGTCTCTCTTGGGTCGATATAACGCGAGCTGCAAGTACGCTGCCCCCTCATAGTCAGCTTTGAATGTCATGTAGTGTTGGGACACATTAAGGGCTTTCAAAAATACCCATGTATTTTCTAAAAAGTTGGAGTCTCCGTACAATATGAATTCATATGAATAATTTGTTTCCAAAAATCTCATCTTTATCCAGTCATCCGGCCACCACTTTATGACTTTGTGCCATGCGTTAAGGAGTGTTTTTCTGTTGTTGAAGATCAAAATCACTTTTGCGCGCACATGATAAAACTCGTATCCTACGCCCATGAAGGCATCGAACCACCTGATGCTTTTATCAGTCACAAGTATTCTGAGTGGTTACTCGTCATATTTAATGATTAGACATAAGATTAGTTTTCAACAGCCACCAGATATAGAATTAGATATAACTGACAATATAATAATAATCATAGACTACTTTAATGAGCGTAGCTTCAAGTATTGTTCCAGATGAGGCGGCCCATATCTGCTTTGTAAAGAGCCGAGAGAGCCTGCCTAGAACATGACTTATATTTTGGTGTTTGAGTCTAGGTTTCATGGTCAAAGGCGGTAAGAGAGGTGGACGAGTCCGAGACAAATGGAGAGACAAGCAATGGGTTGTAGTAAAATCACCCTCGGCATTTGGAGGCGGTTTTCTTAACTACATACCGATTACAGTCGCCGATCTTGCAAAAGGGCGCGTGATTGAAAACACTATGTTCGACATTTTAAAACAGGATCCCACACAACATCAGACAAAAGTATTCGTGCAGATAGACAAAATCAATGAGGGGAGCGCAACGACCATTTTCAAAGGTCATGAATATGCAAAAGAATTCTTGAGGAGTTTGATTAGGCGCGGGAGTTCAATGATCACTCATGTGCACGACTATATGACTATGGATGGCTACACATTTAGAGTAATATTAATTGCACTAAGTCAAAAACGACTTAATTCCTCCAAAAAACACGAGATTAGAATGATCGCTCATAAGGCGCTAGAAGATAAGATTCCGAAGCTCACTATCGACCAGTTTGTTCAGGAAGCAACTATGGGTAAAATGGGTGCAGACCTCCTTGCTGCAGCGAAGATAATCGCGCCCTTGAGGCATATAGGCATTAAGAAGACAAAATTGATTTCAACCCCGGAATCTAGAGCTCTGCTGATGGCGAAGCCGATTGAAAAAACACTCTCGTCCTCAACAGAAGAGGCTGATGATAAGATATAGCTAAAACTCCTATTATCCATTCTTATCGGCTATGATTCGTAATGAAAGTGTCAAGTTTTCTGCTGCTGAGATTGGTATTATAGTTCATGCGACTGAAGAGAAAGATAAGATTTTGGAACATCTAAATAGCACACTTAGTGTTTCCCCTGATAGTTTTTCTATAGGATTTGCAGAAGGTCATTGGGGAAATAAAATTGTTCTGTTAACTTCCATTCTTGGCAAAACCGATGCAAATTCTTTATACGTGAAAATTAAATCTTGTCTAACCGGTACAGATGTCGCACTACTTTCAAATTTCTTTGATTTCTATGACGAGAAGGGAAATCTGTACTTAAGATTAGACAAACAAAGAGTCTGCATGGGGAAGGTTTCTCTCTCAGAGGGAGACTCGGTTAGGATCAAATTCAAATCCATATTGACGCATCAACCTCGCAGATCAACTTTGAATAGAATGAGGACTTGATGTTAAGAAGAGATCTCTGCGTCTACGATAATAATCTTGAGAAAATGCTCAGGACAGCTGAGATTTTGGAAATCGATGAGATAGGTAGTGAGTATCATGGTATTGCTCATGAAAATGTGATCTATCGTTTGAACAGACCGCCATCCCAAATCACTAATTATCCATATCTCGTAGTTTCCGACAAGATTGGGGAACTTTCCTCGCCTCGGTTGGACATTTTTGTTGTTAGAGATTATTTCAGGGTGAAGTCTATTCTTAAAAAAAAAATAAGAACACGAATTGGTTTGGAGATTTTCTTCGCTGACATACGCCAGGCAAACGGGTTCAGTGTCGGAAAATGGTTTGAACAGATTAGAGAACTGTACAAACTTTGTAACTCGATAAATTGCCAATTAGTTCTTTCAAGTGGGGCAAGATGTCCAAGAGAAATGATATCTGGTCGCTGCTTTGATTCTTTACTAAAGCTTTGTAATATCAAACCAGAAAGATATTGGCGAGAACTTGAAGAATGGATCGAAATAAGACTAGGGAAAAAGTGTTACCTAGATGCTTAATCGGCGTGACAAACGTAGATATCTGGCTATTTGGAATGGCGACCACAGTTATGACCGGCGTAAAATAGTTGAGGCGATCAGTAAACGAAGCTCCGAGCTATTTGGTCAAATAGCAACGGAAAAAGCCAAAATAAGATTCATTAATATTGACGAAAAAGAAGTCATTGTCATAATAAGTTGTAAATTAGAAATGCTTGGAGCCATGTTGTCGACTATTGTTTTAATGCAGCCGCCTATCGTTGTGTTACGTATTTCAGGTACGTTAAAGGCTTTACGGACACGAATGGAAAGAGATTCGGAAAAGATTTTTCGCGCTTTCCTATGATCAAAGTATCGCAGAATAGATCTTCCTATCTAGTGTTACGTTTTTAGCAGGGCAAAAGTATCTCCTTATTGGGGATGAGGTAATTTATCGCTGCTCCAGACCGAGTTAAAAACAATGAAGATCTCGCGACGAACCGACCCAAATATTGCTTAAGGTCACATCTAGACTAGACTTCACTAGTGATAAACCCATTTGACGGTTAAACAAAAAATAAAGACATCTTTCTAGACCATCACTAATATGTACCGACCCTATTATAAGGCAGTATGTCTCTAAAGAGTAAAAAACTACATAGAGAGGCGTGCGGAAGAGGGACGAACGGGACTTGATTTGCATACGAGGAATTGTCCGGCCGTCCGGCGCATTTTATTTGCAGATGGGATACGCGTTCATCCTTGTGACAGCGAAACTTGCTAAATTGCAGAACCTCCAGCTTCGCTAATCCTAAGAAAGGCCGTCCTTAGGAGAGGACCAGAATTTCAATAAGAAAATCCTACGTAGGTTCTAGAATGCGTTAAAAAATGAAATAAAAGAAGTTTGTGGGCACCAACTAGTTGTGCGATTTCACCAATGGTGTTTTTCGTCTGGAATCAGACCTATCTGTTCTCGTTCGAAATACCGTTCTAGCTCCTGCGTCCATTTCTCTTTAGCAGCGCCACCGCCAAGACCCTTTCTTCGCAGCCAAAACGCAATGACGCTTAACAAAAACACAGCGAACAGCATAGTGCCGAAGATGTAGATCGATACGTCGTAAAATAGTGGGTCGTATTGTGGTCCAATCTGCATAAGCAGTCCTTTAATTGCTGTGGTGATCATTGGTACAAGAATTAGGAGAGTCATTATCATTATACAAAAAACGGATTCTATGATATATACATTTTGGTTCTGGCTACTCGCTACCGGTCGACATTAGTAATGGATTGCCTCCGAGATTACGAATCGGCATGATCAAGCAACAGCCCCGAATTAAGAATTTGGATTAAACCAGCATTAAATCAGTTATCTGCTGCTTTGTGGCAGCTGCTCACTAAAATAAAAAAAAGATTTTTGGAGGAGTTAAGTCGTGGCCTCTTTTCTCGGGGTTCTGGCTCTAACGAAGAACATGCCTGCAACGCCGCCAAAGATTACAGTGATGATAATAATGAGGAGTAGCGTTGAATTAATTGTGGTCCCAAGCATGGGTGTTCCAGAGCCATATGCACCCGCTTGCGCAGCGTTTGAAACTTTCTCCCTTGCCAGCTTAAGCTGTTGTTCAATGCCGCCTCCGACGGATAGGCCGCCCCCACCGCTGGTAGTTGCGCCACCATATTGTGCGTTCGCTATCTGAACTGTAGGTAGTGCAAATGCAGTGCCCATTAGAATAACTAGTGCCACCATAGCCATCAAAATTGGCTTATTCATATTGAAGTAATCTTTCTCTCGCGTGATTATTTAACTTTTTGGTATCTTCTTGAGTTATCAAAGATGTCTCCTCTAAAGTCAAAGTTAAGGACATCCTTCCCTAGTAACATTTAAGATATACGTTCGATCTCCTCGTAGTAAATGGCACGCATTCATGCTCATACTCGAGGCAAGTCTCATTCAGTTCGCCCAACGTCCAAAAATGCACCGCCATGGCTCACGTCGAGTCATACAGAGCTCACTTCCATAGTTATTCAACTATCCAAAGAAGGCCTTACCCCCAGTGCGATAGGGACTCGGATGCGAGACGAATATGGTATACCTCTTCTGAAGACGATTATGGATAAGACCATAACTGAAATAAGGAGTGAAAATGGAATCAAACAGGATATGCCAGAAGATTTACACCAACTGGTACAGAAGGCTCTAGCACTACAAAGACATTTGAGAACTCACAATACTGATAACAGAAACGTCCGCTCGCTTGAATTGATCGAAGCCAAGATTCACAGGTTATCGAAATATTATAAGCGTAATGAGAAAATTCCCAAACATTGGAAATACGCCTCAGTTATTGCCCAGCTCGAGTAAGACCACACAATGTACGGTAGAGGGCTTGAAGAAGCTGTAAAACCTTTTTGTGAAAAGATCAGATCTGTGGCAGAAGATGACAGTAATACTTGCATTATGACGCACCTTGATGCAGATGGCTTAATCTCTGCAAGTATCATTTCCATGACCTTATTGAGATTGGGTGCTAAGTGCGTAGTAAGGCCGATCTCTGATATGGTCCCTGCTGTCATAGAGCAAATGAAATCCGAAGCTCATGACTTCTACATAATATCTGACCTTGGCGCAGGCTTGGGCGCTGCGCTGAACGACGCACTTGGCGATAGATGGATAATCATTGACCACCATCAACTTCCTGACGCAGAGCTGACTGGGCCTTACTCAGCACACATCCTAAACGCATTCAAATACAGCATCGACGGCGGATCTGAGATTTCTTCGGGCGGATTAGCATATCTCCTCGCGAACCAGCTTGAAAAAAGCAACTGGGACCTTTCACCCATTGCCGTCGTATCCGCAATATCTGATAACCAGGATCAAGGCGATAAGAAATCGCTTATCAGTATAAATTCAGAGATTATTAAGACAGCCGAGTCTCATGGACTAATTACTGTCGACTTAGATCTAATATTTACCGGGAGAGAAACGAAGCCACTCCATGAAGCGCTGGCATCTACATCATTCCCTTATATTGACGGTATAACCTGGAACACGGAAAATGCCTATACTGTGATTAAGAATTCAGGAGTAAGGATGATGGAAAACGGCAGATGGCGAGTACTTGCAGAGATTCCGCAAGAGGAGAAAAGTATCATCCTGGACGCCATTGTAAAATTTGTCGCAACTTCTTCAAAATATAAAACAGCGAACCTGACAGAAAACCTTGTAGGGTATACATATACACTTGTCAATGAGGATATAAGAAGTCAATTACGCGACGCTAGGGAATTTTCGACACTGCTAAATGCATGTGGAAGAACTGGGAGGGCAGGTATAGGTGTTGGAATCTGTATGGGCGACAGGTATGTCTGTCTGACTGAGGGGGAACGAATTGCCGACACTTATAGAGCAATCCTTGCGAAGTCTATCTCTACGATTCTCACTGAAAAGTGGCGCGCAATTGACAATGGACGATCGATTTTTGTCAACGCAGAGAATGTGCTAGCTGAGGAGATGCTTGGAGCAGTATCTTCCATACTGAGCGGATCACCTACTCTTGGTGATCGAGTGCTCTTCGTGTGGACCGTTAGCAGCGACGGCATGCACAAATTTTCTTGTAGGAAATGCATCGGTTGCAAATCGGGATTGGATCTAGGGTTAGTTGTTAGAAATTGCGCGGAATCTGTTGGCGGAATAGGAGACGGTCATAAGGCAGCTGCAGGATGTAAAGTTCCGTCTAGCAGACTGGAAGATTTTGTTTCTTGTGTAAGGAGGGCAACACTTGACTCCAAAACCACCAACTCCTCCTGAAATATCTGCCTTTATTCAAATAAGGTTCAAAAAAAAAGAAATGTATGCTGTACTAAGGTCATTAATAGCTGATAACACTGACTTTCCTAATGGACTATCAATAGAAATGTCACCAAGGGATTATGATAATAATTTGCTTCTTTGTCTATCCTGCAAGGTTGGATTTGAAACGCTACTAAACACTATAAATGAACTATTAGAGCATATTTTGATAGCTCAAAAAGTGATCTCGCATGCTTGACCCCAAACTCTTGAAGGAAAATCCACAGCTTCTCAGAAGTATGTTAGAAAACCGAAAATTTGAATTTCCTCTAGACGATTTGATTGTGCTGGACAAAATGCGCAGGGAGTTAACTGTTCAAGTTGAGGAATTTAAGCATAAAAAAAATTTGCTAGCGCGTGCAATATCGAACAAGCTAAAAGCTCACGAAGATTCAGTCTCAGAAAGAGAAGAGATGAAGGAAATCGGCACCAAACTTTTGGAGACGGAGCAAGAAAAGAAAGCAGTAGACGCTAAGTTCAGAGCATCAATGATGACTCTTCCTAATATTATAGATAAATCAGTTCCAATTGGGAGCGATGAAAAAGACAACGTGATTCTCAAATATCATGGTGCAATCACGAATTTCGATTTTTTTCTCAAGGATCATGTTGATATAGCAAACTCGCTTGGATTGCTCGATATAGAACGCGCCGCAAAGATAGCAGGTGCAAGGTTTTATTTTTTAAAAAATGAGCTAGTAAAGTTGAATCTGGCTTTGATTAACTATGCGCTTGATTTTTTAGCTGAAAAAGGATACACTCTTGCACAGCCGCCCTTCATGATAAGAAAAGAGGCAATGGAGGGAGCGGTGATACTTGCTGACTTTGAAGACATGATTTACAAAATCGAAAAGGATGACTTGTATATGATAGGAACTTCCGAACATTCGATGGCTTCGATGCACATGAACGAGATCTTAGATGGAAAGGACTTACCGTTGCGCTATGCTAGCACTAGTCCTTGTTTCAGGAAAGAAGCTGGTGCTCATGGAAAGGACACGAAGGGCATTTTCAGGGTACATCAATTTGAGAAAGTTGAACAATTTGTTTACTCGCGGCCTGAAGAATCAGAACTACAGCATGAACGAATGTTGACAATAACTGAGGAATTTTACGAGAAGCTCGGGATTCCTTATCGTACAGTCTTACTCTGTTCCGCAGATCTGGGGAAGACTTCCTCTAAAACGTTCGATATTGAGGCATGGATGCCAAGTCAGAATGCATACAGAGAAATCGTCTCATGCTCAAATTGCACAGATTTCCAAGCTCGCAGACTCGTCACAAGATTCAGGGATAAGATCAATGAACAAACCAGATTTGTTCATACTTTGAACAGCACTCTCGTGGCTACGGAAAGAACTATGGCATGTATTATGGAAAATTACCAGACTTCAAATGGAACCGTCGAAGTTCCTGATGTAATTCAACAATACATGGCAGGGATGAAGGAAATTCGCTGTAAAAATTGAGTCTCTGCATTCCAGTCGAATGATTTGCCCTCTAAAACTAAAGCAAGCTTGGTCTAATTATAGCCGTTGAAGAGGCATCAATATTGAAAAAGAAAATGAAGGAAAAAAAGAATTGAGAGCTTTCTTAGATGACTTGCCACGGTCTTGTTGCGAAAGTTACTCCTAGTCCCGCACCGATCAGAACAACCTGATAGGCAACGTTACCCCACGGAACTGGTTTCAAGATAGCAGGACCTGTGACTTGAACAGTTTGTCCTGGACCTAGACCTGGGCCTATGTGTTCAATGTTGAGTTGAGTGTGCACATGGTATATCGCTGGCTCCAACGCTCGCACAGTGATTGAATATGGTATCGTTTGTTGTGGTTGAATTGTAAAGATGTTCCCGGGTGGATCCCTCGCTAGAAATTCCCATCTGTTGCCCGCATTTACGGAATCGCTGAACAATGATAACCAAGCTCTAAGCGGCGTGTTGACAAGGCTTTGAAGAGTACCTGTTACTGTAAGTGTATCCCCGGTGTGGAGTGTCTGAGCGGAAAATGACTCATCTAGGATTCTAACAAATCTACTCTGAAGCTGTGCCTGAACACCGTGCGCATGCGCCATTGGCATGTAAGCAAACCCAGTTGACAAGACGGTTAGTGCGGCTATGATCGTCACGGCTATAGTCTGAGTCTTCATCATGGCTTTATACTATGATACCAGATAAGGAAGAAAGATATATGCTTTGCTGTAGTCGGAATATTTTTGGTCGAGCAGACGAATTCCGAATTCCACCGAAATG
>QHBN01000186.1 GCA_003176995.1 Candidatus Nitrosopolaris wilkensis
TAAGTGTGTAAGTACAACAGTTACATACTATATGCCAATACGGAAGGGTGATAAGATGTCAATCACTTGTTGAGACATTAAATCGACTAATATGACTGATGAACAGATAAATCAATCACTAATGCCTTTGTCTTATCTGGAAGGGAGGCAGCATTCCGTCTCCTTGTTACATGGAAGGCAATGATACGTTACCTTCGTGATAGAAAATTGTGCATCAAACTAAAAAAGAGTTTCACATCCTTTACGTATCCCATCTTTTCTCTTGTTCACCGGCCTCCCTTCCAAGGATCCCAAAATGCCTTGAACCAATATTCAGTAGCCTTGGTTGCGTTCTCATAAAATGCTCTATTGGTCTGGACGGAATTTATCAAATACCTTCGCCAGAACTCAAGGGGATTAAGAAACGGATTGATAATTCGACTTTCTAGTTCTTGCTCTGATGCCATCATGTACTTTGATATTCGGATAGTAGTTAAACTTGATCTCGGTATTGTTCATTTCGTTAGAAGGAACATAAAACGTAACTACAGTCGCCATATATCGTAAGACCTTATGACTGCATCAGCTCCTTCAACTTGCAAAAATGTAAACAAGCATCGATGTAATATTTGTGCTTATTCCATGATTGAAAGGATGGAATTGGAATAAAAGTGAGCTGCTTGTGCTAGATGCCGCAAACGCTTCTCCAAACTATGAAATACAATGTGGACCAACTTATTCACATAGCGGATGGGAAAAGCCTGATTTGGAAAATCGGTTTATTCGGTGGTATTTCTATAACCGTTTTATTAATAACATCTTGGTATATTGCAGTGGAATTGGCGCGTGAACACCAACAAGACTGTAATCAACACATGATCACACTAGACCAACTCAGGAAAAACTTTGCCAACAACAAGGGGTTAAATGGTCAGCTAGTTCCAACAATAGAATACCTAAATAATAAATGTTCAGACTTAGAGTTGGGGAACATCAGGGCGTATTTGGAAAGATAGCCTGCTCAAAATAAACAGTATTTGTGAATTGTGCTAATAAAAAAGATGTATGGACTACTTTAAAGAATACGACTGGAACCAATTCATGAAAACGATGTGATTTACGAAACAAGTGGTCTCATAATTGTTTAAATTTAATTGCCTTAGTTTTCAACTACGAAAAATACTAAAAAGATCCTTGTTGTAGATGTAGGGGCTGCATATTCGAGTCATTAACTCATAGGTTCCAATTCAGATTCAAAGATAGAATCACTGTAGCCAATATTGTACATGAGGCATGACGGGTACTATCAAGAAAGAACAGCCCAAATGATATCGTAGGTATTCCATGTGGTGAAGTATTAACAGTCGATATCATAATAAGTAAACTCCCCAAGTGGACTGGAAAAACTTTAAAAAGCAATTACCCATTACCCAATAAGGTACAGGCAAGCAGTTAGATCAATATTTTCTTGAACATATCGCACAGTTCTTGTAGCTTAAAGCATGCAGGATGGCATATGGTAAATTGACTTAATGAATGTTATCTTGAAAAATCATCTCGCTGAACAGAAGTACCAGCATATTTCTTTTCATGTGATTCGCTTCACAGAGAAACCCACGCCACTACCGCAAAGAAAAGACCCATTTCTGTGTAGATTTCTGCAAATGCGATCTATTCAACATCAACATATAATGTCTAGGCTTTGATGCGATTCAATAAAGCGTAATGCCGGCTCTTTTAACTCTCATTCTTACAGCTATTCTCTGTGATGTCAAACATCCTCTACACCACGAAATATGTCTCGAGTACATTTAGTGGTGCGAAGAGATGAAATCAATTACGCACATATTTGCATGAGTATTATAGTTCCGCGATTGCAAATCTCGTAACGCTTTGAAGAGCAGGATCAATATAGAAAACTCTTATATAGATTTCTATCGTCTCTCATCTGATGCATAAACAAACAATGTTCGCAATAGCAGCAATACTTATGGTAACCGCAATCGTGTCAGCATCCATCTATACAGTCAAAGCGGCAAATGCTAAGGGGAATATGACCAATGCTACTGGTGGCGCCAATATGACTAAGGGGAATATGACCAATGCTACTGGTGGCGGAGCAAAGAATATGACGGGCCCTGTGATGGGCGCAGCGGGAGGCTCAGCTGGCGGAGCAAAGAATATGACAGGCAAGTAAGTTCGATATCATTGAATCAGTATCCTCAACTAATTTTTTTGACAAGGATAATGATCAAACTACAGATTTGAATCTCATCTTTGAATGGGTCAGCTGAAAGGTTGTACTATTTTTAGAGTGTTTCTACCTGTCATATATTGAGACTTTTCAAGGCATGATCCAAAACCGTGATGGTTAGCTGATCCTACGTTTTCCTAGATAGATAACGTAAGTGTTACAATATGCTCGCGTAGTAGCCCCTGTCCTGTGGTTGGTGTCTGCTATGACGCTCAGTGTCCCTAGTTTGACACGTTGTGATTTTTTGAAAAGATTGGAAAAGCCCAGCAAAGATCCGATTTTGCTAATCATACTATAATCCTAATGTTTTTTTGTAGTAGTAATTGGCATTATCAGATGGGGTGATATCAGATACAGCCATTCTGAAAAAACTCACAGGTAGACAGGCCAGTTATGTTGAAGATAAAAACGTCAAAGGGGGCAATGCGAACATACATGCAAAACTTTGGATATCAGCCAATAAAATGTTACAGATATTAAATGCCACAGATGCAGACTATAGGCGTTTTATCCCTGTCGCATTACCAAATCAATTCGATGAGATAGCTGACCCAAAGACAGGAGTATTACAACTTGATCCTGACTTACAAGATAATATAACAACTGATGAAGAGTTAGCGGGAATATTCAATGTAATGATGATTGCTATTAGACGTGTGCTTAAGAATAAGAAAATATTCCTACATGATAACACGATCAAGAAGCGTAGAGAAAAGTTTGAATTATCCACCAATCCTGTTAAGGCATTTATTGAAGCTGCCTTTGTTCCAGCAGAGGAAATTGAAGAATTAGAATCAGAGAATGAACAGTATGTGAAGAAAGAAACTGTATTTGATGCTTATCAATTGTTCCGCAGGGATAACAAACTGGCTATTACTTCACCTGACAGCCTATACAAGGCTCTGAAGGCTGAAGGATTCAAAGATAAGAAGATAACACTACCCGCTAACGAGGATAACAATAAGACAAAACGCTATCATTGTTATGTTCATAAAACCCTTAAAAAAGAATGGCTGGATCGACTACTAGGGAAGCAGGAGACTTTGGCTTGACTGGTTTAATGTTATCATATAGTTACATACTGTCCAACCTGTCCAACCTGTCCAAGGTAATATTCAATATATATGAAAATAAAGGAGGAGAAATAGGGGAGTTTGGGCCAAATGGGGCCATAATAGACCTGTTAAAACTCAATACATGCATGGACACCCTGGCCACCCTGGACAGGGCTACATCAAGTCATTAAGTATTGCGAATGTGGTCAGACTTCAACGCGAAACAGAGAATAATTGAAGCACTAAACAGATTTGGAATCTATTACCCTATCTCATTCATAAATTTAAAGACTGAGAATGAACCTCTATATTTAAGATTAAAGAGGGACAGTATTCTAATCTAACTGATGCTCCAGGAAATTACCTTGTGGAGAGACATTCAATCACGAAGCAGATGTTGTGCAGAAAGAGATGTGGCGTGTATATTAGTCACTCTGAGAAAACCTAGGAGTGTTCATTATTCCAGTGTTTGACAAACCTTTGCTTGTTCTCTTCTAGTCTAGAAAATGAATGCACGGTAAAATAAAGCATAAATCGCCAGCCTATCTCGTCACACTCTCTGCAGTCAAACACGAAAGATGAAGAATATCCATATGCCTCTCCTACTACGCACCTTGATGCACGCTTAAGTTCAAAATACCAACGCAGCCATGTGATCGACATGGGAACAGGTAGTTGCTCTCCTAGTCGTTTAGCCCATTTAGGTGAGATATCGCTTAGAGTTAGCTCTTTCTGTTGTAGTTTGGTCTTTTCAAAAGCAACTTGCCTTTGTACCATTATATTATAATGCTCCTCCTAATATTTGAAAATTGCGAGAATCCGTCACCGTTATCTATCCCAACGACTCGGGGTGCTACCGTACTTCCTTTGTTCTTAGGATTTCTGTAGTGATCGAGTATAGTTTCCCTATAGGTGTCACCAAGACTCATATTCTGAACGTCTAGGAGAGTATAATTACTTGCATCTGCAATAACATGCCTGTCTTTTGGTAGTTTTTGGTAGTTTTTCTTCTAATTCGCGTAGATGATAATCTTTTTAATCAGGTTTTATCATTCTACAATGTCATTACTTGACATTAACTAAACACGTCTTAATATTGGGAGCTGGATTTGGGGGGTTGGCGTCAGCTAATTTATTGAGAAAAAGCCTTCCACATGAACATCAGATCACAGTCATTGACAAAAGTCCGTATTTTATGATGGGAGTTATAAATCTGTGGATTCTGAGTGGAACTAGAACTCTTGATGATTCTCGGGTTGCTTTGAATAAGCTAGAAAATAAAGGAGTTCGATTTTTGAATGATGAAATAATAAGCGTGGATCTTTCTAGAAATATGGTAAATACAAGATCAGATCAGAAATTAAAATACGATTATTTGATATTAGCACTAGGTGTAGAACTTGTACCAGAACAAATCAAGGGATTTAAAGATAGTGGAGGTTTTGACCTATATGATGCTGAACAAATCCCAAAGCTGCGAGAAAAAATACTCTCTCTAAAAAGTGGTCGTATAGCTATTTGTATAGCAGATATACCGTATAAATGTCCACCGGCACCTTACGAGGCCTCTCTATTAATTAATGACATCCTCGTTACAAATGGGACAAGAGACTCTGTCGATTTAGACATATATTCACCGACACCAATTGCATTACCCGTAGCTGGACCTAAGATAAGTCAAGATGTTGTTAACTTGCTCAATAAACACAACATCAACTTTCATCCACTTCATAAGCTAAAAAGAGTTAATAGGGAGTTAGAATTCGGAAATGGAAACAGGATGGATTATGATGTGCTGATATGTATTCCACCACACAAAATTCCTGTGATGGTAGCAAATTCTCCGGGTCTATTAAAGGAAGGAGAAAATTGGATCAATGTGGACAAGTTTACTCTTAGAACAAATTATGAAAATGTTTTTGCCATAGGCGATGTTACAGAAATTAAAGTTAATCGATACGTTGCCATTCCTAAAGCTGGGATATTTGCAGAAGCAGAAGCCAAGGTAGTATCACAACAAATCATTGATGAAATAACAAATAATAATAATAAATCACAGAATCCTCGGTTTGATGGCAAAGGTTATTGTTTTATGGAAATAGGAAATAAAAACGCAGGATATATTGATGCTGATTTCTATAATGAAACAGGTCCTATTACCAAGCTTGAATCTCCTTCAGAAGAATCATACCACAGGAAAGTCGATTTTGAAAGAAGTAGGATAAATGAGTGGTTGCTGTAATGTGAAGTTATTTCTTATGATTTCAGTGAACTATCTTCTATAGATTATTAGGAAACAAGAAAAGCACACTACTTTAATGTTATATCTAGCAACTTATCATATTAATATGAGCTCGAATATAATTATTTCAAGATTTGGCCTATCTACTCTAGGACAAACCGGAGAGAAAAGGAAAATAAGAACAACTAGGTGCCGAATCTAAAGGGCTCGTGATTAAAGGTAGTTATAATCTATTAATCTCATTAAAGTTACTTAAAGAAACCTTAGAATCTTCTAATCTTCTGTTTCCACCTAGTATCCATAAATTTACAACTCCCATCAAAAAGTAGTCTTTTTTATCAATAACTACTATGTGATGTTCTGCTGAAAGACCCTTTCTCAACATATTGGCAGCCGTTAACCCTCCGAATCCCGCACCCAAGATCACGATACGACTACGTGTCTCTAACAACTAACAAAGTACAATACCGTCTAATCCAATGTAAAAAGATTGTTATTAGGAATATTATATTATATAAATTGCCTTATCATTCTTGATACCCTTCTATATCATAGGTCAGGTTCAAACTTTTTAAATTTCTCTTGCCTCAAAAAATGTGATGTCCCCTGTTTCTTCATCTGTATATGCTACAAAACGTCTCCAATTTCCAACGATCAAGTTTGCAGACTTCAGCGCAGTCCAGGATATGGGATTGATTCATAATTCCTTACAGAATTCTAATATTCAACGATAACTGCGTTTAAGGGATAAGAAATTGTATCTCGTACATTCAAAGAAAGCAGTAAGAAAAACGGAATTATTGAAGCCTCTCCCCCCCTCGGTGACGTATTCTACCCTTTATTAGTTAAGTTGCGAAACCTTCCTATACTGTTACAGCACATGCATGAATATCTTACATTATTTAATAAGAATCGATCATATGGCGAATGTATGGAATGTAATAAAAGAACACCTCATATCTGTCTTAAATGCAATTATTGCTACTCATGTCATCCGAAGATGGAGAGAATTGAAAAAGAAGAGCAAGCTAAGAAATTAATCAAATATCTATATAGTCAGAATAATAATAATCAAAAAGGAGCACGACAACAACAGTATCCAATAACATTTGTCACCTATGCGATATCAAGAACAAGAACAACTAAGTGATTTCGCTATTTGGGTAGGACGATTCCATCTTTTCGAATAGCTACTGTAGTAGAAGAAAAGGAATGGAAATCATTTCGGAACTCATTAGACAAATCTGATAGAAAAATATTTGATCAAATGTTTTCGGTAGCTCATATTTATAATTCCGCGTCGTCTTATACTATCAAACCTGTAAGGATACAGCCGATTTTGATGTCCATATTATTCCACCACTATAAACAACTTGTAAAGCTGTCTACAGAAATTAAAGAAGGTAAAGGGAAAAGTAGTAGCCTACCATCTGTCAGTGAAATAAGTCTGCCAAAGGTTGACGAAGGTGAACGAAAGAGACATGGTGGAATTCCCGCTAGGCTGTTCAGGCTAGAATTATCCTGATACTGTGATAGACTGGAGTATCATATTCTAACATGGACACCAAAAGACTTAGATATTATTCTGAATTCTTTAATACAGCGGAAATGGATTTTACCTTTTATGAGAAATCTAATTTCAATATGGCCAGGGGGACATTAAATGAATCTTAAAATAATCAAGATACATCTCATGATTAAGATTGAACCTTAAACAATGGTGTGAGTTAGATGAGCGTATCTATATTGGAGAGACAGATGAGCAATATAAGCAGTATGCTGGCTTTGATTACAGTGAAAAATTAATAGAACAGCTAGCAGAAATCAAACTATATAATTCAAAGATCTTCATCGACTTTTTTTCTGATCCAAGAGCCCTACTTCTTGGCGCAATAGAAGATACAGCTTATTCTAAAAACAAGAAGCTTGAACTAGAATTACATAATACAAGAAATACGAAAATCGTCTCCACAAAGCACAAATTCAAAGATTCTTTTGTCAACTGGAGTACTTGGCGGCAATTCAATAGCCTTGAAAAAAATCAATTAAATAGGAAAGAAGTGTTTGATGAATTTATTGCAAAAACTAAATATATATCACCTATTGTTGAAAGCAGGTTCTCCTCGATAAAACGAGTTTACCGAGAACATCAAATCGTTAAAGATGCTAAGGATAGTGATAAGATATCTCCACTTTCTAGCTATCTAGAAAATGAAAATGTATCATACAATCAACTGATTTATGGAGTGAACAA
>QHBN01000187.1 GCA_003176995.1 Candidatus Nitrosopolaris wilkensis
TGCATATTTAATTCCCCAGAAAATTGACATCCCCTCTTTTTTTAAAATATGTCTGGGCTCTTTTCTTCTGTCGTAATTCGAGACCTTAAAAACTGCCTTTGTAATTTTTCTTATTTTCTCATCGTATTTTATGTTCATTGCGGATCGGACAAGTCTGTTGACCGTCATATATGCAAGGAGTGCGGACCCAACATGTTTGGAGGCACCGAACTCGACCATTGAAGAGGCAGATCTGGCGGTGCCACCAATTTTGATAATTCTTCCCTTTATAGCCGCAATATGATCTAAATCTCGCGCGTCAGGAAGAGCGAATGCGATATTTGACTGAGTTTCAGGTAACAAAATGCCAAAATTATCGGATGTTTCGATATCTTCAATAGCACATCGCAGCCCCTTCAAAACATCATATCGGCTGGCGTAATCATACATGCTAGATGCAGGATTGGAAACCAAAAGTCCTTTGCCTATTTTTAAGGCATTTTGAAAGGAATCCCGCACATATTTATTAGCCAACTTGAAAGCGTCGATTATACTAAAATTTCTTGCGAGAAATGCAGTGATTGCTGCGGAAAAATTACATCCTGTACCATGCATCTCCTCTGAACTTAATTTTGAATTTGAAATTTCGATCAGCCTACCCTCAGAAGTCAAAAGAATGTCAGCGACTTGCTTTTTTTCAAAATGATTACCTTTAATGATAACATTTTTTGCCCCAAGATTTTTTATTTTTCTGGCTGCTCTCGCGATGTCACTCCGTGAAATTATTTGGATACCCGTGATTTTTTGTGCTTCAATTCGGTTTGGAGTTATTATAGTTGAAACCGGAATCAGGTCTGCCTTAAAAGATTCGAAAGCTTCAGGCAGAAGAAGTTTTCCCCCGGTACCTGCTGACAGGATTGGATCTAGTACAATTGGGACCTTAGACCCTTTCAATACCCTACGAATAGCTTCAATATTTGCTTTATTATAGACCATTCCGATTTTGATAGCATCTGGCGGCATGTCGAGAATGACTGATCGAATTTGTTTAGCAATGCATTCCGGAGTGACTTCGAACACGCTAGAAACTTCTTGGGTGTTCTGTGCCGTTACCGCCGTTATCGCTGTGCATCCATAAACACCCAGACTTGTGAAAGTTTTTAAATCTGCTTGTATTCCCGCGCCGGCACCTGAATCACTGCCGGCAATGGACAGAGCTACTTTCAAGAGCAGGTTTAGTTAATCCGAGGTACGCTTATTCAAGTTATCGGATTATGACGGATTCACAAGTCGTTTTTTCCGCCTTGTAAATCATGAATGAGTGATCAGCCGGTATCATGGTGGGAATCTAAGTGTGGAGCTTTCGAGCTCTAGTATTGGTACGTAGATCGATTGTGCATCGGTCCCTATGCTGTCCACAAAAGTAAATTCGCCGGTAAAACGTTTTAGTTGAATGAACTTTTCCTTTGGCTTTCGTTCCTGGTTGACGAAATGCACAATGATCCCGCCTATAGCCCCAGTCTGGAGAAAGAGTATTTCTCGACTATTATGTACGATGTGATACAGCATTGGTGTTAACCCGAGGGCCGATTGGGCAGAATATACTATGACTTTGAGCATATCTTCAAGAGTTCTGTATTTCAAATAGGTTTCGAAATCCGTGTACGACATAGTAAGGTTACATCCACACACAATTATAGACCTTTTGCCAAAGTACCTGGCGCCGCGGTCAACTGGTAACAACAAGCTACGTTGGAGTACAAAACAGTTATCAGCGCATCTAACATGGTTAGCCCTTGGTTGATACTTCAGGATTATATTGTTGAACTGTGAATTTCCTTCTAGTTCCGAACGGCCTGAATGGCCTTCCATTTCCGTGATAGAACTTTGAAAAGAATTCAACGTAAAGCAATCTTGCTCCCTGGATACCAGGTTCAAACACGCCTAGTATGATATTAAATATGTGCCCAATAAAAAAAATCATTACCCCTAGAACGATATAGGGTAAGGTGTGATGCAGCGTCCTTATAAAAATGAAATCAATCACATCTGCCAAAATAACTGAGGCTAACAATATTCCCACGATTCTTGTATAAGAGAGAATGTGACTGATTATAGAGGGCAACTCCATGACTGCTCGCACACCTTCCCCGTAGAACATTAAGCCAATTCCGCCTAATATTAAACCGAAATACACGACTCCTTGAACATGACGTACAGGGTTGATATGGTTGTGATGCAAGAGTGCCAAGCCAGTGAGAACTATACCCCATCCAAACAAGAGCCAGCCAACCTTTCCAATCATGTGTCGTTTTTGACCCTCTCTTAAATTATTCAAGATGCCCAGAATCAAGCCGAACGATACCATGCCTAGGCCTATATAGCCGCTGAGTAACAAGAGTTTTTTCAAACCAAAGGTTCCAACGGGGTCCAGAAATGTGCCATTAGAAGGTAGGTAATGTAGGCCCTGTGCATAATGAAAGAGGTAGCCGTTAAGATGAAACCCAAAATACAGGTTGAAAATAAATCCTAAGATTATTGCGATGATTGCTCCAGGGATCATAGCTTTCGCCAACTTCACCATCTGACTTGGTCGTACTATTGTCTTGGCGAAATTTCTTAAGGGTTTAGGCATGATATTCAAGTCACGTTTGCCCCCTTCGACTCGACGTATCACCCACAAAGAAACGAGAAGTATAACAATTCCATAGCCGACATCACCAAGCATCATGCCGTAAAATACCGGAAAAATGAGACCAAACATGAGAGTCGGATCGAACTCGTCTCCAGATGGCATAGAGTAAAATCTTACAAACGATTCAAAGACTCGAAATCTTTTGGGATTTGCCAGAAGAGTCGGTGGGCTTTCCGCCGTCTTTAATTCATATACTGCGGTATTCCTTGTATGTCTATCAAACATTATTCTTATCTCTTTGAGTTTTGACTTTGGTGCCCATCCTTCCAATGCGAGCGCGTCTGCACTCAGTCCGAAATTATCCGTGACCTCTGACTTTTTATTTTCTATCTCAAGCTGCTCTTGTATGCTTACAATGGTCGCATAATATTTTTTCGAAATTTCCAATAGTTGCCCGTTTATGGCCTGTAGTTTGTTGGAGATTTCACTGTTTTGATTTTTTTGATCTTGGATTATATTAGATGGTTTCCCACTAAGATTAGGTACTGGTTCGAGGTTAATGCTGTGTGACTGTACCAGCGAAGCAAGAACTTGAGTAGGAAAATTTGGAAGAATAACAAGAACAAAATGCGTAACTGCTTTGTCTTCCTTGTAGTACAGAACGACGTCTTTCTTCCGCTCTTCAAGCGCTTTCTCAAATTCCACATATTTCTCAGATGGCGCACGACCAAAATAGCAGTGGGCAGATGACAAGTGTAAGATCCTTAGATCTTCAGGAAAGAACGAAAACTCTTCGACAAGTCTTAGATTATTCTCTGTATCTTTCAACCGTGTAAGCAGGTCATCCTTTTGTCTTTCCAAATAACCAACCTTGCTATCGATATCTATAGCTTTAGCAGCGTGTAGTAGTTCCTCTGTTGATTTAAAATGATATCGTTGCACAACAGGGTAAGACGGAAGTGCTGCCTTCAAGGCCCTCATTCGGAGAAGCTGGTCTGATAGAATTACCTCTCTGTATGGGTCGCCTTCACGCCCGCTGCTTAACATAGCGGCCGCGTCTTTAGACAGAGGTTCTAATTGCACTGCTCCAAGGTCATGAAGTATAGATACTATAACCTGCTTATCTCTTCTGAGGCCGATAGCAGCCATACGGGCCATTGGCACGGGTTTTAGCACGTTCCTTCACTCAACTCCCCTGAGTAAGACGTCTATTATCCTTTGTATCGTCTGATTATTTACCTGCGCCGAAATATTTTTCGACTTAATTTCGGCTTCTTTCATAATTGATTCTGCTTCTGCTAGGGCCTTCCTTCTAGATTCCTCAATGCTTTTGATTACAACGTTCTCACCATCAGCCTTTGACGCCTCTATTAGCTTTTCTATCTGAATCTGCATATTTCTAATTTCTTCTTCAACCTCACTTTTTCGTGCTTCGATTTCTTTCTCAGCGCTATCCTCAGCATTCTTAATCTGTTTTAGGGTCTGAATGTAAGCCTCTTGCGTATTTGACATTATTAACCTCCAAAAAAATGCTTACCTATATACAGAACTACAACTACGGTACCAACAATATTACCTATCTTAAAAGCTCTCATTAACAGGTAGAACTTTCTCTGTTGTGGGTTTGCAAACCTAACCGGCAAGAATTTTTTGTTCCTCCTTTTTAATACTCTCTTCCTCCCTCTCTCCCATCTTTCGCTTTACAGTTTTTAACATAATGAACGTATCACGTTCCATTTCATCAAGTCTGAAAGTGATGAATTTAACTGCTGCCTCTAACCTAGGGACAAAAACATTTTCGATTGCATTTGATTTGCGTTTTGTTTTCTCTATTTCGAGCAAAAGCTTCCTTAACGCCGTCTCCTTTTCAGCTACATCCAGTACCATCTTGTGAACCTGTTGAAATGACTTTATGGCTTCGTTAATCGAAGTTGGAAGTTCTAAGAGATATTCAGTAAGAGCCTCTTGCCTTTGGCCTCCTACTAATTTGGGTATACGAACGCCCATCACATTCTTTGACTTAATCTGCAGATTGGTCATACTAGGAATCTTCATTGCCTCATTCTCTAGTCGAATTGCGCCTGCCATCATCTCTGCCATCCTAATGCTTTCGTACCCTTTCATTAGCTCGGACTGCAAACCACTTCTTAATGTGGCAGCAGTCTTGCTGGTGCTGAAAAACTCTAGAATCAATGCTTGCCGCTTGAGCTTCAAAAGTTTTAAACCCTTCTTGGCGATAACAATTCTTCTCTTGGTTCGTATATATTCGAGGCGCGTTGGACGTATATTAATTGCAGAAGGCAATTACTCGATCACTCGACCTCCGTCCTTACTGCCTTTTTCCTCCCATATTTCTCAATGAATTCAGGCTTGATACGCTTCATCTCGGATTCTGAAAGGTCACTTAGAAGTTCCCACCCAATGTTTAGCGTTTCTTCGATAGAGCGGTTTTCATCAAAACCTTGATTTACAAATTTTCGTTCAAAACTGTTTGCGATCTTCAAAAACTTTCTATCTATCTCACTCAGAGCTTCTTCGCCGACGATCGCGGCCAATGCTCTAGCGTCCTTACCCTGTGCGTACGTCGCATAGAGTTGATCTGCTAGACTTCGATGGTCTTCACGTGTCCGACCCTTCCCGATCCCTTGATTCATTAAACGTGAAAGACTAGTCAGGACGTCGGCCGGCGGGTGAATATCTGCACGTTGTAAATCTCTGCTCATAACTATCTGGCCTTCGGTTATGTAGCCGGTAAGGTCGGGTATCGGATGCGTGATGTCGTCAGCCGGCATTGTTAAAATAGGAATCTGTGTAACTGAACCCTTTCTGCCCTTTATTCTCCCTGCACGTTCATAAATTGAAGCCAGATCTGTATACATATAGCCAGGATAACCTCTCCTGCCTGGAACTTCTTCGCGTGCAGCAGCTATCTCTCTCAGAGCTTCGCAGTAATTTGTCATGTCTGTCAAGATAACAAGAACATGCATCTCCCGTTCATATGCAAGGAATTCCGCAGTTGTCAAGGCTAGTCTAGGTGTTAGTATACGCTCCATAGAAGGATCCGAAGAAAGGTTCAAGAAAAGAACGGTTCGTCCTAACGCCCCACTTTCTTCAAATTGTTTAACAAAAAAGTTCGCTTCTTCACTAGTGATCCCTATGGCTGCAAATACAACAGAAAAGCTTTCAGTGGTACCAAGAACCTTTGCTTGTCTAGCAATTTGCGATGCGAGCATATTATGAGGTAGACCTGCACCTGAGAAAATCGGCAGTTTTTGACCCCTCACAAGTGTATTCATTCCATCGATATTGGACATTCCAGTCTGGATGAATTCAGAGGGTTGCTCTCTGGAATACGGGTTGATGCCAGAACCCACTAGATCGTATTTTTGTTTTGATACGATCTTAGGGCCATTATCTCTTGGATTCCCCAATCCATCAAATACCCTGCCTAACATTTCATCTGATACCGATAGCGTAGCAGTGTGTCCAAGAAATCTGGTTGAAGTTCCCGAAGTTCCTAGTCCTAAGGTTGGGCCAAATACCTGCACCACTGCCAGACCCTTCCTGGTGTCAAGCACTTGACCCTGTCGCCTTTGCCCGTCTACAAGTTTTATCTCCACCATTTCCCCATAAGCCGCATTATCCACACCCTCTACAAATATCAGCGGCCCTGCTATCTTAGACAGTGTTTTAAAAGCTATCGTAGACACTTATTGGGTCACCTGGATCAACAGACCCTCAAATTGCTGGCTCATGCTGGCCTTGATTTCTCGCAGTAGCTGTTCGACTTGATCTTCAGGTGTCCATTTTATTTTTGATATAAGCTTTCTAGCATCCAGAGCACCGATCCGCGAAGACCGAACACCTTTCTTAATTGCGTCTGCCTCCATCTTGCCGAATTCTAAGATTACCGAGAGCATTAAAAACTGCTTTCTGATGGATGTGTAAGTATCGACTTCATCGTAAGCGCTTTGTTGTAAATAATCTTCTCTAAGCGAGCGAGCAGTATCCAGAATTCCTTTCTCTGGTTCAGGCAAAGCATCATATCCAACTAGCTGAACAATCTCTTCTAACTCCGATTCCCTTTGCAAAATTTCTAAGGCCTCCTTCCTCAAAGGAACCCACTCCGGCGATACGTTTTGGCTATACCAGTTACTCATATCGTCCGCATATAGTGAATAGCTCGTTAGCCAATTGATTGAAGGAAAGTGCCTTCGCGAAGCTAAACTTGCATCAAGCGCCCAGAACACCCTAGTAACCCGAAGCGTGTTCTGTGATACTGGCTCAGAAAAATCTCCGCCTGGTGGCGAGACTGCTCCGACCAGGGTTAAAGAGCCAATTCGTTCCTCTGGAGAAACTACGATTGCCTTACCGCCTCTTTCATAAAATTCTGCGAGCCGCCTTCCCAAATAAGCAGGATATCCTTCCTCTCCAGGCATTTCTTCAAGCCTTCCTGATATTTCCCTCAGGGCCTCCGCCCATCGAGAAGTGCTATCAGCCATTAGCGCGACGCCATACCCCATGTCACGGTAATACTCGCCCATTGTGATCCCTGTGTAAATACTCGCTTCGCGGGCGGCAACCGGCATGTTCGAGGTGTTAGCGACAAGGATTGTGCGCTCCATGAGAGGACGCTTCGATTTAGGATCTTCTAACTCTGGAAAAGTTGTAAGCACTTCTGTCATCTCGTTTCCTCTCTCCCCACACCCGACATAAACTATAACGTCGCTATCGGCCCATTTCGCAAGTTGTTGTTGTGTCACTGTCTTGCCACTTCCAAATGGACCCGGAATTGCAGCAGTTCCTCCTTTTGCGACTGGGAAAAATGTGTCCAAAACTCGCTGACCAGTAAGAAGTGGCGACTCAGGCGGCAGTTTACGAAGTACTGGCCTGGGCGTTCTGACGGTCCACCAGCTTGATAACCCAACATCGACCTTAGTGGTCGGGGTTTTTACTGTTGCGACAATTTCATTCACATTATACCTCGCTTCGCTTATTTCTTCTAATTTTCCTTGGGTTGCAAAGGGAATCATAATCTTGTGTTTTATTAGCGGTGTTTCCTGGACCTCGCCTATGATTTCTCCCTGACATACTTCATCCCCTCTTTTCTTGAGCGGGATGAACTCCCATTTCTTCTCTTGATCCAGCGCAGGAATAGTCTTCCCTCTACCAATAAAGTCCCCGCTCTGTTCTCTTAATATATTGAGTGGTCTTTGAATGCCATCATAAATCGAGGTCAGTAGACCAGGACCGAGTTGAATAGAAAGGGGCCTTTTCGTATTGACGAGTTTTTCTCCTGGTCTTAGGCCCGTGGTATCCTCGTAAACTTGAACTGTCGCTTTGTTACCCTCAAGTCGGATAATTTCTCCTACCAGGCCTAACTCCCCGATTCGCACTACATCGTACATTTGTGCTCCTTCAAGCCCCGTTGCCACTACTACGGGTCCGGAGATACGTGAAACTAGAGACTCTGCCATGTCATCATTCAACCCATCTGAATACTGATTCCAAGTACTCGTCTTGCCAAAGAAGCTATCGACTCTTCCTGAATGTTACCTTCGAAGGCAGGCATAAATAACACGAGAGGTTCTATTGATGCTTCAACACTCTCTCTAAAGCCTTCGGAAAGGGCGTAGCGAACCGAGTTGCTAGCGATAATCAAAGCGAATTCATTCGAAGACATTAATCGTTGCAATGTTTTATTGACCTCAGCACCATCCGTGCTCCCAATAAAGGCGTCTTCTATACCAAGCAGCCGATAACCCATTACCAGCTCACGTTCGCCTAAGACTGCTATCTTTCGAGTCAATCCTTTTCTGGAAATTAATTCACTCATTTATCATCATCATAGAGACTATCCGATCAGTTGAGATATTGTATCTTTTGCCATAGGCCATTCTTCTAATATTTTCACGCTCATGCTCGGCCGTGATTATGAAGTAGAATATTGAGCCTATAGAGAGTGCGATATTCTTCAGTTTATTTACATATTTGTTATTGATAAATTTATCTAGACCAATCTCGAAGTCGACTAAACTGCCAGTGTTCCTGTATTGAACTACAGCTTCGCCCAAGGGAAAATAGTTCTCTATCCTATTTACAAATTCTAGCACGTTATTAACTCCATACATGTCCATTAGTTCGCTTACTGGGATTCCTCCACCACCTACGACATGTTTGCCGACAATCGACTTGTCAACATTCATTTCTTTTCCCTTCAATAGGTTAAGAATATTCTTCTTGTCTATCTCGGTTCTAAACATTTCTCTGATAATGCCTTCGTCACCTTGAAAAAATCTTAGTGATTCGATTAAAGTTTGATAGTAGTATGCCTGTAAACCGGCCACCATAGGTCCGAGATCAGATGTCTTTTGATACGCATCAATATACTGCAAAAGTATTGTTCCATAGGTATATTTGAGCAACTGATTTACTGCAGCCTCAACCCCAGATTGAGACAAGATAATTTTTATCTCGTCATGTGGAATATTACCCGCCGAGATTCCTGCAGGGAAATTGCGGCTAGACACTAAGAACGGCTCTGTTTCTGTAATTGTCCTTGCCATGTTTTTCGATGATAGTATCAACTCTATGTTATATATATCCCATTTTAACAAATATGCTCGGACTGCATTTTTACCGTTGAACGGAGATGCCTCTAAGGCAATCTTATTAACCTTTACCAAATGGCGATTTAAAGCCACTTCCAGCAAATCCGGAGGTTGATATATAGAAGCCGCCTTTTCAATCTCTTCGCCATACCATGTTCCTTGCAACATCTTTACCATCTCCAAAACATCCTTTACCTTAAGTAAATCCTGCATAAGCGCTGGCGAGAGAAAGTTTACGGATAATGCCTGTAATCTTCCGAATGAAGATGAATATTGTGAAGTCGGCACTACAGTAAATCCTCCATGATTAAACTTTTTGCTTCATCATCGTGTATCCTCAAAAGCTCTTCGAAGGTCAAGTCAAGTTCCTTAGTGCCATTTTCATTTTCCGCTATTACTCCACCTATCGTCTGGATTGTCTTGATGACAATTACACCTAGCTCTGCCAAAGGTGAGCGATCCTGTTCACGACAGCTAACTTTTATTTTAGGCCCCAGGTTCTTCTTAGCGGTCACTATCATTTTCTGTAATGCTACGTTGTATTCACTAATGTTTGCATAGCTCCTTAATCCCTCTTCGATGACCTCAAATGCAGAATCTAGATTTACATTAATTGCATCAAATAAAATTTTCTTCGTCTGCAACCTAGCTGCCTCAACAATCCTCGCTGCCTCTCTTTCTGACTTTAGCTTCGCCTCGTTTGAGAAATACTCGTGCATGTCCTTTATCGAATTATCTTTCTTAATTTGCAAGGCTGTTTTTTCTTCAGCTAGTCGTGTATCCAAGGCTTCCAGTTCCCTGCTCTTTCTGCAATTTATTTCCTCTATGAAAGTCTCGATACTCATGTCGATTGTTGCTAGAGAATACCGAGCAAGAGAATTATCCCAAGTACAAAGCCAATGATCCAAAGGGTTTCTGGAATAACGAAGAAGAACAATACCTGGCCAAATTTCTCAGGCTTCTCGGCTATTATACCCATACCCGCAGCACCGATACCTTGCTGAGCATTGCCGGTACCAATCAATCCTCCAGCTATCGCAATTGCCGCCGCAATAGCTAGTAGCGGTTTAGTCAGCACTGCATTAGGAGATGGAGTTGGTGGTGCGGCCTTAGCTTGAGGAGATGGGGTTGATGGTGCGGCCGTGGCTTGAGATGATAAAAATAGTGCGAGAATCCCAATTGTGAAAGCTGCCACGATACTAATGGCGGATAGTTTCCATCGTCTGTTTTGCATATCGAATATGCCTTCATTTGAGAGGGACATATTAATTTACTTTTATTTTTCGAGGTCACAAACACTTTTCTGTATTTCTGCATGAAAATGTATATGGTAATGCCTTCAGCCTCTTGGGTAAACATCAGTCTGCACCAAACTTCTTTCTTCCTGTTGATTTTGGGTTCTCCGCCGCGCCTGTAAATAGTAGCATGCCTGGTTATTCTGCTTTGCTGCACTGCATTTGTTTTTGAATTCTCACGGCTAGGTCCCACGCGATGTCGTAGCCCAGGTGTTGCAGTTCAGGCAGTTGTGCGAGTCAATATCGTGGCTTTGTTTCCTTGGTTACGTCGCCACCTCTGAATCTAAGACGCAAATGACTACCTGCGTTTATGAAGGTGAACGTAAACCAGATTCTCAGTGTTCTTATATTAGATCAAAAAATGTCAAGCCCAATTGTTGTTCAACTTCGCACTACAGTTCTCAATCTGTTGTAACGAAAATTCTGCTGATGTTAATGAATAAATGAACTGCAAAATAGGCCGCTGGCAGAGCTAAACTGAAAGCCACCCAGCCTTCTCCGCGGCGCTCTGTTTCCCTAGGCGATATCCTATTCTTTAATATACTCTAGTATCAAATACTAGTGGACAGGGCATGAAAACAAGAGGTGAATATAGTTCCATGAAGCCTGGTTCGATTAGTAATACCTGTGAGGTGATGAGTATTTGGGAAGTGCTTGACAAAAGGTGGGCCCTCCTAATTTTGAAGAACCTTAGCACAAAAGAAGTGATTCGCTTTACTGAACTTAAGAAAACACTATCCGGAATAAGCAGTACTGTACTTGCAGAAAGGCTGTTAGAGCTGCAACGTAAGGGTCTTGTCACTAAAAAAATTTATCCAGAAATACCTCCTAAAGTTGAATACGCACTAACCATACGTGCGAAAGAGCTCGAGGTTATCCTTAAGGAACTAGCCAGATGGGCCAATCGCTGGAAATCTACAGGTACGTCAAAGACCATGACCACTATTGCGGTGCGAAAAAAACCATCTTGAAATCTCAGCAGGAGGTTTTGCAACGAAAGTTAATAATGATGATAAATTCTGGGAAGATGTCAGACTCCGTTCAGATCTGATGCAAACCCATTCTGAGATACATCAGAAAGAAATACCTAAAACGAAAATGTCGGACATATTGAAAGTACTGTATCCGATAATTCAGGGGACACGCAACACATCGATGGCACCTTCTGCATGAACAGCAGAAAGGCTGGCTGGATATATCCCCTGGAGTGACGCCTCAGTTTTCGAAGCTTATGATATATTCAGTGTGAATAGACTGGTCGTAGCTCAGCTACGGACCTTTAGTGTCTGTTCGACTTTGCATGTGTAGTGATAGTTTTGTTTGAATTTGGGATTTTGAGGCGGCTCCTATAAAACCGTCTACTGCTGAGCCATCTTTGAATATAGTTATTGTGGGTATGCTTTGTATACCGAATGCGGCGGCGGTTAACGGGTTCTCGTCAACATTTACTTTTCCAAATACGATCTTTCCTGCATGCTCGCTAGCAAGCTGTTCTATTACAAGCGAGACAATTCTACACGGACCGCACCAGGCAGCCCAGAAGTCTACGACTAAAAGAGGATATCGAATAACTGCTTGTGAGAAATTGGAATCCGTTAATTCTACCGGAGTAGAGATAACTACATGATTTCGCGTTTCGTTAACTCTACTAGCACTTAATAGCTTGCTCCTTTTTCTGGCTAGAATTTCTTCAAGCTCTTTATCCTCATTTTGCACGCTTTTGGTATCACTAAGTGCAATAATGTTGTACCCGAAGCTATTAAACGTGTAACATGGTCACATTGAAGAAGAAGTACGATGCTGACGTCTTCTAGAAGAGATCCCCGAACTAGATCTTTATTTCAACGAGATTTTCGTTGGCTCGTACAACGTCTCTTGGTCTTCCTGATTGTTGTTAAAACCGACATGTCTGCTAAGTTTTGAATTCCTTGCCAATCGAGAGCACCCAAATAGAACGATTCAACCAACAACAATCAGTTGACTAGAGATGAAAGAGCTCGTGGCTCCTGGAGTCAAATAAAATGAACTATTCTTAGACCCTTTACGAATTAACTATGACTACCGTGTACTTATCATGGTTCCACGGACAAAGCAGGAAAAAGGGTGTTTTTGAATGTCTGTTCGAAAACTTCCACAAAATAGATCTTATTTCATGGGAGTCGGGCTGGCACAAATGATCCATTATCTGCTGCGTTTAGAATTTAATGACACATAGTTTCATTTCCTTTAACAACAGTCTATGGAAAATCTAACTTTTATTCAGTGGTAAATATTGTTCGAGCACCTTCATTATCTCAGAGATCGAATCGAAATAGATTCAGTGAGCTAGCGGCAAACTAGTTCGGTCATTCGATCTCCTTAACGTGAGTATATTCCTATTCAAAAACTCAAATCAAAATATTATGTTACCAATTAACAGTAATCAGTACAATTAACATTTTTTGGACAACTCCTTAAACTGTCTTGCCAAATTCTTGATATCCGTATAATCCAATGTGTCCCATCAGAATATTGTCTATGGCTGTTACCACACTGACCACCATCAACAAATTGAATTGTCTTAGACCAATTGGAAATAGTACGGCGTGATTAGCACAATAATTCCTTTTGGTAGCAAGTTCCACCCAGTGATTCAATTTTACAACCTATAAATTGGTTTTGACGTTTAGTGAGCTACCATAACGAAGATATTTTCATATAATCTTGAAGCAGGCGCCAGGAAATGGCAGCTAGGACTAAACGCCGCATGACACAGCGCGACACTGTGCAGCCAGAAATTAGTATCCTGCGGCCTTTTCAGCCTAATTAAATTGCTAATACGACGTAGTAGACTTAACAAGCAGTTTTCGTGCATGCATTGGGCATGCACAGATTTAGGACCATGCTATTCACCATCACCAGGAGGAAATAACGATAGGTCTTAGATAATGGCGTACCAAATGTTAGAAACTAATTCGTTTTTAGGACAATATCTAAGGCATTTTTCCAGCCTTTAGGGCCTATCCCAGAAAGATTGATCATATTTTTGACCTGTAGTTCCGACCAAGATTTATCGGGCCTTTGAACCAACATGGGGACATCCATTTGGCGTAGCATCGGAGCATCGTTTAGGCTATCACCTATTCCGAAAAACGTGACATTCTGCCCGTATTCCTTTCTAAAAAGTTGTAGTAATATCTTGACTGCTTTGCCCTTATCGTTGCCTGTCGTAACATCCAAAAATCGTCCACCATGAATTACTTTGAGGCCAATGTCCCGAGCGCTCCTTGTGAATGTGGGAACATCTTTCTGGTTTATTTGCAAGATAGTTTCGCCAAACTTTCTATCTGCCATTCTTCTGGCATATGGTGGTCTTAAACCTGTAATACTAGAAAGTCCCTTGATGGAGAGGTCAGCGACTCCTTTGAATTCTATTTTAGATTTCTTTCTTATAATATTTAGTTTTTTTCTAATTAAAGACGCCGGTTTCCCAAGTTCAATTATGATATAATTTCCGATTTTCTTATACTTTTTCACTAACAACAAAGAGGAATGGCTAAAATAGTCATCAGGAATTATTACTGCACCCCCATTCTCGACTATAAAAGGCTGCCTCAATCCCATATCTTGTCTGATTTTCTCTTGCTCTGCTAGGGTTTTGGCAGAACAGAAAACCACCGGTATATTATTTTGTTTTAATTCTTGAATTAAGCCTTTCGATAGTTCGTATTGCCCTGTACTGATATCGGTTAGAGTGCCATCTATATCAGTGAAGACCACCTTATGCTCCAACAAATAGACATGAACCGAATCAATTTGTTAAGGTATCGATCAGAGCATTCACCAAAAATGGATATTACATCTTCAGCAACTATCCTTCGTCGCTTCTACTGACTTCTTTGTACGGGGATCTAGATTATCATATAAGAGGGTTTTACACGTCGATGTTGAAAGTGCCAATACGATATAGGAGTTATTCGTCAGTCAGGACAGCTAGCCCAGGCATTTCGTCTCCGGCCAAGTATTTCAGACTGGCTCCGCCCCCCGTTGACACGTGACTAACTTCACCCTCGGATACCCCAGCTCTCTTCATCGCTTCTAGAGTGTCTCCTCCGCCTACCAGAGTTTTAGATCCACGCCAATAAGCTAACGCCATGCTTTTTGCAATGTTTATAGTTCCATTCGCAAAAAGACCGATTTCAAATAAACCCATAGGGCCGTTCCAGAATACAGTACCTGATCCTCTCCCACCAACCTCAGATGAATAACGCTGAATCGTTTCGTTACCGATATCAAATCCTATCATCCCATCTGGAATATCGCCTTTCACCATCGCAGCGTAGCCGTTATCCGCGCTTGAAGAAATTACGTGATCTGTCGGCAGCATTATTTTATCACCAAATATCGAGAGAGCTTTTGTTACCCAAACCAAGTGTTCAGAATCAATCAGCGAATTGGCCGTATTCACACCTTTCGCTTTGAGAAATGTATACGCCGCCGCTCCCCCTAACAATACTCGGTCGGCCTTGGGAAGCAGATTTTCTAACGCACCTATTTTGTCGTTAATTTTGACCCCGCCAAGAACCACGATGAATGGCTTGGATGGGTTATCCTTTATCATAGAGAGATATTCCACCTCTTTCCTTAAGTTGAATCCTGCCAATCTGACATCGAACAATCTCGGTGCGCCATAGGTAGAAGCATGTTTGCGATGTGAAGTACTGAAGGCGTCGTTTACATATATATCTGCCAATGAAGCCAGCTCTTTTGAAAATTCTGGATCGTTCGATTCTTCCTCCTTGTAGAAACGTAGATTCTCTAATAGTAGAACATCTCCTTTTTCCATGCCATCTATCTCTTGACGAACATTTTTGCCTATGTTGCTAGAGGTGAATTTAACCTTTGATTTCCCCATCATTTCTGACAACCTCTTCGCTACTGGGGCCAATGAATACTGAGGCTGACGATCGGTCGGCCTACCGAGATGAGAAACTAGAACTATTTTGGAACGACGTTTGGTCAGGTATTCAATTGTGGGTATGGTCATACGGATTCTAAAGTCTTCCCCCACAGAGCCACTGTTCACGCTGACATTATAATCGACCCTAATCAACACCCTCTTACCGTCTAGCTCTGAATCCTCCAAGTCCGAGATAACTTTCAGCAATTCAGTAACCCTGCTGTATAGGAATAGCAGAATAAACCTTGCGAATCCATTGCAGCGTTCATAGCTATAATGCAAAGGCAATGAAGAGTGATATTTAGATGCGAATATGCAGACTAATTAATTCTAATTATTATCGGATAAATAACAAATGATTTGCTGCATTACTATCTGTCAAAATTTTCCAATTTTTATTTTGACGAGCTGGAGTTAAGTACAATTTCTCTTAAATCCGAGTATATGATGGTAGTAAAAAAGACCTTGTCTTGTAAAATGCGTCCGAGATCTATGCGGGGATTGAAGTCTTCAATATCGCATACTGACAGGATTAGGCCTCGCGAGAAATGCGTGCGGACAAACCCGTCAAGCGTTTCACGTTACGCTTTACGAGAGATTGGCCTGAAGAAAGTTACTCTACAACATGGATAAGAAAATGGTCCGTTGAATCCTAGTATCGAATGACAGATGCAGGCATTCTACTTATAAAATATTACAGACATGGAAAGTGCAAACTAACCATCGACTTAAGGCGGACATCAGGACCATATTGTTCCGTCGTTAATCGTTCTGAGCAGATGATCACAGTCTTTAACAGTTGACAGCTTGGTATTACGCGACAAAACGCACAGAATTTAAGGCTTTGACGCGGTGATCTTGGAGTAGCTTTGTAATCTGTTCAAAAATTTTGCATGAACCAACCATTGCCTCAATTTTATCTTCATCTGAAAGTGCATTTGTCTCTATAATTAGATGGTCCCATATTATTCTGATGTTGATCTGAAAAGTGTCATCTTCATTTATCCATTGCAACATGAAACCGCTTTCGCTTTCCATTAATCCTATCCACCTAATTCGACTAAACCACCTGCCGTTTAGCGCCTGTACAATCTCCTCTGTCTTTATACCTGTTGGAATGTATAATTGAAGTAGCTGTTTGTACTCACTTCGCTTTAGTCTGTCAGGCATGGCCATACCCTTTGCGCTCGTCTGTTCGTTTTTGTTCAGCCTGTAGCCGCTAACGGATCTCTGGATTAATCCAAGTTCCTCAAGTCTGTTTAATGCTCGTACTAGGCTCTGTTGGTGTAGATTTAGCTTTCGCATTAACCCTTTGAAGGAATAGTAAGAGCCTGTGTGTTGGTTTAGCAATGAAAGAATTTTGTTGTCATTGTTACGAAAATCTCGTATGAACGACAACTCGCCAATCGCTTGGGTCTGTGCATCAAGTGCCAGATTTTTAGATATCTCAACCGTAGACAACCACATGTCGTTGCGATCTTGAAATTCAGTAGCTCGCGAAGGATTATTTTCTCCTGTCTTTGTCGAGACACACGTGCTATCCGTCTCTGATATCTTTTCCACTTACCTAACAATTTACCACGATCTGAATATAAATTAGGTGGTAAGAACTCGAAAACTTAGTTAGGTGATTCTAACTACTTTGTGACCATTTATTTTCAATTGTTAAATATCTTTGTGCCTTTTTTCTTATAATTTGGGCCCTCTGATTGATAGATGTGCTAAGGACGTGATAATTCGAGCGCGCGTAGCCAGACTCGGTACAGTAGATTGCCATAATCAGCCACATGTAATCCCGGTTGTATTTGTTTTCGATGGCGCATATTTTTTTATTCCACTAGACAGGAAAACAAAAACTGTGACTCCAGGAGGACTCAGAAGGGTTAAAAACATAGAAAAAAACGCCAAAGTAGCTTTGACTATAGATAAGTATAGCGAAGTTTGGGAAAAGCTGTGGTTTATCATGATCATTGGACGAGCAGGGATAATTGAAAATAAAGACCAAATTGCACTCTTAAAAGAGATTCATAAGATGTTAATCACAAAATATCCTCAGTATAAAAGCATAGGGATGGGCGAGTCATGTATCAAAATACAGCCATTAAAAGTCACATCTTGGAAGAACGCTATGGACACAGTCCAGCGTTAATGAAGACGATTCCATATCAACGAAATTTGATCTCCTTGTGTGTCGTACCTAGTTACCCAGATACACAATAACCGTAATCTTCACTTCATTCTTAAGAAAAATAAGAAGAGTGGTGATACGCTCACTTGTTCATCCGCAGAACGTCGACCTGGCCACTATGCAGCCAGTCTTTAAGTTCCTCGTGCGTCGGTTTTGCATCGTGCTTCCCGGCTAGACCAAGATGCAAAAGAACGTAATTAACTTGATTCAGCAAAGGCTTATTTTGCTCATCACCCTTCCGTGCCTTCTGTCTCAAATCAGAGGGAACATTTCCCCACCACTCATTAAAACTTCTCTTCCCTGTGTTTCCACTTTTTGAACCGAATCCTTTTGGCATTGTCATGGCATTAAAATATATTAATTCAATCTTTTTAAGGGTTTGCTTGAGTTCACTCGGATGTATCCGACAATAACGGAGTAACAATGACATTCTCCGTGACGCCGAAAATTAGGGTATCGGATTTTTGCACGAGATCTGCCACAATGTCGATGATGACAGTATAGAATGCTCAAGGAGGAATATCGTGCAATCGTGGAATACAAATATAAAAGTCATGTCTCGATCTACTTCTAGTTTCATTTGGTAGATTATTATATTCAATCCACAATAGGTTGATTGTGAGAATGGGACTTCTCATAATATACCCTTTCTGAAGTCTTTCAAAGAGTGAAAGCCAACTTAGCAGAATGGGAACGTGATTTTGACAGTTCAGAAAATAGAAGCTCTTTCTGAGCAATTCCACACAGATTGAGGTACCGAAAAAATATAAAAAATGGTATCGGAGAAATCTTGTCAGTTCATAAAGCCTTTGCCCCTCATCATATTTTTGGCGTCTTCGATAGAAATGTCAGCCCCAGGCACAATAATATCAGATTCAACGATTTCCCTATGTTCAAGAGGTAGCCCAACTTTTTTTACTAATCCAAGAACCTCATCTACTATTCGAGCGAAGTCTTTTTCGCCCTGTTCATGTGTTTGAATTATTTTTATTAGATTATCATCTATCTTATTTATCTTCTTGGCAGTACGATTATCCACCTTGAACTGACCATGCCCGATGACTCTAACAATCGCATACCTGTTATCCTTTACGGCGGATCGATTATTCCAACGCGGCTTCTTTTTGAGCCTTTTCTGTTTGAGATCTCTCACTCTCTGCCGATGGCCGCCACTTGAACCTTTTTTCGTGGTCTTTGATGGTCCTTCCTTTTTCATTCGACAACCACAGGCTGTTCTTCTTCCTCACCTTTGCTGTCTTCCGCGTTTTGCTGTTCGTTCCCCTCTGGTTGGTTTTTCTTTTTGGCGTTAGCTGCCTTTAACTTTGCTAATTCCTCATCGACCGAGCTTTTTACTGTCATTTTCTGTAGCTCCCCCTCTATATCATTACCACTGCCACTCGTCGCTGATGTTGATGTGTAATCTGTAAGAACCCCTGAATCAATCATCTCATCTAAGGCCTGGGCTTTTGCCTTCATTTTTTCTGTTTTATCTTCTGCTCGATTCATTGCCATACCAACATCAGTCATTTCTTCTGAAATTCCTGTGACATTTTCTTTGATCCGTACTTGCGCTTCAGCTGCAGAATATTGTGCTTTTATGACCTCTTTTTTTGATTTAAATTCCTCAACTTTGGTAGACAGACGCCTTTCTGTATCTTCCAGCTTTTGCTGCTCAACCTGCATCTCTGTAACTTGTTTATCCAATCCTTGCGCCTGAAGCAAGTTAGCGTTCTTGCGTTCCAGAGCAAGCTTTGCCAAGTCCTCTCTGTTCGAGTCAACAGCACGGTGAGCCTGTTCGTCCAAGGTACGAATATTATCCCAAAGTCTCAGCTTCTGCATCTCCAGTCGCTTTTTGGCTGTTACCACTTCAGCAATAT